>JBEAUV010000059.1:0-13340 GCA_041161265.1 Bacteroidota bacterium | reverse complement strand
AGCTGACTGCGCATGAGTTTCAGTTTGCTTGGCAAGAGTCTCCGTTTGCTTGGCAAGAGCTTACACACTTTATGGGACACTGTCCACACTTTATGGAAGACTTTCTATTTTATTAACCGCAGCAGCGCAACTGCAGCGGAGCTTGGAAAAAGAAATTTACCTAAACAAAAAAACCGCTTCAATTGCTTGAAACGGTTTCATATACTCTTTTGAATACAGTAATTACATTATTGCATCTAATTTCGCTACTAATTGTGCTTTTGGAACTGCACCAACTGATTTGTCTGCAACTTCACCATTTTTGATGAATAGTATTGTTGGAATGTTTCTTACTCCAAATTGTGCCGAAACACCTGGATTTAAATCAACATTTACTTTTCCAATGATTGCTTTACCTTCATATTCTGAAGACATTTCTTCTACGATTGGTCCGATCATGCGACAAGGTCCACACCATTCTGCCCAAAAATCTACTAATACTGGTTTGTCTGATTTTAATACTACTTCTTCGAAGTTTGCATCTGTAATTTCTATTGCCATAATTTGTTGTTTTAAATATGTTCGTCTTTCAACGGTGATAAAATTAATTCAAATATCTTTTTGACAACTATTTTGCCAATCTTTTTTTTCTGTCAACTTGGCATCCTAATCGTTTTGAACACGCATTTTTTTCATGGTTTTTTGATTGTCCGATCTCAAACAATAGAAGTAATTTCCATTTGGCAGACTCTTGGAATCAAATCGAATGATGTGTCCTCCCTCGCTGTACTCTTTTTCAATGACAATTTGGTTTAATGACAAATCATCGTTCAATATTTCAATTGCAACGGTTCGTGGAACTGCTGAAGTGAAATATATTTCCAATTCACCTTTTGCTGGTTCAATTTCCAAAGCATAGAGCACACAATAGTCATTCGGTGATGGTGTTCCTTTCCCCAAATAAGCAAGTAGCTTTTTATATGCGATGTAAATTAAAATTAATGCTAAAGACACGCACAAGATGCCAATTAGAACTTTAGAAATCGAGTAACCCATTAATATCATCATAGCGCAATTAAACCATTAATTTTTGAAGCATATTCATATTTTTCGATGATGGAATCTACATCCAACATTAATTCTTTCGCACTAACACTCATATATGTTCCATTTTTTGATGGATGCATAACAATATCACTACTGTCATTAAACAAAGCTGTGACGTGTGCTATTTTCTCTGGTTCATTTGGGATGATAAATTTGAACAAATAGATATTTGGCCATTCTTCTTTCTCCAATTGAATTTTTAAATTTACTAAAACCTCATCCATTGTTCTTTTTTTGGTTTAATAAATATAAGCGCATCGACTCTTTTTTTAAAATACTGTTTGGCTCCGTCAATTCCTTTGCCAAATCAGTGAATGTCACAATTCCAACGTTAATCATCCTTTTGATGTCAGCTAAAAGTTCCATCGGATCTAGTTCCTTAGACAAAATGACAGAAGACGCTTCGATTTTAGTGTCCGGCCATAAGTTGATATAAGCACTATTTAACACCAATAAATCTTCAACGCATTGTTGTAATTCTAAAGGAGAATAAGCAACTTGAATTCTTTGAAATAAAATACTTTTTAGAATCTGATAACACTGAAATGCTTCCAATATATTTTCAAAATCACCGAATGATTCTGTTTCATTTGCTAGCGGAATACTATATTCAATCTCAAAAAAACGGGCTGCATCGTCGAGTTTTTTCAATTTTTCAAGTTTCGATTTGAACGTAGACAAAATGATTGGTTTGCTTGTGAAAAATTGCTTGAATTGAAAAAGTTGTTCTTCGAATGCTTCTTGCGGATCATTCCCATTTTCAAGTCCAAGAAAAATTCGAGCTTCAGCCTCAGTCATTATTCCAGACCTTTATTTTTTCGCATTCTGATATTCAAGAACTCAACAATTAAAGAGAAAACCATTGCAAAATAGATATAACCTTTTGGAACATGTTGACCAAATGATTCTGCAACTAATATCACCCCAATTGTAACGAGGAAACTCAAAGCAATCATTTTTATCGTTGGTCGATTATTAATAAACTCACTGATTTGCTTTGCGAAACTCAGCATTACAATCATCGATATGATTACTGCAACATAAATAATTATTATTGGGTTACCACCGATCTCAGCTTTAATTCCATTTGTCATTCCAATGGCAGTTATGATTGAATCGAAGCTGAATACAATGTCTATCAAGACTATTTGAATTATAACTGCTCTTAGTCCACCTTTCTTCGGTGCATGCACTTCTTCATGACCTTTTACACTGCTGTGCATTTCAAGTGTACTTTTGTAAATTAGGAATAAACCACCGGCTAATAAAACAACACTTTGTCCAGAAAATTCTTTTAACCATTCATACGGAGCAGTTGGGAAAAATGGTTTCGTCATACCCATAATCCAAGCAACAACACTTAATAAGACCAAACGAACTACCAACGCTAATATAAGTCCTATATTTCTAGCTTTACGTTTCTTTTCTTTCGGTAATTTATCTGTTACGATACTGATAAAAATAATATTATCTATCCCTAAAACTATTTCTAATAACGAAAGGATTACCAAATAGACTAAAGCGTCCCAAGAAAATAGTATTGAAAAATCTATCATTTTTTTTGTGTAAAATTAAAGTTTATTCATTGCTTTACTTCATCCTTTGGAAAAATTCTTCCAATTTATGATGATTATCAGTTGTAGCCGTATTGATCTCTAATAATTTTGGTCGACCAGTTTCATCATAACTGAAAAATGCCTCCATTTGTTCTTCAATTAATTGAGTTGAATCAGCAAACAAATATTCTAAATTAAACGCTTTCGATATATTTTCAGCATCCATCGTATGTTTTGCTTCAAAATACTTTTCCAATTGATTGGAAGACGCGGGCCCAGGAATAATTTTAAAGATTCCTCCACCTCCATTGTTTATTAAAACAATGCGCAGATTTGGTTGTAAATACTGATTCCAAAAAGCGTTGCTATCATATAGAAACGAAACATCTCCTGTAATCAATAAGTGTAAATCATCATTCTTGATAATTGATGCACCACAAGCTGTACTGGAACTTCCGTCTATTCCACTTGTTCCCCTGTTACTCCAATATTGGATTGATTTTATTGGATCGAATAATTGACAATAGCGCACAACTGAACTGTTCGCCATGTGCAAATGCGACATTTCTGGCAAATAATCTAATATTGTTTCGAATGCTTTGAGATCTGAGAATTCAACTTGACTAAAGAAATCAGCCATCTTATCCTGAACAATAAAATCTCGTTGCTTCCAATTGGAACCGTAATTTGAAGTATTTTTCTCGTTGTTTAATGTATTAATTTCTCTGAAAAAGGAAGTCGCGTCCGTTTGAAACGATTTTGATAAACATTGATACGTATCCATGTATGGGAACTCACACCCAACTTTCCAATGTTCAGCTGGACGAAATTTACGTAAATATGCTTTGATCTTTTTTGATACAACAGCACCGCCGATTGTAATTAACAAGTCAGGGGCAAAATCTTTCAATTCTTCATCTGAAATACTATTCAACGTACGATCGATGCAATGAATAAAATTCATATCCACCAAATTGGACGTATTTTCTACCAATACCACAACCGATGTATCTTCAGCGAATAGTTTCAATTGTTCCAACAATACTTTATCAGGATTCAATTGCCCACAAATGACCATTATTTTCGGTACATTGAGTGCTTTCGTTAATTCTATTGCTTGTGCCGAATTAAATTGAAAGAAGCCTCGTACTATTTCTAATTTTCGAGTATATGAAGCTTCAATTTCACTTGTTATATAAAGAGGTTCGTTCAATGCAACATTAAAATGAATTGGGCCTTTCCAAACCGTATTTCCTTCAGAAAAAGCAATTGCAATTTCTCTCTGTAAATACCATTTTTCATCCTCCGAATTAATCTTCTCTGAAAACTGACAACTATATCGAATGTGATTTTTAAAAACATCTTTCTGAACAATCGTTTGTCCATCACCTTGATCTATCCACTCTATCGGTCGATCAGCTGTAATTACGACTAAAGGAATACATTGATAAAAAGCTTCTGCAATTGCTGGATAATAATTTAAACTTGCTGAACCAGAGGTACAGACAATTCCAACAGGTTCGTTTAATTGTTGTGCCATTCCCATTGCAAAAAAGGCAGCACTTCGCTCATCATGAACGACATAACAATTTATTTCGGGGTGCTCATCAAAAGCTATTACGAAAGGTGCATTGCGCGAACCTGGAGAGCAAACAACGTGTTTCATTCCATGAGCGACACATTCTTCGACAATTAATTGAACACCTATTTTATTACTTGAAATCATTTGAATCCAAAGCTACAGTTTTTGTAGAATGTTTAATAGGGTTTTGCTTTTATTTTCTGTTTCTTGCCATTCTAATTCAGGAATAGAATCTTTGGTAAATCCTCCACCTAAATATAAATAAGCTGCCCCTTTTTGGATTTGACAACACCTTAAATTCACATAGATTTGATTTTTATTCTGATTCATTAAACCAATAAACCCAGTATAAAACAACCTTTCATGTTTTTCCGTTTCCAAAATTTGACTAATTGCCTCCTTTTGAGGAAATCCACTAACAGCTGGTGTTGGATGCAACGTTCGAATTGTTTTGAGGGCTTTTCCATTTTCAAAATCAAATGATATATCAGTACGTAAATGCTTTACTGGACCAGCAATAACTTCAAATGGACCGCTTAATTCTACATTTTCATACTTGTTTTCAATCAAACGTGTTTGAATAAAATCAGTCACAAATTGTTGCTCATCATTTTCTTTAGATTCCCAATCGGAAGTATCATCTGCTTTTTTTGTTCCAGCAAGTGCCATCGTGAAACCAGAATGCAACGCTGTTACTAAAAGAATTTCAGGAGTTGCTCCAATCCATGTTCCGAATAATTTACTTGAAATTAAATAGACAAAAGCATTTGGATATTTTTTAACCAGTTCACGAAACAATAACTCCGATTTCGTTTCATCAAAATCCACTTGTTTAATGCGTGACAAGACCATTTTTTGAAGTCCGAAAGAATCGAAAGCCTCTAAAACTTTAACTGATTCTTCTATATATTCTTCGTGAGAAGCGATGTACGGTTTTTCTGTTAGAAAGGATAATTCCCCTTTCACAGTTGTTTCTTGAAAAATATAAATTGCATCTGAGATGAAATCACCTATAACAAATCCTTTCGGTTCTTTTGTGTCATAATCAATCGTAAAATGACCTGTTTTCTCAACAATTGATTCACCTGGAATTCTATATTTTAATATATCAGCCAAAATTAAGCGCGTTGAATAACCATTATTGTTAAACGTCCAGTACAAATCAATTTATTCGTTTCCACATCAAAAATATCCACTTGCCATAAATGCGTACTTCTGCCAGCATGCACAATTTTACCTATAGCTTTTACTTTTCCGCTTTTAACAGAACCAACATGATTTGCATTTACCTCTAATCCAACTGGATATTCTTTCGAAAGGTCAAGTAATAACGTGGACCCCATCGAACCTATGCTCTCAATAAGTGCCACACTCGCTCCACCGTGGAGTAAACCCATTGGTTGATGAGTTCTATGATCTACGGGCATCGTTGAAACAATATAATCAGTTCCTATTTCGATACACTCAATTCCTAGAACACCCATCATGGTGTTTTCATTGTATGAATTTAATTCTTCTAAGCTGATTTTTTTGAATTGCATGTGGTAAAAATAAGGAAGAAAAGTGAAAAGGTACAAGGTAAAAGTAATTTGATTCTCGGGAAATAACCTTTTACTTCTTCCTTTTTACTTTTAAAAAAATAAAATTCATGAAAAAGAGTAACTCAACAAGCTATATCCCGTATGTTAACTAAATATTAGCTAATTTTGCACCATGGCATTCAACAATATCGATTTAAAACCTTACAACACTTTTGGCATCTCAGTTCACGCAAAACATTTTTCTCGTTTTGCTAATGTCGACGAACTAAAAAATTTATTAACAAAATTTACTGGTGACAAACTTTTAATATTAGGTGGAGGAAGTAATTTATTGTTCACTGAAGATTTTGATGGTGCCGTTTTACGCAATGAAATTAAAGGCTTTGAAATTATTGAAGAAACAGCTGATTCGGCTATTGTTAAAGCGGGTGCGGGTGAAGTCTGGAATGATTTCGTAAATAAATGTATCAAACATAATTTTGCAGGAATTGAAAATCTCAGTTTAATTCCAGGAAGCGTTGGAGCAAGTCCAATGCAAAATATTGGTGCCTATGGCGTTGAAATAAAAGATGTTTTTGTTGAATTAGAAGCATATCACATTCCAAGTGGTGAAATTCACACTTTCGATAATAAAGCATGTGAATTTGGTTATAGAGAAAGTGTATTTAAAAATAAATTGAAAGGTCAATACGTCATTCTTTCTGTCTCTTTTAAACTTTCTAAAAAACCGAATTTAAATACGAGTTATGGCGCGATAGAAAGTGAATTGATGAAAATGAGTGTTACGAAACCGACGATAAAGGATATTAGTAAGGCTGTTATTTCAATTCGCAAATCAAAATTACCAGACCCAAAAGAAATGGGAAATGCTGGAAGTTTTTTTAAGAATCCAGTTGTTGATCAAAAGGTTCTAGACGAAATCTTGAAAACATACCCTACAATTCCAAATTTTGCTGCTGAACCAGGTAAACGCAAACTTCCTGCAGGATGGCTAATTGAACAAGCAGGTTGGAAAGGTAAAATGTACAGTCAATATGGTGTTCATAAATTACAAGCGCTTGTTCTTGTGAATTATGGCAGTGCTACTGGTAAAGAGATTTATCGCTTATCTTCTCGAATTATAAAGGACATTGAAGAGAAGTTTGGGGTAACGTTGGAGCGGGAAGTGAATATTCTTTAAATGAGTTACTAATTGCTAATTACTAATTGCAGTTTTTAAATCACCACTCATCTTCAGTGCCATCTTCTTTATTCGACTGATCCAGTAATTTTTTCCAATTATTACTTCCGTCGTCACTGTCGTTTAGAATGTCTAAATATTCGTCTTTTGTAATCGTATATTGCTCAATTTCTTCACCTGTATAAGCTTCAATTGCTTCTAACAACTCTTTTTCTGCTTCGCTGCAAAACGATAAAGCTTGACCACGTTTATTTCCACGACCTGTTCTACCGCAACGGTGAACATAGTTTTCTGCATCGTCCGGCAAATCGTAATTGATCACATAATCCATTGTTGGGATATCAATTCCACGAGCAGCAACATCTGTTGTAATCAAAACATTATTGGCATCAGACCGAAAACGATCGAGAATTGCAAAACGGTCTTTTTGTTCAATTCCACCGTGCAATATTTCTGCCTTCACTCCTACTCTTTCCATCGCAGCGTGAACACGTTCAACACGTACTTTTGTACGAGCAAAAACAATGAATTTCTTGTCTTCGTATTCCTTCAGGATATTCTCTAGAAAAAATCGCTTATCGTCCATATCAACAAAAGCAACAGCGTGATCAATGTTCTTTGCAACCGGATTTTTAGGTGAAACTTGGATTCGAATAGCATTACTAACGACTTCGTATGCTAACGACTTTATTTTCTTTGAAATTGTAGCCGAAAAGAAAAGTGTTTGACGCTTTTTAGGAATGTGTTTCAAAACATCTTGAATATCTTTCATGAATCCTAAATCAAGCATTAAATCTGCTTCATCTAAAACTAAAAACTCGAGTTTTGAAATATCTAAATGACCTTGAGAGATCAAATCAAACATTCTACCTGGTGTCGTTACAATTACATCTAATCCGTTATTTAACGTTCGAATTTGCTGTTCTTGTTCCACTCCACCATAAAGTCCAAACGTTTTAACTGTTGTTCTTTTTCCAATTTCATTAAAAACACCTGAAATCTGTTTTGCAAGTTCACGCGTTGGAACCATTACGATGCAACGTACTCCTTTATAACCTTTACGATTTCTATTTTCCAATTTATCAATAATTGGAATTGCAAACGCAGCAGTTTTACCTGTTCCAGTTTGAGCAACAGCCATTACATCTTCACCTTCAAGAATATGTTTTATTGATTTGAATTGAATATCTGTGGGTTTATTAAAACCCATTACTTCCAATTGTTGTTTAATTAAAGGTGAAATATTATAATCACTGAATTTCATTTACGTCTGTTTTATTTTAGAAAACTAATCTTCTTTAAAAAAGTTAGGGCGGAATTAATCCGCCCTCAACCTATATTATGTCGGATCAAATCCGTAATTATTCTTATGCTTCTTCTTCGCTTGGAACTAAGATACGTCCACAGTGCTCACAAACCAAAACCTTCTTTTTCGCTTGAATATCAAGTTGACGTTGTGGTGGAATTTTATTAAAACAACCTCCACAAGCATCTCTATCAACTGGAACAACAGATAAACCATTTTTCGCGTTTTCTCTCAAACGATTATAAGCAAAAACTAAACGATCGTCAATTTTCTTCTTAGCATCCTCTGATTTCTTCAATAATGCTTCTTCGTCCTTACGTGTTTCACCAACGATTTCTTCTAATTCAGCTTGTTTCGTTTTCAAATCCCCTTTACGGAATTCTAAACGCTCTTTCGCTTCTTCGAACATTTCCTTTTTGCTCACACTCTTGAATTTCGCTTCTTTGCTTTTCTTCTCGTGCAATTTAATCTCCAATTCTTGGAATTCGATTTCCTTTGCAAGCGATTCAAATTCACGGTTGTTACGAACGTTATTTTGTTGCTCTTTGTATTTTGCAATCGCAGTTTCTGAATCTTTTGTCGCATTTTTACGATCAACGATCTCAGTATCTACTTCTTTAATCTCTTCTTGAATTTTAGCAATTCTAGTTTCTAAGCCTTCCAACTCATCCTCTAAATCTTGCACTTCCAATGGCAATTCACCACGGATAGTTCTGATTCTATCTATCTCAGAATCAATTTTTTGTAATTCATATAGAGCGTCCAATTTGTCCGCTACTGATACCTCTTTTTTAGTCGCAGTTACTGCCATGTGCTAAAAATAATTAATAGGATTCGTATTTATTACCGTTTTATGAACGGCAAAGGTAGTAAATTTTTTCTTCAATATATCAGCAATTAAATCAGAAGTATATTGTTCACTTTCATAATGACCAATATCAGCTATCAAAATTTGATTTTCAGCATCAAAAAATTCATGGTATTTAAAATCTCCCGTGATATAAATGTCTGCATTTAAACGCTTTGCTTGATTCAGCAGAAAACTTCCCGAACCGCCACAAAAAGCAACATTTTTTATTTTTTTATTTAAAAAGGCAGTGTGACGGATACTTCCACATTGAAATATTTCTTTAAGACGTGATAAAAAGTCAGATTCATCTATCGATTCTTCCAATTCTCCAATCATTCCACTTCCTTCAGATTCATTTTCATTAGCTAAAAGAATGATATCGTGAGCAACCTCCTCATAAGGATGTGCTTCCTTCATTGCTTTCACAACTGTTTGTAATAGATGAGCACTTACGAGATATTCAGCTTTGATTTCTTGGGATTCACTTAAAATATTTAATTCTCCTGAAAAAGGTTTTGCATCCTCCACTGGTTTGAATGTTCCCGTTCCAACAGTATTGAAATGACATTCTTCATAATTTCCAATTTTACCAGCCCCAGCTTCAAAAACCGCTTTGTTCAATGAAAGAAGGTTTTCTTGCGGAACAAAAACACTTAACTTATATAAAACACCACTTTTAGGAGCCAAAACCTTTAAATTTCTTAACCCTAATCTTTGTCCAATTTCAAAATTTACACCTTTAGAATAATTATCTAAATTCGTATGAATGGCATATAAAGCGATGTCATTTTTAATACACGCCAAAATTGTTCGTTCAATATAATTTGCACCAGTCAACGATTTTAAACCTTTAAAAATAACAGGATGGTGCGCAATTATTAGGTTAAAACCATTCTTAACCGCCTCTTCAACAACTTCTTCCGTGCAATCCAAACAAATCAACGCAGAAGTAATTAATGAATTTTTATCACCAACCAGCAAACCGCAATTATCGTAAGATTCCTGACTTGATTTTGGAGCTAATTCTTCAAGATATTGGATAACCTCGCTTACTTTCATATTCCTATAAATTTCTTGTCAATCCAAATGTAATTCCAAAAGCTCTTCCTTTATGAATGAACCCATTCAATTTCTCATAACTCGAAGTCAATTGAATTCTAGCTTCAGGAGAAACCATTAACGACCAATTATTCTGGAAGCTTAAGATTATTCCAACATTTAAAACAGAGCTCAAAACAAAAGAATTATAACCCGATTTTGTTTTAATTGTTTCATCAACTTTTGCATCTAGGCTCGTAGTCCATTGTTGTTCTTGTCGGTAACCAGTGAACATTTGAGGTATTAAGCCTGCTCCAACGTAAAACTTTATTTCGTTTCCAATGGTGTAATTTATTCGAACTGGCATCGAAATGTAACTGTAATAGGTTTGTGAGGCAAAAGTTGAATCCGATCCGGTGAAGGAATAGCTTTCCCCGTTTCGCAAAAGAGCAATCCCACCATCCCACATCAAATGTTTGTTTATTTGGCTTTGCATACCTATTCCAAAAGACCAAGTCGTCAAATTCTTTTCATCTGCACGAATTCCAAGTGTATCGCCATAGATATCACCATTTTTCTCGAGAAGACGATACGATTTGGACCAATTTGTAACGAGATAGGCTGCTGTACTAGATTCAATTTTTTTCTTACCAATCGTGTCCGATTTTGAAACTTCTTGTCTTTTTTTCTTTTCTTTTTTTGAAGTACTTGTTGGCTCACCAATCAATATTTGACCAATGGTAGCATGTGTGCAAAACAAAACTGCAATTAATAGAATAAAACCTTTCATTATTTCGTTATTTTTACAACTCTTAAAAACGAGAAGTTAACAAATATCGTAAAAATTAGAACAAGCAAGATATGAGCACGAAAGTAAAGAAGAAAAAAAGCCTTTTAAGAAGAATTTTGAAGTGGACAGGATTTACATTCCTATTCTTATTAATCATATTAATTATCACACCAATTCTTTTCAAAAATCAAATCAAAGAATTGGTCATTGAAGAAGTGAATAAATCGTTGAATGCGAAATTGTCTTTAGGTGATTTTGATTTAACTTTTATAAGTACTTTCCCAAATATGACCATCGAGTTGAACGATGCAAAATTGGTTGGAATGAATAAATTCAAAGGAGTTGAATTGGCCAATATCAAACAATTCATTGCTCACGTTGGTTTTTGGAGTGTCGTTTCTGGCGACCAAGTAGAAATTGATGAAATTCATTTAATTGAACCTTCTTTTGATGTTCGCGTGCTGAGCGATGGTCTTGCAAATTACGATATAGTAAAACCTGATTCGGTAAAAACACCTGAAGAAGTTTCAGAGCCATCGAATTTCAAACTTTCTTTGAAAGAATACAGTATCACAAATGCCAACATCAATTATGACGATCAATCGTCTGATATGGCAATGAATATTAAAAATTTAAATCATACTGGAACAGGAGATTTAACTGCAGATGTGATTGATTTTGAAACGACAACCAACATGGATAAAATCACATTTGACATGGACGGTGTTTCTTATCTTACTGATGTAAAAACGGATGTAATAGCAAATATCTTAATGGAATTCACCGAGAAATCATCCAAATTCACATTAAGAGACAATCAATTCAAATTAAACGCCTTGACTTTTTCAGTTGATGGATTCTACGAAATGTTGGAAAATAAAGACAACATGGATTTGAAATTGAATGCGTCAAAAGCAACATTCAAAGAATTTTTATCCTTGATTCCAGCGTTCTATCAATCGGGATATGAAAGCATGATATCCAAGGGAAATTTAGAACTTGGAGGAGAAGTGAAAGGAATCATGGACGATAAAAACATGCCAGGTTGGGATTTCAAATTGAATATCGACAAAGCATCAATCAAATATCCAGATCTTCCAGGTACAATCACTAATATTTTGGTGAAAGCAGGATCTAAATTCGCTGGTGGAGAAGACATGGACAAAATGACGATTGATGTCGACAAATTCCATGCTGACTTTGTAGGAAATACAATCGATGCTAATTTGAAAATGCGCAATCCAATGACAGACCCATTATTGGTTTCTAAAATCATGGCAAAAGTTGATTTAGCAACATTAAAAAAAGTAATGCCAATGGCTGAAGGTGAATCTTACACTGGTAAATTAAAAGCCGATGTGGACATCAACGGAAGAATGAGCGCTTTGGATAAAGGAGATTATGAAGCATTTAAAGCCGAAGGAACTTTGGAATTAATGGATATGATTTACAAAACCAAGGATCTCAACGAAGATGTAAATATTACAAATATGCTTTTCAGATTTTCTCCTCAAAACTTGAGTTTGGAAAAACTCATTGCTAAAACAGGTAAATCAGATTTTCAAATGAATGGGAAAATTGATAATTACATGGGTTATATGTTCCGTGATGAATTGTTGAAGGGGAATTTTACATTTAATAGTAACTTTTTGGATATCGATCAATTGATGAACATCGTTCCAACAAGTGAAGCTGCTCCAGCTGCGGATGCGGCAAAAACAGAAGCTGCTCCAGCAACTACAGAACCGACATTAATTCCAGATAATATTGACTTTTTACTGAATACTTCAATTAACAACTTGCGCTACAATAACATGGATATAAAAAATGTTAAAGGTGCAGTGAAGATGAAAGAAGAAGTTGCTTCATTGGATAATTTGACAATGAACGCAATGGGCGGGACAATTGGCTTGGATGGAAGTTATGATACCAAAGATCATAATAAACCTAAAATCAACTTCGCCTATTCATTAAAGGAAATCGATATTAAACAATTAGCTGATAATTTCTTGACAATAGAAAAATTGGCTCCAATTGCGAAGTTCTGTAAAGGAAAAATTAGTTCGGATTTCAGTATGAAATCAGATTTAACAGCTTCAATGGAACCAATATATTCTTCCCTAACAGGTTTAGGTGATTTTTCATCAAGTACCTTGACAATTTCCGGATTCAAACCGTTAGAGAAAATGGGAGAAGCGTTGAACATGAACAAACTTTCTTCCCAAACTGTGAAAGATGTGAAAGCGAAATTTCAATTTGCTGATGGAAAAATCAATGTGAAGCCTTTTGATGTGAACATGGGTAAAATTAAAACCAACATTTCTGGATTCACATCATTTGAGCAAGACATCAATTATGATATAAAAATGTTGATTCCGAAGGAAGAAATTCCTGCCGCAATGATTAAAACG
>JBEAUV010000058.1:0-13566 GCA_041161265.1 Bacteroidota bacterium | reverse complement strand
TCCGAGTTTATCAACATTATACACTGTTATTGGAATTGATTTAACCGGATGTACTGATACGGCAACTGTTCAAGTTGATTTATTTCCTCAACCCTTTATTCAAACATCTCCTGACGTATATGCTTTTTATGGCGATGATATTCAACTTTCAGCTTCGAGTACTACTTCTGGTCCTTATATTTGGTCTCCTGCTGAATATTTAAGTTGTGTTTCTTGTTTAAGTCCAATTGCGAATCCAAATCAAAACACAACCTATACTGTTACTTATACTGATGAAAATGGGTGTTCTGCATCGGACAATGTTCACATATATTACGATCCCATCATTTATGTTCCAAATACTTTTACGCCTGATGGGAATGAATTTAATAATGGGTTCCAAGTAATAGCGCACAATATAGAATCTTTTGAGCTTTTGATTTTTAACAGATGGGGAGAATTAATTTACACTATGACCTCACTCACTGATTATTGGGATGGTAGTTATAATGGATTAAAATGTCAAGACGGAACTTATGTTTGGAAACTTGATTATACTGACTTTTTAGGTAATAATTATACACAAACAGGACATGTGAATTTAATTCGCTAATAAAAACGGATTGACTAGTTACATATTTACTACAAATTGAATTCAAAAAATTTATTGCGATAAATCCTTCCGTGCTTTAATCCGTTATTTCAGCGGGAACTGTTTGTGTTTTCATTCAATAAAATTATTTTAAAGAACAAAAATTACTTTTATGTAATTAAATAAATCTGCTATCAATTTCCATAACATGTGAACACTTTGAGCATGTTCTTAATTTCTCTGAATTGTAAAATTCTTTAAACCGAGATAAAAAATCATGTTCAATATTGACTAGGGGGAAACGGAATTCATGCAATTTGTTATTACAATTTTCACAGAACCACATTAAACCATCAACTAAATCTGTTCCCTTACGCACTTTCTCAATAACAAGACCAACGGTATTTGCTCCACGTATTGGTGAATGGGGAATATTTCCAGGTAACAAGAAAATCTCACCTTCTTTAATTGTAATATCCTTTGCTTTACCGTCCAATTGAACACGAACAGTTGCATCACCCTCAATTTGGTAGAAAAGCTCCTCACTTTCGTTAAAATGATAATCCTTTCGTGCGTTTGGGCCACCAACAATCATCACAATAAAATCTCCCGCTTGGACATAAAGATTTTTGTTACCGATAGGTGGTTTTAATAAATCGCGGTTATCGTTTATCCATTGTTGTAAATTGAAAGGAGCTAACATACTGTCTATTTTTTTATAAAGATAAAAAGTCTTTCAGATTTAATAGTGCAAAATGTGTTGATTATTTAAACATCAAAATCAGGTAATAAAAACCCGCCGCTAATAAACCACTAACAGGAATCGTAAGGATCCATGCCCATAATAAGTTTATTGTAACGCCCCAGCGAACAGCACTTAATCTTTTAATTGCTCCAACACCGATTATCGAACCAGTAATTGTGTGTGTTGTAGAAACTGGAATACCCATATTTGAAACTGTGAATAACGTTAAGGCTCCTGCAGTTTCAGCACAAACGCCTTCAAGTGGGGTAACCTTAGTTATTTTAGTTCCCATCGTTTTCACGATTTTCCATCCGCCCATTAATGTTCCAATTCCAATCATAAAATAACATCCGAAAGAAATCCAAAATGGCATTGTGTCTGAATGTATCTTTCCTTTGATTTTGTATCCATCTCTAATTTCTTGTTTGTCAACATAATTAGCAAATACTCCAGCTTTTGAATATTTTTTAGATAATTCTTTATCGTCAAAAATCAATTCGTTCGTTTCAGAATCATAGAAACTTTTTCCTTTTGAATAAACATGAAGCTTACCAAGTTCTCCATCAGCCTCTTTGAACGTTGTAAAAAGAGCTGCTTTTGAATAAGTTGCATTTAATTTTTCTTCATTGAAAATAACTTCTTGAGTTGCAACATCAATTAAATTGTCACCATCAGCATAGAAAGTTACATCTTTTATTGTACCAACTTCAGGTTTGAATTTTTCAGTTTTTCCTTTTTCATTTGTGTGTTCAATTTGAATAAGTTCTGAAACCTGAAGGTTTTTATGAACGGTGATATTTTCTTTACGAGCATAATTTCCATATACCATTAATGCAGCACAAATAATCCCCATTACCTTTTGTGAATCAGCGCCACCATGACCTAAAGAAAAGGCTGCTGATGATAAAAGTTGAAGGCGCTTATACATGTGCGACTCACGCATTGCAGTTTGTCTTTTGCCATAAAAAATTTGGTAACCAAGATACGTTAAACCAGTTACACCCATCATTATAACAACAATCCACATCATGGCGGGTTTTACATCCATAAACTCGACCATGTATTGCATGAGATAAATTACACCACCAGTTAGAAGGCCATAACTTACCATTTTCCAAGCAAAGTTTCTGCTTATAGTAATCAATGCAAAAACAAATGCGATAATCCCACCAATAACAGGGGCAAGAAAAATAAAGGCTATAACTTTAAAAATTTCTGCAGAATTTACAACGTCAAACCCAGCATGAGCAATTGCCGCCCCAGCAAAACCACCTATTAGAGTATGAGAAGAAGAAGAAGGGATTCCAAACCACCAGGTTAATAAATTCCAAAAAGTAGCTGCTAAAAGTCCAGCTAAAATAACCCATAGGTCAATTGCCCCGTTATCCACAGTTTTAGCAACAGTATTTCCAACACTCATGTCGAATACCCAGAAAGCTAAAATGTTAAATGCAGCGGCCCAAACAACAGCTTGAAAAGGCGTTAAGACCTTAGTAGAAACTACTGTTGCAATAGAATTTGCAGCATCGTGAAACCCGTTGACCAAATCAAATAAGAGCGCTATAACGATTACTACGATTAGTAATGTAAACATATAGTAATGTATTAAAAAGTTATTTACTGGTTAAGCGTACTTAACAACAATTGATTCAATTACATTTCCTGCATCCTCACATTTATCCGTAACGATTTCAAGAACTTGATAAATTTCTCTTTTCTTTATTAATTCCTTAAAATCAACATTAGAATCAAATAATTTCTCAATACTTAAATCGAACAAATCATCAGCGTTATTTTCAGCACTATTAATTTTGATCACACACTCAATAATTTTCTGTGTGTTTTTTAAGTTTCTTAATTCTACAACAGCCTCGTTAACAGCCAAAACAGCAATTAATATTGCGTCAGCTGTCTTTTGCATTCCAGTGTCTTGAGTAGGATCAATTTTATAAACATTGATTTTTTTAGCTGAAGCGTACATGTAATCAGCAATATCATCAAGTGCAGAAGCCAAACTGTGAATGTCTTCACGGTCAAACGGTGTGATAAAATTTCTTCCTAACTCTAGGAAAATATTATGAGTTATATGGTCATTTTTATGTTCTAATTCTTCCATTTTTTTGACGAGAACTCCTCTTTTGGAAAAATCTGGTTCATTCATGATGCTTACCAATTTTGTTGCAAGCTTTTCTAAGTTTGCACTTCCTTCTTCAAAAAGGTTGTAAAACACTCTGTCTTTGGGTAAAAAGAATTTTAAAATACCTGATGCCATAATTAATTTTTTAAAATTTAAATCCCTTTAAAAGGGTATAAAACATAATAATTGCAGTAAAAATAACCTAATAAATGCTTTTAGAGATTGTTCCAATGTTAACTTAATGTTAAGCTTGTTAAACCTATATTAACATTGGTACATGATTGCTTTTTGTACAAAACAAATCAAATACATTTGTCAAAAAAAAGGATATGAAAAAGCAATTATTAGTTTTAATGTTACCAGCTTTTGCTTTGTTAAGCTGCGGAGGAAGTAAAGAAAAGACAGAAAAACAAGCAATTACTATCAAGGGTAGTGATACAGTTTTGCCTTTAGCTCAAATGGAAGCTGAAAAATTAATGAAACAAGATTCTTCAATTACAGTTTCAGTTATTGGTGGTGGAACAGGAGTTGGAATTACAGCTTTATTAGAAGGTTCTACCGATATTGCAATGGCTTCAAGAGATTTGAAAACAGAAGAAGCATTGAAGTTTTCAGAAGCGAAAAAAGAAATTGAAAAGGTATTAATCGCTTATGATGCTTTGTCTGTAATTGTTCACCCAGGAAATAAAGTTTCTCAATTAACAAGAGAACAAATCGAAAAAATCTATACGGGAGAAATTAAAAATTGGAAAGAAGTAGGTGGTGAAGATTTGAAAATTGTAGCTTACTCTAGAGAATCTTCTTCTGGAACATATGAATATTTTAAAGAAGAAGTTTTAGATGACAAAAACTATGCTACTGACGTATTGAGTATGCCTGCAACTGGAGCAATCGTTCAATCTGTGGGACAAACAAAAGGAGCTATTGGTTATGTAGGATTGGCTTATCAAACAAAGTCGGTTAAACAATTGGCTGTCTCTTATGATGAAGGAAAGACTTATGTTGCACCATCTGTTGCTGCAGCGAAGGATAAATCATATCCAATATCAAGACCTTTATTTTTCATGTATGAAAAAGTAAATTCTGAAAAAGTAAAATCAATAATTGATTTCACGCTTTCAGAAGAAGGTCAAAAAATCGTTTTTGAAGTAGGATACGTTCCTTTGAAATAAGATTTCTGAGTCGTAATTTATTTGAGGCTGTTCCAAAAGGACAGCCTTTTTTATTTTAAAGCTTAATATTAAGATAACATTGGAACAACTTTTTATAGCGCTCACATGTCTAATTTTGCCAGAAGAAAAATAGAAATAAAGTGAAAACGAATTACAAAAAATTTCGGGAGAAATTCATAGAAGGACTTTTGATGTTGAGCGGAACAGTTACGAGTTTAACAGTTCTTCTTATTGTAGTGTTTTTATTCAGTGAAGGCTTGGGTGTTTTTAATAAAAAACCGATTGACGAAGATTTTAACTTAACAATTCATGCTGAAAATAGCGTTCGAAAATTAAGCCCTAATCAAGTCAAAAATATTTTTGATCAAAAGATCAAAAACTGGAAAGAAGTTGATGGAAAAGATGAAAAAATCGTTCTTTTTAAAATTGATGATATTTCAGACTTTTATACTGACGAACAATTAGGGAAAGATTTTAAGAATTTATCTTGGTGCATCAATGATTACATTGTAAAACATAAAGGTGTAATTGCCTTCTTCTCAAAAAAGTACATTTCAAAAAGTTTTAAAGGGAAAATATTAGATGTTGACAAAATAAAAGTTTCTGAATTTTTGTCAGGAGACGAATGGTTTCCAACTGCTCGACCTGTTGCGCAAATGGGCGTAAAGCCATTAATCCTTGGTACATTGTGGGTGAGTTTGGGAGCTATTTTGATTGCACTTCCCCTTGGTTTAGCAGCTGCTATCTATTTAAGTGAAATCGCAAACAGTAGAATCCGTAACATTCTAAAACCACTTATTGAATTACTTGCTGGAATTCCTTCCGTTGTTTATGGATTCTTTGGTTTGGTAATCATTGTTCCATTAATTCAACAATTATTTGAATTACCTGTTGGTGAAACTGCATTGGCGGGAAGTATTGTTTTAGGTATTATGGCTTTACCAACAATTATTACAATTTCTGAAGACGCTATGCGTAACACTCCAAGAGCAATGAAAGAAGCAAGTTTAGCTTTAGGTGCGTCAAAATGGCAAACGATTTATAAAGTTGTTATTCCTCATTCGGCTTCAGGTATAACAGCAGGAGCAATTCTTGGAATCGGCCGAGCAATTGGAGAAACGATGGCAGTTTTAATGGTTACAGGAAATGCCGCAATTATTCCAACAACATTGTTAGAACCTGTTAGAACGATTCCAGCAACAATTGCAGCAGAACTTGGTGAAGCCCCAAACGGTGGTGTTCATTATCAAGCACTTTTTGCATTGGGCTGTATCTTGTTTATTATCACTCTTGTCATTAATTTATTGGTAGAATTTGTTACCAAAAGGAAAACATTGAGCAAACATTAATTTCATGGACAAAGAATTAAAAATATCCAGAAGAAAAAAGATTAATCAGGCTATTGCATTTAGTCTTTTTACCTTTTTGAGTTACTTCATTGTAGCGATTCTGTTCGTAATATTGGCTTTCTTGATATATAAAGGAATTGGTGTTTTAAGCTGGGGATTTATCTCTGAAATGCCAACTGACGGAATGACTTCTGGCGGAATTTATCCAGCAATTATTGGAACTTTGATTTTGGTGTTTGGAAGTATGTTTTTTGCTTTTCCAGTTGGAGTAATGGCGGCAATTTATATGAATGAATATGTGAAAGATGGATGGATCAAGCGTTTCATTAAGTTAATGACGAATAATTTAGCTGGAGTTCCTTCTATCGTTTTTGGTTTATTTGGTATGGCTTTATTCGTGAATAAACTTGAATTTGGTGATTCAATTTTGGCAGGCTCATTAACACTTGGTTTATTGGCACTTCCAGTCGTTATTAGAACAACAGAAGAAGCCTTGAAAGCAGTTGACGATACTTTTAGACAAGCAAGTTTAGGGCTTGGAGCTTCAAAATGGCAAACAACAAGTAAAGTAGTTCTGCCGATTGCATTTCCTAATATTATAACAGGATTAATTCTTTCAATAGGACGAGTTTCTGGTGAAACAGCTCCAATCTTATTTACAGTTGCAGCGTATTTCTTACCGAAACTTCCTAATGGAATTTTTGATCAAGTGATGGCATTACCATATCATTTATATGTTATTTCAACAAGTGGAACAAACATTGAAAAATCACGTGAAATGGCATACGGAACAGCACTTATTTTGATAATTATTGTCCTAATATCAAACTTAGCTGCAAGTAGGCTTAGAAAATATTTTGGCAAAAAAGTAAAAATGAATTGATATGCAGAAGATAGAATCAAAAAATGTAAATTTTTACTACGGCATCAATCAAGCACTCAAAGACATTTCATTGAGTATTGAGAAAAACACTGTTACAGCATTAATTGGGCCTTCTGGATGCGGGAAATCTACCTATTTGAGATTATTCAATAGGATGAATGACCTAATAGACAACACAAAATTAGAAGGACAAATATTAATTGATGGTGTTGATATTTATGCGAAAAGCACGAATGTGGATACTTTAAGAAAGAATGTTGGGATGGTTTTTCAAAAACCAAATCCTTTTCCAAAGACCATTTTTGAAAATGTAGCTTATGGTTTGCGTGTGAATGGTATAACAGACAAGAAATTCATTGAAGAAAGAGTTATAAATTCCATTCAACAAGTTGCTTTGTGGGATGAGGTTAAAGATAAATTAAAGAAATCTGCATTTGAATTATCTGGAGGTCAACAACAACGTTTATGTATTGCACGGGCATTGGCAATTCAGCCTTCCGTAATATTAATGGACGAACCAACCTCTGCTTTAGACCCAATTTCAACGGCAAAAATTGAAGAATTGGTGTATGAATTAAAAGAAAAATATACGATTGTGATTGTAACACACAACATGCAACAAGCAGGTAGAATTAGTGATACAACAGGGTTTTTCTATATGGGAGAATTGATTGAATTTGATCAAACAAAGAATATTTTTACAAATCCAAAGGAAGAACGAACACAAAATTATATTACAGGTAGATTCGGTTGATTCTACTTATATTGGATAATTTTTTTTAAATAGGAAACGCATGTCACATCTTGATGTAGAACTAAAATTATTGAAAGCTGATACGATTGAGTATTGGCAATTAGTTAATTCTCAATTGGCTAAAGGATATGATTCATTGGTAGAAATGGACAAAGAATTGGCTTTAGAAATAATTTCAATTGAAAAGAGAGTTAATGCTTTAGAGATTAAATTGGACAGAGATTGTGAGAATATTTTTGCGTTGTTTAATCCTGTTGCTGTTGATTTGCGATTTGTGTTGGCTGTACTTAAAATCAATACAAATCTTGAAAGAACAGGAGACATTGCCGAAGGAATTGCAAAATTTGTAAACAATGTTGATGCAACTTTTGACAAAGAACTTTTGAAGCAAACAAGGGCATTGGAAATGTTTCAATCTGCAAGAAACATGATGGATCGTGTTCTTGAAGCGTTTGAAAAGGAAGACACTAGTTTGGCCAGAAAGATTTTCAAAGAAGATGAAACCTTGGATAAAATCAATATGGCAGCCAATACGATTATTGCAGATTATATACGTAGTAACACGGATAAAATTGAACAAGCACTTTATTTGCTTTCGATAATTCGTAAATTAGAACGTGTTGGTGATCAAGCAAAAAACATGGCTGAAGAAATTGTGTTTTATGTAGAAGCAAAGGTGCTAAAACACCTGTCTACAGTCGATAAAACTAAAAAATAAATTATTATTTGTGAGAAGCCATCCGTCATTTGACGGATGGCTTTTTTGTTTATTGCTACTCAATGTTAAGCCAATGTTACCAAAATTAAGATTACTTTAAGTTAGTGATTACTGAATATTAAGCCAGTATTAATAAAGTACATTTGCTCCAAAAATAAGGAACAAATGAAAAATAAAATTTTTACTTCAATCTGTTTAACTGCACTTTGTTTATTTTCAAACCAAGGATTTGGGCAAATTGATACTTCAAAAGTTGTAAAGCAAAAAGTTGAAGAAGCAGTGAAATCAAATTGGTACGATAACATTCAACTTAGGGGATATATTCAGGTGCGGTATAATCGTTTGTTAGAAACGAATCCTAATTTAAAATGTGAACAATGCGACAAATCTTGGGGCGAAAATGGAGGATTCTTTATTCGACGTGCTCGTTTGATTTTTTCTGGTCAAATTTCAAAAAGAGTATATTTTTATGTTCAGCCGGATTTCGCTTCTTCAGCTGGAACAACTGGTCACATCGTACAATTAAGAGATGCATATTTTGATTTAGGCTTGGATAAGGATAACCAGTTCAGAATTCGTTTGGGTCAAAGTAAGGTTCCTTATGGTTTTGAAAATATGCAATCAAGTCAAAATCGTTTACCGTTAGATAGAAATGATGCGTTAAATAGTGCAGTATCAAATGAACGTGATTTAGGAGCTTTCTTTTATTGGGCGCCTAAGACAACAAGATCATTATATTCTTCTCTTGTGAAAGATGGTCTTAAAGGTTCAGGGGATTATGGTGTATTTGCTTTTGGTGCATATAATGGGCAAACAGCTAATCAATCTGAAAGAAATGACAATTTGCATATAGTAGGTAGGCTTAGCTATCCTATTAAAATAAAAAATCAGATAATTGAACCAGGTATTCAGGCTTATAGTGGAAAAGTTGTATTGCTTTCGACTAGTCCTGACGTTAAGAAAAATGATGATTCAGAATATTTAGATCAAAGAGCAGCCGCTTCATTTATTTTATACCCAAAACCATTTGGTATTCAAGCTGAATATAATATTGGTAAAGGGCCTGAATATAATAAATACACAGACTCAATTGAGGTGCAAGACTTAAAAGGCGGTTATATTACAATGTCTTATATGTTGAAGTTTGGAAAACAAACATTAATACCTTTTGTTAGAGGACAATATTACGAAGGAGGTAAAAAACATGAATTGGACGCAAGAAGTTATAAAGTTAATGAATATGAAATCGGTTTAGAATGGCAGCCGCACAAAACATTTGAATTGGTCGTGATGTATACAATTTCACATAGACGATTTGAAGATCATGCAAAGCAGGATAATTTTCAATCAGGAAATTTACTGAGGCTGCAAGCTCAGATTAATTTTTAAACAATAAGATAACTGGAATTAAAGGGGTGGATGCAAATTCATCCCTTTCTTGTTTTATAACGAATCGTTGCAGTAATTTAAATTCTATTTTTTGCCACAGATGCACAGTTTAAAAACGGAAACATATTTGTTTTTAACTTTTTACTAAATCTGTGCATCTGTTGCAATAATATTTAGCCTTATATATAAAATCAACTTGTTGTGGTTTTTTTATCTTTGCATCAATGACAAATCATCAAGATACCATCTGTGCTTTATCTACTCCAAATGGAGTTGGTGCAATTGCACTAATTAGAGTTTCAGGAAACCAATCCTTGGAAATTGTCTCAAACGCATTTTCAAAAAACCTTAAAGACAAAAATTCTCACACAGCACACTTTGGCTATTTTAAAAATCCAAAAGGTGAATTAATTGATGAGGTATTAATCACTGTTTTCGCAGAAGGAAAAAGTTTCACAGGTGAAGAATCTGCCGAAATTGCTTGTCATGCCTCACCGTATATTCAACAACAAATTATTCAAACATTGCTTGATGGCGGATGTCGTTTAGCCAATCCAGGTGAATATACCATGCGTGCTTTCTTGAATGGAAAATTAGATCTTTCGCAAGCTGAGGCTGTGGCAGATTTAATTGCTTCTCAATCAAAAGGAGCGCATGATATTGCATTGAAACAATTGCGCGGTGGATTTTCTTCTGAATTAAAGGATTTACGTGAAAAGTTAATTCATTTTGCTTCTTTGGTTGAATTAGAACTTGACTTTGCAGAAGAAGATGTTGAATTTGCTGATCGTAAAGAATTGTTGCAATTGGTCATTGATGTTTTGAAGTTCATTAACCGTTTGGCTAAATCGTTTGAATTAGGAAACGCTATCAAAAACGGTGTGCCGGTTGCAATAGTTGGAGCTCCAAATACCGGGAAGAGCACTTTACTGAATCAATTGTTAGGAGAAGAGCGCGCTATTGTAAGTAACATTGCCGGCACAACACGTGATGTTATTGAGGAAGTATTAAACATTGATGGGATTCAGTTTCGATTAATTGATACGGCTGGAATACGTGAAGGAGCCGAAGAAATTGAAGCGATGGGAATTGAACGTTCTAAAGAAAAGATTTATCAGGCAAACATTGTCTTGTGTATGGCGGATTTTTCGAAAGAAAATAGCCTTGAAGAAGTTGTCATTTGGGCAAAAGAAATTCAAACGACTTATCACGATAAAAAGATCATCATTGTCGCAAATAAAGTAGATGTTTTAGAAAATAAGAGGACATCGAGCGCAGTCGAGATGCCGCTTATTTTTCTGAGTGCGAAAGAAGGAATCGGTATCGAAGAGTTAAAACAAAAATTGGTTGAAATGATTCAAGGTGATTTCAACATGGCGAATGAAACAATCGTGTCCAACGTTAGACATTTTGATGCTTTAAAAAGAACAGCAACATCGCTCGAAAAAGCAAAATTTGATCTAGAAAATGATATTACTGCAGATTTTGTAGCAATGGATATTCGTCAAGCAATGTATGATTTAGGAACGATTACAGGAGATATATCAACAGACGATTTGTTGGGTAATATTTTCGCTAAGTTCTGTATCGGGAAGTAATAACTCTTCACTTGTTATTAATAGTTTTCTCTCTTTTGTTAAATGAATTGTTTATTTTCGATAAAAAAATAAAAATATGAATTTAATAAAAACGGTTATAATCACCCTTTTCTTAGGTATAACAAATTCAGCATTTTCTCAAACTACAATTGAAGTTTTAAAGGGAAGACAATGGTATGTTTCAGCAACTCAATTTGATGATTTATCGTATGTTGTTAGTTGCGAGCATGCAACAGAGCCAACCAAAGTTGTGTTCTTTGATGAAAACGGTAAACAAACCTTTTCCAAAACACTATCTGGAAAGGAATCATGGACTTTTAGTGATCGACCAATGAATGCAAATTTTTATTATGAGACAGTTCCATTAATAGATAAAACTAAGAAACTATGCTATAATCTCATCAGCGTGAAAAACAAACTATCTGTACAGATTGTAAATGAAAAATTGGAATGTGAAACAATAACATTAAACGGTGAAGTTTATAGTAAGTTCGATGGTTTGATGAAATACTCAGAAACAATAAGAAATTTTGATTCTGAAGGCAATCCATTTTGGGCTATTACTCAAAACCGACGTGGCTTTTTATATGTTAAATACAACATAAAGAATAAGACAATAGAACATCGGTTTTTAGAGCATGAGGGTTATTCAAATGTTTTTCAAGGTTACAATTACATTAGCGCTGGATTCATAGGTTATTTGGAGAGCAAAATTTGGTATGCACGTATAACAGATCGAGGACACAAAAAAGCACAAACCGAAATCACAATCTATTCTATAGATGAGAAAATGAATGTTAAAGAGGAAAACAAAATTGCTCTAAACAAGGCAGAAGATGATATCGGTTTTTCAATTGAAATGGTTAATCAAAATGATTTGAATACAAACGGCAAAATGTATTTTACTGTAAATACAATTAAAGCAAATAACTCTCAAGGGTCAACTTCAATTAATTTTTTAAGTTTTGATGGAGAGGAGTGGTCTAGTGCTCAATGGTTATATGACATCAAAAAATCGTATAATGTGATTCATAATAAAACCTTTTTAGCTGCTGAAACTGGAGAAAATGAAGTAAGATTCGTTTTAGGGGATGAATACGGTAGGGCATTGGCTTTTGATGTTAACTTTGAAGATAAAGCAATATTTAATATTAGCGGTGTTGAATTGTTTAAGGATAAAGCAATTGTAGAAAAAAAATATACTACCCCATTCTATTTGCAGGATCAGATAGTTTTTACCTCCTTGTTATATGACACGATCGTTACGGAAGAAACACGAGAAAAAGTAGAAGAAATCTTTGAAAATAAAGAAACGCCTATCTTGTTTAAGGGAGTAGGAAATAAATTCTTTGTTATAAGCGCGGATTATCAAATAACTGTTCCTACTTATAAAACGCAGTTTTAAAAATTAATCACATATCAAAAAAAGTACTGAACGAATAATCGAATGAGTTATACGTCCATGTTGCTGAACAAACCTCAAATGTCCAAGTAGTGGGTGATGTTCTATTAACATAAACGGATTGACCTGCATTCAACGAACTTTGTATAAAGCCTGAAAGTGTATTGATGAATGATATTTTCACTTGTCCTGGCTCGGGAGTGAATTGCGTTGTGGTATAAATACCCGTTGCAGGAATTGCATCAAAAGTATAATTGACAGTTGAATATTGTCCTGAAACAGTAAAAGTTTGATTGAAATCAACAGTTTCTTCCCATGCTGTAGGCGTGCCAGTAGTTTCATTTACAGTATAAATATAAAGGTAATTCATTGAATAACTGCAAGGGCCATCAACTGGGATTGCTTCAATGTTGGAAAGTGAAACAGAAGCACTCTCTTTATACCCTAATTCATTTGTAACCCAAGCCTTGAAATAATATGTTTTCGTTATATCGAAGCCTGGAGGATACGTAGCTGTAAAAGTATTGTTTGTGATTTCATTAACGATAAGTTGGTTTTCATCAATTGGGAAATTAGCGTTTTCACTGAATGCAAAACCAACAGATTCGAGGCCTAGCGCACCTTCTTTTGTAATTGTTGCGGTAACAACTACAGAACCATCCATCTGAGCAACTGCTGTAACAGTCATTTCAGGGAAATAATCATCGAAATTCTTCTCCGCTTTTCGACAAGAAATGATTCCGATAACCAAGCTGAGTATTAATAATAGTTTAATTTTCATATTGTCTAAAATCTAATTCCCAATCCGAGATCGTTATAACTCAAAATAGATGCTTCTGTATTCAAAT
>JBEAUV010000057.1:0-13767 GCA_041161265.1 Bacteroidota bacterium | reverse complement strand
AAGTGAAATTGTCGATAAATATCTTTTAGGTGAAGGATGGCCAGCAGAAAATGGGTTTGTTCCATTGATGGAAAATTTCCCAAACGATAAAGTAAAAGGTCATAAACAGAATATTGCTCAAGCACAAGCTTTAATGTCAACAGCTGGATTTGCTGATGGAAAAGGATTTCCAGCAATTGACTTTTATGTGAATGCCATTGAAGGATCTGCTGTTCACAAAATGTGTGTTGGCATTGCCGCTCAAATCAAGCTTAATTTGAATGTAGATTTAAATATTATCTTATGTTCAATTTCAGAGCGTGAAAAAGCAATCGCATCAGGCAAGGCAAAAATTTGGAGATCTGGATGGATTGCTGATTATCCTGATGCTGAAAATTTCTTGAGCTTATTCTATAGTGGTAACATTAAGGAAAACTCATCAGAAGTTAATGCTTTCAAATTCCGAAATAAAGTGTACGATGCACTTTTTGAAAAAGCAATAATGGAAAAAGACGAAAAGAAAAGAAATAATCTTTTTGTTAAGTGTGACCAAATGATCATAGATGAAGCTGCAGTTATGCCTGTGATGACTGATGATTTTATGGTAATGGTCAATGCCAGAGTTAGAGATTTCAAAACCAATTCAATGGAAAATCTAGACTTCTCAACCATGTTTATCAAAGAGCCTAGAGATTAAGCATATAAAATTTCTTTAATTACATCCAACGACTTTTGAATATTAAAGTTGGGAACGTGCAGCTTATAATAATGAATCATTACATCAAATGTTTTTGACTTTAATGCTCTGGAGGGATGTGCAATAGTTTCTTTTCGCAAAATTGATTGAATCAATTGAACTTCAGGCCCATCGGCAACCAATTCTCCTTTCCTATCAAAATCAGAGAAATCACCATCTTGTAAATGAAAATAACGCTTATTTGACTCTTGAATATGGGGGTCAATTCCCATGTGTAGTGAAAAGTTAATAAGAAATTCAGTTGCAAAAAGAGATAAATCAGTTGTGTTATTTAATGAGATAATCGTACTTTCTAAATATTGAAAGAGGACAATATCGCGTTGGTCAGTTTGTAAACATTGCTTTAATACGTCTACCATAAAAAAAGCAATCGTAGCTTTCTCTGGGTTAATTGGAATGTCTTGAAGTAGCTGATGAGATTTTGATTCAGTTAATTTTCCTAGCTCACTGTCCGGACGTCGGTAAAAAATGATCTCACAAATAGAAAGCGGAAATAATGCCGTTCCCTTTTTCTTCCCTCCTTGAAAAATGAATTTTTGAATCCCATTTTGTAAGGTATAAAAAGTGACGATTAAACTACTTTCAGAATAATTGACTCGGTGAATAAAAATAGCCGTATCGGTTTGTTTCACAGATTAAAGCCTAATTAACAACCAAAACTTTTCCAACTTTTCTACCTTTTCCCTCATTGGCTGCTGTCCAAATGAGGTAAACACCAGTTGTAACCTTTTCTCCAGTTATTGTTTTACCATCCCATGTTGCTGTGCCTCCATTTGATGTTGTTTGATACACCAAATTTCCAGCAACATCTGTAATTTTTACATCTGAATTATATCGTATTCCTTGAATTGTTATGGGCCCTTCAAAATCTGGTCTTGCTGGATTTGGAAAAACTGTAACGTTTTCATAATTTGGGTCCTCATAAGTTGCATCTGTGCGGTATGAAATTAAACCCTTATCCGTTATAATAAATAGCTCTCCTGTTGAATGATCTAACTTCAAATCAAAGATGTTATTGGAGATTAAAGGCGAGTTTTCAGCAGTAAATTGATGAATTACTTCT
This sequence comes from Bacteroidota bacterium, assembly GCA_041161265.1. GTDB lineage: Bacteria > Bacteroidota > Bacteroidia > Flavobacteriales_D > Crocinitomicaceae > M0103. The sequence goes on along the minus strand of JBEAUV010000057.1, from coordinate 11,968 downwards.
AACCCATCTGCTGATAAAAGAATAATGCCAGAATTTGCCGTTGCAAACCATTTTCTATTTGCACCGTCAACTTCAATATCTGTAATGTTCGTGTTACCAAGAATATATTCAATATTCCCTTCAAATTCAACTTTTATACGTTGTGCGTTGTAATCACCAGCACTTGCATCAAATGAACTAGCTGAATTATACAAGACTGCAAAACCATTATCTGTGCCAATCCAAATTTCGTTATCAAAATCCACGGCAATCGCATTTACAGTATTTGAAGGTAAGGCCCCAGTTAAATCACCTGTATTTAAATTAATTTTTTTGTCATCACTGACGTCGGCAAATGAATTATTTGCATTATACCCAAACATCCCAGATCCATCAATGCTAAACCAAGAATTTCCATTGTAATCAACAACTAATTTCTTTGAAAATTTGTTTTCAGAAGAATTTCCGGAATCATATGCGTACCAATCTCCTTCTTTGGTATAAACATTCAATGGGGTATTTGTATACCCATTCAAGACCCATAAATTTCCTGATACATCATATTGAATTGAAGTGATCATTGAATTAGTTGATGCAACGCTTGTAAATTGTAATGTTGAATTTGCTGGAGTAAAAGTATCTACAACCTGACCCGTTTCATCCATTATTGAAATAGGAATTTCTGAATAAGTCGCAACAGCTATTCTATCATGATTTGTAGGATCAATCGAGACGGATAAGTAATCCCAAATACTGGCTGTTGACCACATCGTCATATTAGTTTTGTCCCGCAATTCCCATTTTTCACCTTCAAACAAATATACCCCAGAACTCCCATAAGTAGCAGCCGCAGATGATAATCCTCCACCAACTAAAGCTAATTTTCCACCCTGCCAATCCATCGAATAAAATTCTTTTTTAGGAGGTCCTTCAAATGGAAAAGTAGTTAATGAATATTCATTGTTAACTTTAAAAAGCCCTTTTTCTTTGTCGGCAACCCAAGTAGTTCCATTAACTGTACAACTATTTTGTGCTGAAAACCATGTGTTAAATGAGTAAGCAGAATAAACTTTATTATATGTATAATCCAAATTAACTATATAAACCGCACCATCAGAATTAATGACTAGTCTGTTTTCATCAGTGGTCAAGGAATTAACTTCAATACTGAACGGTTCATTATAAACATTCAACACCCCAGAATTTGTAACGTGAAAAATGGAGTCTAAACCATATGCATCATCCTGTAAAAGAACAAACATTTCATTTGAAATGATTTCAACATCTTTGTAAGATTTGGATGTTAAAACACCTAGTCTTGAATCAGTTGTCCATTGTGAGGGGTCTGCCAAAGCACTATTGTTTATATATGCTCGCATTAATTTATCTGGAGTTAATGCGAAAATTGAATCTCCTCGAAAAGCAATATCTACAATAGCAGAACCTTCAACTGTTGGGTAATAAGTTTCTTTAACCTCATTTTTTACAGGATCAATTTTAACTATAGAAAAACTTGTTGCGAAGTATATAAATCCTTGATGGGGAACAATTTTATTTATCCTCTTGTTCCCTGGAACCTGAGCAAGTCGAATTGCTGGAATGTTAGTGACTTGATTATCAGCAATTTTATCAATATTACCATTGTCATATCCGATGTATAATGCATTTTGAGAAGAAAAATACCCCAAACAAGTTAAGTTAATATCAGAAAGGCCGTTAACGTCAGTCCATAAGCTTGTTTCAGCAGCATCAGTATCATATTCGAGCAATCCATTTCCAAAAGCAGCAAAAACTAAGTTATTTTGAACCACAACATCAATGGCTATTTTATTTGGGACATGTAATCTCCATTGGCCTGTCCCAACTTGAGAAAATAGGCCAAAATTTAGAAATAAAAAGAAGTAAAATAATCTCATCGTCTTACGTAACGGCCGTTTTTATCATTTATTTGAAGAACAGCTTTTATAATACAAAATTAATAATTTTCAAAGGGCTTAACAAAAGAAGCTAATTGATAATTTCAAAGACTGTTAAATTACGATTATATTTGACCAGAAAAATTGAATAACGAATGAACTTTACTGATCTTAAACAAAAGTTTGATTTAAAACTTTCCGAAAATAGGTCGTATTATGTCTTGTTGATTCTAATTATTGGCACTCATTTATTAGTAAAATTTGGAGTGCTTAATCAACTAGAATTGCAAGGAGATGAGGCTTTTAGCGTTTATTATTCACAACAATCAATAAGTGAATTGCTTCGAACCTTGAACAATGAGGCAAATCCACCATTATATTATATTCTCTTACATTTTTGGATTCAAGTTTTTGGAATTGGGCTTATTGCTGTTAAATCTTTAAATATTATCATAAGTATTGCAACTGCAATAATGCTTTTTAAACTTACAAAACGAGTTGGAAATTTTTGGTTTATTCTTTTTGTATCGATTTGTTTTTTATGCTCGAATCTGCACTTTGATTTTAGTCATGAAATACGTGCATTTCAATTAGTGCTTTTTCTTACGGTTTCATCTTTTTATTCGTTAATCCTGTTCATTGAAACAAAAAACAACAAGTGGCTATACGTATTAATCATTTTAAATGTAGCATTACCATATACGCATTACAATTCTGTTTTAGTACCTGTTGTTCAATTTGTTGCATGTTTATTTTTCTGGAATACAGATAGAAAAGCTGTAATGTATCTTTATTTTGGGTACCTCTTAAGTGCATTACTTTTTATTCCTCAATTATTAATTTTTAAAAGAGTTGTTCCCGATGAGAATTTCTGGCTCGCACTATCAACATTTGAAGACTTTAAATATATTTTACTTAAAGTGATAGGTAATGACCGAGCATATTATTTTTTGATTATTCCTTATTTTCTATCACCTATTGTCCTGATTTTAGGCCTACGTTTTTCTTGGTTTACCGAGCGTTTTTCTTGGAGAATATTTCTTTTATTTTGGATGCTATTTATTTTACCCTTATTAATAAATTATTATTTAGCCCAATACATTCCTTCTTTTCAAGTGAGATATGTTTTGTTTGCAAGTTTCGGATTGTATTTATCAATCGGTTATCTATTCTTACATCTAGAAAAAGGGAAATGGTTAGTTCGGTCCTATTTTATTTTTTTAATGCTACATTTTTTCAACCAATTCAATCCTGGAAAAAGAGAAGGCGAGGGCTGGAAAGAAACGGCTGAAATGGTTCACAATTTTCAAAAAAGAAAAGTTGCAGTTATTGTAAATGCTTCCTACAAAGCAAGAGACATGATGTATTACTATGACATTGATGCTTTCCACCATTATCAAGAATTAAACATGTCTTATAAGAAACATGATATTTTCCCTATTAGTAGTGTTTCAGAAATTGCTAATCTTGGAAACTTAAAGCAATATGAAAAAATTATCCTCATATTAAGTCACAATCAAGTTCAAGATCCAGAAGGATTGATTATTGCTGAATTCGAGAAAAAATATACTCTTTGTTATGAAATAGGGGATCCAATTAGAGCTAAAATTAGAGTCTATAATACTGGAAGTACTCCATGTACTTCATATAAAATTATTGGTAAATCTAAAGTGAAATCAGATGCTTGCTGGTATTGGGAAGTTTTGAATTCAGTTGAACAGCTTTCAGGCAGTAAAGTGACAAATTATTCATTGAATTATTCAAAGTGTGGCTCATTCAAAGTCGACAAGGAAATTGCGTTTTCACCAAGCAGAGAAGAAATGGTTAAAGAAATAAGCATTGTTGATTGTGAATTAGAATTTTTATCCCCAGAACTGACAAATTCGATTTTGGTAATTTCTGTTGAAAAGGATGGTGAGACATTCAAACGAGCAGAGTATCAACTTGCCGATGCTTCCAAAAAAGGAAGAAACAAACTTTCAATAAAAAGTAGTGTTTTAGGAACTTATCCCGAGGGTTCAGTTGTAAAGGCATATATTTGGAACCCTGGTGGACCAACTCTTGAAATCAAAAAAATGTCAATTCAATTCTGGAAAAAGTAAATTTTACCTTCCTAAGACAAATAAAAACGAGTATTTTTGTGACTCAAAAGGCTCCGTGGCGCATTCTTGATAAGGGATTTGCACCACTCGCCAAATAGGCTCCGTGGCGCAACTGAATAGCGCACTGGATTTCGGCTCCAGCGGTTACAGGTTTGAATCCTGTCGGGGTCACAATAACAACTCAAAGCCCCTTTATTATAAGGGGCTTTGTTTTTTTGGTACAACATAGGTATAACAAATTAAGTGTTTCTCTTGCCTGTCTCCTATTGCCTTCATTTACTTCTTTCATCGAATTATACCTTGAGATTAAACCAAATTAATAGGTAATGCGATGATTAAAAGAAGTCTAAGAGTCTTCATTTAGTGGATTTAATGCTTAAACACAATTTTCGAAGAAATTTTGAAAATAAAAAAGGGCTGATGAAACACCAACCCTTTCTTAAAGTTATATGAAAATTACTTCTTTACTACATTGAATTGAGATGTTTGGCCACCTTCAGTTCTAATGTTGAAAATGTACATTCCAGCTTCTAAAGAAGAAATAGCAATTTCAGCTTTTCCATTTAAAAGGTTAATTTTTGAATTCATTGCTATTTTACCAGAAATATCAGTTATGATTAAGTTTGCATTTCCTTCTGCTTTTAACGAAACTGTTACAACGTTTGTTGCTGGATTAGGATAAGCTACTCCATCTAAAGCACCAACTTCTGCAACTCCCAACTCAGACGCGTTGAACACTCTTAACGCCATTGCTGATGGAGTATCCATTCCAAATCCTGAAGCAGAATAATCACCATCACTTTCGACTGGTGTTAATGGTTGTAAATAATAAGCTTCATTCCAAGTATAATTGTATTTTGTGTCATGTCCTAAGAATACTTCTAAATTAACAGTTTGAACACAAGCAAGAAAACGTTGATTATCTTCTAAAAGTACAGGTTCATTAAAAGCTCCATAAACTAATTCACCTTGTAAATCACTTGGGTAATAGTAATATCCAAATGCAATTGGGTTTAATGCTGTGAATGCTAATCCAGCATCGTCTAAGTTTGCAAAAACATCTTCCCAACGGTATAGATTTAAAGTCATTTCTTCACCTGTTAAATCTATATCAGATCCTGTTGATGCTTCGAAATAAATTCCTTGAACTCCAATACGACTCGCGTTAGGATTTTCAATAACCATACAAGTTGAAAAAGTAGAGTTATTTGTTGATGGGCGGTAACCATTGTTAGCAACAGGATTATTAGTAACGTCTAGATTTGCATATGTGAAAATAGAATCATTGATAACAAATTCAGATGAAATCGTGTTATCTGTAATATATTCATCTACAACTGAACCCAAACTAATTGTATAAGTCAACTTATATCTTCCTGCAGGATAAGTTGCAAGAGCAAATTGAGGGAAAGAATTCGCTTCTCCAGGTAAAATATCAATACTATCTAAAGATGCTATCGAAATAGGTCCAATAGTGTTTGAATAAACCGAAGTGCCAGAAGGACCATCAATATTAGCTGTAAAAGTAACATCTTGGCCAAGGGTGCCATAATTATAAACGCGTGTTCCTAAATCAAAATTGAATTCAGTAGCATTTGTTGCTAATTGAGAAAGTACTCCAGAAGATTTTGAAACTAAAGTAGAACCAGGTAATACTCCAACGTCATTTGAGAATAAACCAACTTTGTTTCCTATAAACATGACTACTGGTCCATTTTGCATTTGTGCTCTTAATGCAGCGCCATCAGTATCACTCACCATCACAACAGGTATAGTAACAGAAATTCCATCAGTAGAACCACCCATAGGGACAGCGCCAGGCTCACGATTAATGATAATTACTCCAACTGCACCCGCTGTTTGTGCGTTCAATGCTTTTAAAGCAAAGTCACAATAAGTAGGAGAAGTTGTTACAGACCCATCATATCTATAAATTACTGCAATTTTACCAGTTAAGTTATTTACTAAAGGAGCACATCCATAATTTGCTTGTGGTAAACCAGAAACCGGACTATTACCAGCTGTTCCATCATCTACCAACATTAATGTATCTTGAATAAATTCACCAGTAATTAAGAAATCGGGAGTGGCCCAATCACCATTAGCGGGACTAGCCCATGTGAAATCATAATTTCCAATAATTGGAGCTGGCGAAATTCCAGCACAAATTACTTGAGATTGAGCCAAAAAAGCTGACCCAATAAGTGTTAAACTAAGTAAAAGTTTTTTCATAATTTAAAATTTAGTTAAAGCGAATGTACAAAAAGTTTATTATTATTTAACGAACGAATAATAATAAAAAAGGGTTGGGAATAAAAAAGCCACAAGAAAAGTAATTCTTGCGGCTTTTAATTTAATTATTTTGAAGTTTATTCAGAAGTAAGCATTGCTTTAAAGTACTCTCGATTCATACGAGCAATATTATCCAAAGAAATTTCTTTAGGACACTCAACAGCACAAGCTCCAGTGTTGGTGCAATTACCAAACCCTTCCTCGTCCATTGTTCTTACCATGTTTAGAACACGTTCAGTAGCTTCAACCTTTCCTTGTGGTAAAAGAGCCAATTGAGAAACTTTAGCCGAAACGAAAAGCATCGCTGAAGCATTTACACAAGAGGCAACACAAGCTCCACATCCAATGCACGTTGCAGCTTCAAACGCTTTATCCGCATCTATTTTTGAAATAGGAATAGCATTTGCATCAACAGTGTTTCCAGATGTATTGACTGACACAAATCCTCCAGCTGACATCACGCGGTCAAATGCACTGCGGTCAACAACTAAATCTTTTATTACAGGGAAAGCTTTGGCTCTCCATGGTTCGATGTAAATTATTTCACCATCACTGAATTTACGCATGTGCAATTGACAAGTTGTAACAGCTCTGTCTGGACCATGTGCTTCACCATTTATAAACAAAGAACACATTCCGCAGATTCCTTCGCGGCAATCGTGGTCAAATGCAACAGGATCATCTCCTTTCACAATTAATTCTTCATTCAAAACATCCATCATGTCTAAGAAGGACATGTCACCCTCAATATTATCGATAGGATAGGTTACAATTTGGCCCTTGTCATTTGGCCCACTTTGTCTCCAGATTTTTAATGTTAATTTCATAATTTCTCTAATAATATATAACTCAATATCACTTATAATTTCTTTCTACCAATTTGATTTCTTCAAACACTAATTGCTCTTTGTGTAAGATTGCTTCTGATGGTTTTCCTGTGTATTCCCAAGCTGCAACATAAGCGAAATCTTTGTCGTTACGTTTTGCTTCTCCTTCTTCAGTTTGTGATTCTTCACGGAAGTGACCTCCACATGATTCAGTTCTGTTCAAAGCATCTTTTGCCATTAACTCACCTAATTCCAAGAAATCACAAACACGGTTTGCTTTGTCTAATTCTGGATTAAAAGAATCAACAGTTCCTGGGATTCGGACGTTTGAATAAAATTCTTCGCGTAATTTTTGAATTTCTGAGATTGCCCAGTTTAAACCTTCCTCATTACGAGCCATTCCTACCTTGTCCCACATTATTTTTCCTAAGCGTTTGTGGAAATAATCTACAGATTTAGTACCTTTTATGTTCATGAGTCGATCAATACCAGCTTTTACATCTGCTTCAGCTTGGATAAATTCTGGCAATTCAGTTGAAATTTTACCAGTCCTAATTTCGTCCGCTAAATAATCTGCAATTGTATATGGTAAAACGAAATATCCATCCGCTAATCCTTGCATTAATGCAGACGCTCCTAAACGATTCGCACCGTGATCAGAGAAATTTGCTTCACCAGTTGCATAGCATCCAGTAATCGTTGTCATCAAGTTATAGTCAACCCAGATTCCACCCATTGTGTAGTGCACCGCTGGATAAATCATCATTGGTGTTGTATATGGATCTTGGTCAACAATCTTGTAATACATTTGGAATAAGTTACCGTATTTTGCTTTCACAACCTCAGTACCTAAAGCCATTATTTCTTCTATTGAAGCATTTTCATTATGACTAATTTTCGCTTTCTCACGACCATATCGCTCAATTGCGGATGCAAAATCTAAATAAACAGCTTCACCAGTTGCGTTTACTCCAAAACCGGCATCACATCTTTCTTTTGCAGCACGAGAAGCAACGTCACGAGGAACCAAGTTACCAAAAGCTGGATAACGACGTTCTAAGAAAAAGTCTTTGTTTTCATCTGTGATATCTGTTGGCTTCATTCTTCCTTCACGTATCGCTTTTGAATCCTCTAAATTTTTAGGAACCCAAATACGTCCGTCATTTCTCAATGATTCAGACATCAACGTCAATTTAGATTGATGATCTCCTGAAACTGGAATACATGTTGGGTGAATTTGTGTATAGCAAGGATTTGCGAAGAATGCTCCTTTTTTGTGTACCTTCCAAGCTGCCGTTACATTAGATCCCATTGCATTGGTTGATAAATAGAAGACATTTCCATATCCACCAGAAGCAATAACGACTGCATGTCCTGAAAATCTTTCTAGAGAACCTGTAACAAGATTTCTTGCAATAATACCTCTTGCTTTCCCATCAACGATTACTAAATCTAGCATTTCGTGACGCTTGTATAGCTTAATCTTGCCTTTTCCGATTTGACGAGACATTGCAGAATAAGCTCCAAGTAATAATTGCTGGCCAGTTTGTCCTTTAGCATAGAATGTTCGAGAAACTTGAGAACCCCCAAAAGAACGATTGTCTAATAAACCACCATATTCACGAGCAAATGGAACTCCTTGTGCGACACATTGGTCAATAATTGATGCGGAAACTTCTGCCAAGCGGTAAACATTTCCTTCACGCGCTCTGTAATCTCCACCTTTGATCGTGTCGTAAAACAAACGGAAAACTGAATCTCCATCTCCTTGGTAATTTTTTGCTGCATTGATTCCCCCTTGAGCAGCAATTGAATGCGCACGACGTGGAGAATCTTGGAAACAAAAAGCATGAACGTTGTATCCTAATTCAGCTAGTGCAGCAGAAGCTGAACCGCCAGCTAAACCAGTTCCGACAACGATAATATCAATGTTTCTTTTGTTTGCTGGATTCACAAGACGAATATGATCTTTGTAAGAAGACCATTTTGTGCTAAGTGCTCCAGAAGGTATTTTTGAGTCTAAAATTGACATATGAATCTATTTTTAAAATCGAATTATTACTTAAAGAAAATATACAAAGGAATTGCAGCAAATACCGCAGGAACAACAATTGCAAATCCCATTCCTATATTTTTAATGATTGCAGTGTAACGTGGATGACGTAAGCCTAATGTTTGAAACGCTGAAGCAAAACCATGCATTAAATGGAAAGAAAGAACAGCCATAGAAATTGTATACAATAATACAGCTAACCAAGCCAATTCATTAACATCATTTCCATTTGCGCTTTTTCCAAAAAAGCCCATTACAACAGAATGCAAATCCTTATATCCTTCACCAACTTTGATTTCAGGGTTTTTGATATACAATTCCAATTCATTTTTAACAATTATTTCTTTAACTACAGGTATGGGTTGAACAGAAAAATCATGTGTATAATAGAATGAACTTTCTTGAACTTGTCCCATCTGACCTGGCATTGAAACTTTGTAAGTATGCAATGGAATTTCTCCGAAATGCATTTTACCCCAAAAGTTTACCATGTGCGTAGCAATGAAAATCAAAATAATACTTCCTAATAATGCCATTTGTCTTGAAGCAGATGATGAATTAGCAGATGCTTTATTCATCGCATATTGAACTGGACGTGCTTTTTTGTTTTGAAAAGCCAATAATAATCCATCAATAGCATGAAACAAGATTGAAAGATAAGTAACATATGACATTACTTTAATCAATAAATTGTGTTGCATGAAATAGGCATATTCATTGAATGCTCTTCTACCTTCTTCACCAGCATAGAACAATTGTAAATTCCCAAGCAGGTGTCCAACAAGGAAAAGACATAAAAACAATCCTGTAAATGCCATCCAATATTTTTTGGCAATTGAGGATTTCAAAATAACTGACTTACTCATAAATAATATAATTATAAAATAATTTAGCTCAAATTTAATAGTTACAACGCAAGCAACAAGCGAAAAGGGCTTATTTAGACTGATTATACATAAAAACAATCAAAAGTTCTTTTTGTTGAACTTTTTGTAACGTTTAGTGCATTAAATGTTTTAGGAAAAACAAACGATGAAAAGAGCAGTGGTGTTGATGTGTCTTATTGTAACAGGAAGTTGCTTTGCACAAGAGGAAAATCATTTAAAAGGAAGTGTTTCAGAAGAAGAAACAAATCCGATTAAAGAAGTATCTCAAAAGAGAGAACAAATGGAGGTTTCCGTTTCTATCTACCCAAACCCTTCTGAAGGAAGGTTAATTATTGAAGGGAAAAACGGTTCTGTAATTACAATCACGAGTGTTGAAGGAACGTATGTTGGCACTTGGTTGATAGGTGTTGAAGGGAAAACAGAAGTGACAGATTTACCTCAGGGATCATTTTTCTGTACAATTCAAGAAGGAGAAAATCGAACATGTAAAAAAGTGGTTGTACTTTAAAATTATTTTTTTCGCCCAAGTTTATAAAACAAAAAAACTATACCTACAATAAAGTGGAGCAGAATTATAGTTATTACGACTATGAAAGTAGTGCTCATCTAAGGAACGTTCAGTGTGGTTTTCAAATCATCGACAATTAATTCGCTATAACTTCCAAGTTTTAACGCTCTGTTGTCATCAATATGTCCTGCAGGAAAATTAAAAGCAATGGGAATTTTTCGATACTTAAAGTGATGTAAAATAATTTCTTCAATTGTTTCGCCAAAAGGTGTATCGGTATCTTTCAAATCTGTCATCCCACCAATGATAAGTCCTTTTATTTTATTAAAAATACCTGCTTTTTCAAATGCAAAGAGCATTCTGTCTATATGGTATAAATGTTCTGACAAATCTTCAATAAAAAGAATGGTATTTGAATAATCAATTTGATCATCCGTGCCTAACAAACTGTATAAAATACTGAGATTTCCACCAACTAGTTTTCCTTTAACAGAGCCTAATTGATTGAATTTATCTGATGAATAACTAATCGAATATTTTTCTCCTGTCATTGCTCTCAAAAGAGTTTCCAATGCTTCTGGAGAATTTTTTTCAAAATTGAAAGGCATTGTTCCATGAATACTTGGCAGTTCAAATCTTTGCAATCGTTGGTGAAAAATGGTAATATCACTATAACCTATCAACCATTTTGGTTCACGTAACATAGATGCCCATTGAATGCGATCTACGATACGGATGCATCCATATCCTCCACGTGCACAAATAATAGCTTTTATTTCAGGATTATCAATTCCGAATTGCAAATCTGCGAGACGTTCATCATCCGTTCCAGAAAAATAATTAAAAGTACCAAGGCAATGTACACTTATTAAAACACGAAAACCTTGTTTTTCAAAAAATGCTTTTGCAAAAAGAACATATTCTTTTTCAATTGCTTTTGCTGGTGCTGTAATATAAATTAAATCACCTTTTTTTAGAGATGGGATCGTGTTTTTCACCTTTTTTATTTAATTTTCAAATGTACAATTTATCTTAGAATAGAATGATATCTCCTTATAATGATGAATACTTTATGAAACAAGCTCTGCAAGAAGCATATAAGGCTTTTGAGCAAGATGAAGTTCCGGTAGGAGCAATAATAGTAGCGAAAAATCAAATAATTGCACGTTCACATAATTTCACAGAACATTTAAACGATGTTACAGCTCATGCTGAAATGCAAGCAATAACAGCTGCTGCTGAATTTTTAGGAGGTAAATATTTGACAGGCTGCACACTTTATGTAACTGTTGAGCCATGTGTGATGTGTGCAGGTGCGCTCTATTGGTCGCAATTAGATAAAGTTGTTTTTGGAACACGAGATGAAAAACGGGGAGCAGGTCGTTTTAAAAATGAACTGTATCA
>JBEAUV010000056.1:0-13936 GCA_041161265.1 Bacteroidota bacterium | reverse complement strand
AGACAATAGTGTTTTAGTGAAAAGTATTAAAGCAAATTTCAAAACAATAGGACCGAAATATGGCAAGCAAATGAAATCAATTGCTGCTATGGTTGGTCAAATGACAACTGAAGATATTTCAAAAGTGGAAGAGAATAACGGTTGGAAAGGAGAAATTGACGGAGAAGTTATTGCGTTGGATTTAGCTGATTTCGAAATTGCAGCACAAGATATTCCAGGATGGCTAGTTGCTACAGAAGGTGGTTTAACTGTCGCGTTGGATATTACAATTTCTGAGCAATTAAAAGCGGAAGGAATTGCACGTGAATTAATTAATAGGGTTCAAAATTTAAGAAAAGATTCAGGTTTAGATGTAACAGATCGTATTGTGTTAACTGTTGATACAACTGAATTTATTCAGCATGCGATTCAAGCAAATCATGAATATGTTTGCAATGAAGTTTTGGCGAATGAAATACTTTTTGCAAATCTTGGAACGGATGCTTTATTAACTGATTTAGAGTTAGAAGGTGATTCGAAAATTGGACTTGTGAAACAATAGAGATTGGAAGGTTTTTGAAACACATAGGCACATAGGTCACATAGTCGGTTGATCCAAATGTTTCGGGATATTATTGCAAATTTTAAAACACATAGGCACATAAGTCACATAGATGTTTAGACCAAATGTTTCAGATTATTATTGCAAATTTTGAAACACATAGGCACATAGGTTACATAGAAGTTATAATGACATTTACGTTCTGATTGAAAAATATTTTTCACCTAGTTAATCCTATTTGTTCTATGTTCCTATGTGTTTTAAAATTTTATTTTGCACCTAAGCACTTGGCAATACTATATGTTTCAATCATCTAATTCATTGAAAAGCTGATTCACAAAAGTCTTTTGTCCATCCTTAAAAATATTAGTGCAATTGAAATTTATTAATATTCCTTTTGGTATTTCTAGTAATTTCATATATGTTAGAAGTTGTGCCTCATGTATCGGATGAATTTTCTCAACTGATTTTAGTTCAATGACAATTCTATTTTCAATAAGTAAATCACACTTTAAATCTGTATTTAGTTTTTCTCCTTTGTAATAAACAGGAACATTGAATTCTGATTCAAACATGATTTTTCGAAGTTCTAATTCGTGTTTAAGACATTTATGATAAACGCTTTCAAGTAAGCCAGGACCAAGAGATTTATGCACCTCCATCGAAGCTCCTAAAACTTGATAAGTTAATTCATTAATATCTGTCTTTGTATAAAACACCATAAATTTCTAATTTACTTGAAGTTAACACAATTATTTTTAAAATCCAATCTCAAAAGCTTTGTGTCCTATGATGCTCTGTGGTTTAAAAAATATTTTAGACTTCTACCTTTTTTAAAAAACTATGTGTCCTATGTTCCTATGTGTTTCATTTTATTTCTATTGTGTTTTTAAAAAACAACTATGTTCTCTTTGTTCCTATGTGGTTAAAAAAAATATCCTAGCTTTAAACTCTCATTACTAATTGTTACAAAAAATGCTTACACCAAACATCGATAAAAAACTTTTTCTACTTGATGCTTATGCGCTGATTTACCGTGCTTATTTTGCTTTTGCGAAGAATCCTCGTGTAAATTCGAAAGGTCAAAATACTTCAGCGGCATTTGGATTTACGAATGTTTTAATCGATGTGATAAAAAATGAAAAACCAACGCATTTAGCCGTTGTTTTTGATCCTCCCGGTGGTTCAACGCATAGAATCGAACAATTTGAAGCCTATAAAGGGCAACGAGAAGCAATGCCTGAAGATATTCGTTCAATGATTTTACCAATAAAAAAAATTGTTGAAGCGTTCAATGTTCCGATGATTGAAATGGCTGGTCACGAAGCAGACGACGTGATTGGCGCCATGGCAAAAGTTGCTGAAAAAAGAGGTTATACAACCTACATGATGACACCAGATAAAGATTATGGCCAATTGGTTTCAGAAAATATTTTCATGTTCAAACCGGGTAGAGGGGGTAATCCACCTGAAATCATGGGTGTAAAAGAAGTGTGTGAGAAATTTGAAATTGAACATCCTTTGCAAGTAATTGATATCCTTGGCCTTTGGGGTGATGCTTCTGATAATATCCCAGGAATCCCTGGAATTGGTGAGAAAACTGCGAAACTATTGATTCAGAAATATGGTTCTTTAGAAGGAATTATAGAAAATGCACACGAATTAAAAGGAAAACAACAGGAAAACGTTATAAATTTTGCGGAACAAGGACGTGTTTCAAAAATGCTTGCTACAATCACCATTGATTTAGAAGTTGAATTCGACGAAGATCATTTAGTAATGTGTGATGTGGATGTCGAAAAAGTGAAAGACATTTTTACAGAATTGGAATTTAGAAATCTAGCTAGAAGGGTTATTGGAGAAGATATTGAATTAACGTCAACACCTTCTGCAAACAATGAAAACAACTCTAATGGTTCCAATCAACTGGATTTATTTGGAATGCAAAGTTTAATTGTTGAACAGAATCCAACTGAAACGGCTGATTATAAAACGATCGCAACTGAAAAACCTTCTTATCACTTAATAACAAAGGCGGACGAAAGAAAGGAATTGTTAGAAATTTTAATGAACCAAAAACAAGTGTGTTTCGATACCGAAACGACTGATTTGGATGCATTACATGCTGATTTAGTGGGAATGTCTTTTTCATATAAAGAACGTGAAGCATTTTATGTTGCGATTCCAGCTGATTTTGAACAAGCAAAAGCGATAGTAGAGGAATTCAATCCATTTTTCACTTCAGCAACGATTGAAAAAATTGCACACAATATTAAATACGATTTAAAAGTCTTGAACCGTTATGGAATTCAAGTAGCAAGTCCAACTTTTGATACAATGATTGCGCATTATTTGATTAATCCTGAATCGAAGCAAAGCATGGATTTCTTGGCAGAATTTTACCTTAAATACAAGCCAGTTTCTATTGAAGCATTAATTGGTAAAAAAGGGAAAACGCAAGGAAATATGCGTGATTTGAAACCCGAAGAAATTTCAGATTATGCTTGTGAAGATGCGGATATCACTTTTCAATTAAAACAATTATTCGAACCTGAAATTCAAAAAGAACACTTGAAAGAGTTGTTTTATGGTATGGAAATGCCATTGGTTGAAGTGTTAAAAGCAATAGAACAAGAAGGAATTGCAATTGATGTGCAAGGATTACAAGATTATTCAAAGCAACTTGAAATTACACTTTTAGATTTAGAAACGAAGATAAAAGAAGAAGCAGGAATTCCATTTAATTTGGATTCTCCAAAACAATTAGGCGAAGTGCTTTTTGACCATTTGAAAATTTCTGCAAAAGCTAAAAAGACTAAAACGGGTCAATATGCAACGGGAGAAGATATTCTTCAAAAGCATGAAAAAGATCATCCGATAATTCCTATGATTTTGGAATACCGCCAATTGAGAAAATTGAAAAGTACATATGTTGATCCTTTGCCACTGTTAACAGACAAAGTTGATGGAAGAATTCATACGAATTTCATGCAAACCGTTACGTCAACTGGTCGATTGAGTTCAAACAATCCTAACCTTCAAAATATTCCTATTCGAACAGAAAAAGGTAGAGAAATACGTAAAGCATTTATTGCTCGTAATGCAGATTTCACTTTGATGGCAGCGGATTATTCTCAAATAGAATTGCGCATTATAGCTGCTTTGAGTGGTGATAAAAATATGATTGAAGCGTTCAAAAGTGGTCAAGATATACACATCGCAACGGCGTCAAAAGTATTTCATGTTCCAATTGATGAGGTTACTCGTGAACAACGAAGCGCTGCGAAAGCCGTTAATTTTGGAATTATTTACGGCCAATCAGCCTTTGGATTATCTCAAAATTTGAATATTTCTAGAACAGAAGCAAAATCAATTATTGATAGCTATTTCGAGCAATATTCTACGATTAAAACATACATGGACAGCACAATCGCATTGGCTAGAGAAAAAGGGTATGTTGAAACAATCATGCAACGCAGACGTTATTTGTCAGATATTAATTCCGCCAATGCAGTAGTTCGTGGATTTGCAGAACGAAATGCTATCAATGCACCGATACAAGGTTCAGCTGCTGATGTCATTAAAATGGCAATGATTTCTGTTTATAATGCGATGAAAAAGCAAAACGTAAAATCTAAAATGATTTTGCAAGTGCATGATGAATTGGTCTTTGATGTTGAGAAAAGTGAAATTGACATGATGAAAAAACTCATCAAAGAAGCAATGGAAGCTGCTGTTGATTTGGTTGTTCCGATGGAAGTTGAAGTTGGAATGGGTGAGAATTGGTTAGACGCTCACTAAAAACTAATTTTCCAGCCCCTGTTTTCCATTACGTTAACCAGCGTTACCAATTCGTTGGCATTCTGAATTTTAGCATAAATTGAATCGAATGCTAAGGAATTTCCGTTTATGCTTGGCGACAAAGAATAAGGGAATTGATGGGGAATTACTTCGTTGGAGCTTGATTCCAATTGAAGCAAATACAAGCGTAACAAGTCAATAGCTTCATTACTGCTTATTTTAAAATCACTTCCTTTCACAGAAGAAAAGAAATCAATTTTCTTGCGCGCTCTTGTCAACAATACATTCAATCTTTTAGATCCATTTTTTGTATTCAAAGGACCAAAACGCATGTGAAATTCGCCGTTTTCATTTTTCCCGTATCCTAAACTAATAATCAACTGATCACATTCTTCTCCTTGAACATTTTCCAATGCTTTGAAAAAGGCCAAATCTGAATCAATACGCATTTCGAGTTTTTCCTTTGTTTGAGGAGTTAATTGCGTATAAATTTCAGCTAATTGTGTTTCCGAAAATGCAACTATTCCAATCATTTCTTTTGAATCAATGACCTTTTCAATGTACAGTGCGACTGCTTTTGCCTCTATTTCATTTTTACGTTCATCAAAAATCCCTTCTTTTGAATAATACCAATTAACAGGTGCTTTTTCTTGTTTAAAAGATGGAAAAGTAATTAACTCGTTGTTGTAAAAATGATAATTTGAAAATTTTAAAAGTTCTGGATGCTCACTTCTATAATGGTGTTTAAGTCCAACATTTTTCCAATAAAAACTTGCTTGGTGCAGTAAATCTATTGTTTCTTCGCTCTGTGCTTTAAAAAACGAACTTGGTCCCATTTGTTGATGGTCACCGGCGACTATAATTCTTTTAGATCGTTGAATCGCACCCAATGCATTTTGCAATGGAATTTGACTCGCTTCATCAAAAATAGCCACATCAAAAAGCTGATTTTGCATTGGAAAGCACTTGGCAATTTGGGTAGGATTACTTAGCCAAATAGGTTTGAATAATTGAATCCAAATTCGTGCTTCAGAAGCAAACAATTCTCTTAAACTTGGAAAATTCTTGGTCTTGGCGAATTCTTTAACCAAAATAGCTTTCCCTTTTTTCAACGTTGCTTTCAATACTTTTTCTTCCGAATTTAATTTGGTTGAAGTGGTTTGAAGAATTTTATGATAATATTGAAAATGCTTGTGCTGATTGAGCACAATTTCTTGACCAGTACTAATTGCCTCCTTTTCTTGTTCAGAAATAATTGTATGGCATTTATTCAATAAATCCGCAATAGAGAATTTTGAGAAAACTGGAAATTGTGCTGTGAACTTAGTCCAATTACTTTTTAAAATAGCAGCTTCCATTTGTTCAAAAGTCGAATAGTTTTTCATGTTTCTCAAACACGATTCATTTATTTCGTTAATTGAATTTTGATACTGAAGAATTAGTCCAGTGTTGCTTTTAACTCCTTCAAGGAAAAGTTGAATATTGGTTTCATCATCCCAATTAAAATTCAACTTCAATTGAGAATAAAGTTGATTTAAAGCATGATTTGAAGATGCGTATAATTTCTGAAGGTCTGTTGAAATTTGCATCCATTCTTCGCGGTCACTTGCTGTGTAATAATGGATTTGTTGGAAAATTAATTCTAATTCAGTTTGCACATCATCGATTCCAATTTCGCATAATTCAATTTTTACTTGAGAAATAGCGTCTGAATTAACCAAAAACTGCTTCCATTTATGAAGATTTATTTCAGCCTGATTGACGGACGTTTTTGAAACGGTTGACCAAGATTTTTTGAATTTCAATTTCCCGAAAAAACCTGTTTCTTTCGAAAGATTTAATAAGTTTTCAGTCTCTGATAACGATGGAAAAACCTTCCAATTTGATTTTTCAAAGTCTAAATTACTTTGCAGGATTTGTAACTGAATAAACTTTTTTCTGAGCTTTAAAAATCTCTTTTGTTCCTTCGATTCAGGAGTTAGAATAGCCTGGTGTCTTCTGAAACTAGGGTTGTCAAAGCTTTGGCAAATTGCCGCTTTTTTCATCGCCTTTTGAAGATCCAACCAAGTTTCAATTTGAAATTGACCTTGTAATTTGATTAACTCATTCAACCATAAATTGATACTTTGATCAAATTGTTTGAATGAATCTTGTTTTATAACACCAAAAGAAATTCGACTGATGAACGAATTTATTCCTTCTTTGAAAAAAGTGGAAACATTGTTTTTTGCTTCAAGCCATATACCAAGAGAGGGTAAATCGGATGAGAAATTTGAGCTTTCGAAATCACGGTCTTTTGCTAATTCATGAAATTGGGAATAACTGATTCCTCCAATTAATTCTTTCTGATTTAATAAATCCAACTGCATTTGCAATTGAGCAATATACTGTTCAGACAGATGAAGATTAGTTGTGTTTTTTATATCGAATTTCTCTAAAAGCGTCCATGAATCTTTCAACGATTTTAATACATCTTTTGAAATGGTTTCCGATGTTGCAATAAAGCACAAATGATCCAAATTAAATTGACCGAGTTTCTTTTGAAGAACTTCTAAAGCCACTCTTTTTTCAGAAACGACAATAGCCGATTTATTCTCAATGAGAAGCTTTGCTAAAAGATTGGATAATACTTGAGATTTTCCTGTTCCTGGAGGACCTTGAATAACCGTATGCTCGTTTTCGATTGCATCAAAAACGGTATATTGATCTGTATCTGCGGGAAATAAAAGATTGGAATTTAATTTTATTTGAGAAGATTCAACATTACTTTCATCTCCCAAAAGATTTGAAATTGCAGTCGAAGGAACTTCATTACTTAATTCTTCTAATTCTTTGATTATTTCAAATCTGTGGTGATGAAAATTCCCTAAATAATGGACTTTGGGCTGAATATTTTTAAAATTTTTACTTTCAAGAAATTCAATTAATTGCTCCAAATTTATTAGGTCACTTGGAAGTTTTATTTCAAATTCTCGCTGTAGCCGATTTATCAAAAAAGGATTGATAAAAGTTAATTCTTCATCAATTGAAAAACGAATAGTGTTGTCAACTTTTTTTAGTTCAAATTCAACTGGACTTATAAGAAGCGGAGTGTTTACAATAGTTTGTTTGTATTCCCATTCAATTATCCCCTGGGAAATACAAAGTGGAAAAATTCCTTGTTCTTTCTCTGTTTTTTTTGCGCTAGATACGATTGATTTAAACGGAAGGTAATCTTGAGTTTTATTAAACGCAGAAAAATCAAGAATAGGCAACAAAGAAGTATGCTCAATATTCACCAATACATCATTCGTATTGAATTGACTTACATCCTGTAATAATTGAATTATTCTATGTTTCACACTTTCACTCACCGTGCTAAAATTACTAAAACTTTTCACGCCTTAAAAATTGTCATTGGGCAATCGAATAATTGTCAATTTAAGAATTACCTTTGAACCTTACTTACAAAATAAATCAGTTAAAGTATGAAATTCGGCACTAAAGCAATTCACGCAGGCGTACATGCAGACCCAACAACAGGAGCTATTATGACTCCTATTTACCAAACTTCAACTTACGTGCAGGAATCACCTGGAGTGAATAAAGGTTATGGTTATGCACGAGGGAAGAATCCAACGAGAGAAGCGTTGCAAGATGCTTTGGCTGCTTTAGAAAATGGTAAACATTGTGTTGCTTTTAGCAGTGGTGTTGCAGCAACAGACGCTGTTTTGAAAATGTTGCAACCTGGTGATGAAGTAATTACCGGAGACGATTTATATGGTGGTACTTATCGTTTGTTCACAAAGATTTATGAAAAATTTGGAATCAAATTTCACTTTATCGACCTTACAAATGCTGAAAATTTACATGAATATATTAATAGCAATACGAAAGTGATTTGGGCTGAAACACCTACAAATCCTACAATGCAAATCATCGATATTGAAGCATGCGCTAAAATTGCATCTGCGAATAATATTATTTTGGTTGCAGATAATACATTTGCGTCACCTTATTTACAAAATCCACTTGACTTGGGTGCACACATAGTGATGCATTCTGTTACTAAATATTTAGGAGGTCACTCGGATGTTGTGATGGGAGCGTTAATTACGAATGATCCTGAAATCCATGAGAAGTTGTATTTCATTTTGAATAGTTCTGGCGCAAATCCTGGTCCTATGGATTCATTCTTAGTATTAAGAGGAATTAAAACACTTCATTTAAGAATGGAAAGACATTGTTTTAATGGACGAAAGATTGCAGAATACCTTAAGAACCATCCGAAAATAGAAAAAGTTTATTGGCCAGGTTTTCCTGAACATCACAACCATGATATTGCTAAAAAACAAATGCGTGATTTTGGCGGAATGATTTCAATAGTACTAAAAGACAAAGCAATTGAAAATACTTTCAAAGTTGCATCTTCATTTAAAGTATTTTCATTGGCTGAATCATTAGGAGGAGTAGAATCTTTGATCAACCATCCTGCAACAATGACACATGCTTCAATTCCAAAAGAGGAACGTGAAAAAGCTGGAGTGGTAGATAATTTATTGCGTTTGAGTGTTGGTGTAGAAGATGTTGAAGACTTAATTGAAGACTTAGAACAAGCTTTAGCTTAATCAAGTTTTTTTTTCATCTCAATTCAAGAATTGCAACGTTTTGCATTGCTCAGCAAAAATGGGATAAAGTTTCATTTATTATTGGTTTAAAACGATTACTTTTTTTCCCAGTTAGATTTTAAATTGTCTGGAACAATAGCTACGCGTTTCCCTTTGAAAAAGCGGATTGCATTTTCAACTTATTTTACAAAATCTGCCTTTTTTGGCTCATTGAAGCTTCATAATAGGTGTATCGAATAGCTGTCAAAAAATGCTTCCAAAAATTGAATTTCTTTAATTTTACACTTGATTTATAACAAATTGAAAGTATTTTTTCAGCATAATCAGCATACATTTTGACTCTACTTAAAAGCGTGATATGCATAACAGAATTCAAATGTTTACTCTATGTTTTATAATGATTTCTGAATTGAGAACTTTTAAACACTTCCGGATTTAACTCAAAGTATTTTTCCTACACCAAATGAATTGTCTTACCAAATTTCTTTAGTTCTCGCGGCATTTGTGTCAAGAAATCATAAGTGTTTTGGATCTTAGGGTCTATAATCTCAACTGTTTTTTGTGAAAAAATGGTCTCGAGTTATGCCTCAATTTTCTGATCAATTTCTTCAAATGGAATTTCAAGTAACGAGACCATCTATTCTTTTTGTCCTATTTTAACACTGTCGAATAAAATCAATTTTAGGTTCAATTTTTCTACTCAAAGAATATGGTTTCTGCACCAAAGTCCACTCCGTTTTCAAACCGAGTCCACTCTGCTAAAATCTATTAAAAACGAAAAAACCCTTAACAGCAGTGCTATCAAGGGTTTTCGATGGTGGTGATGGACGGAATCGAACCGCCGACACAAGGATTTTCAGTCCTTTGCTCTACCGACTGAGCTACATCACCTAACCGTTATTGTGGGGGCAAAGATAATAACTTAATTTTAACCCCAAAGCAAGCAAGAGAATATTTTTTCGATTTCTTGGATTATATTTGTAGAAATGATGAATCAAGATACCGTTTTAGTGATAGATGCAGGTAATACTTTTGTGAAAATTGGAGTGTTTATGCATGGTGAAATTATTGAAATTCAACGTTTTGAAACTTCTGATACATCATCACTTGAAATATGGTCAAAGAGTTATGAAAATATTCCAAGTATTTTATCCTCTGTACTTAATTTACAAGAAACAAAACGAATTCAAAAGCTTTTCACAAGGTGTTTAGTTGTCAATAATGAGATGCTGTTGCCCATAAAGTTAAATTATTCTACGCCAAATTCATTAGGAATTGATCGAATATGTAACGCTATTGCCATAGCTTATTTATGTCCAAATAATAATGCTGTAAGTATTGATCTTGGAACATGT
This sequence comes from Bacteroidota bacterium, assembly GCA_041161265.1. Lineage (GTDB taxonomy): Bacteria > Bacteroidota > Bacteroidia > Flavobacteriales_D > Crocinitomicaceae > M0103. The sequence continues at coordinate 3,632 of JBEAUV010000056.1, read as the reverse complement.
CTGAAATTTGATGCTGTGAATACTCAAAAAGAATATCTTGGAGGATCAATTTCTCCAGGAATTAAGCTGCGTTACAAATCATTAAATGATTATACTTCCAATTTGCCATTAATAAATGAAATTGGACAAGCACCTTTGATTGGAACGTCTACAATTGGAAGTATTCATTCAGGTGTTATGAATGGAATTGAAGCTGAAATAATTCAATTAATTGATCGTTATTCAATGGAATTAAAGGACTTAACGTTTTTTATGACAGGTGGAGACATTCATTACTTTGATTTCCTTCTAAAAAGTAACATCTTTGTAAACGAAAATTTGACATTAATTGGCCTTTACCAAATATATATATTCAATGTACATTAAATTTCTTTTACCTTTTTTTATTGTTTTTGTTGGATATTTGAATGCTCAATCGACATCAAATTCTCCTTTTAGTTCTTATGGTTTAGGCGAAAAAGGCTCATTTGAAAATGCTGCATTTATTGGAATAGGAAATTGTACCGTTACTTATTTTGATTCGACGGTATTAAACTTATATAATCCTGCTACCTATAATACCTTAGCTAAAGGTCAGCCACTTTTCTCAATTGGATTAACATCAAAAATGTCATTTTACGAGCAAAATGGAGTAAAGGATTCTAGAGGAAATGCCACCTTAGAGCACTTTGCAATGGCTTTCACGTTAAAAAAACACTTTGGGCTAGCATTTGGATTGAAACCATTTACTCGAAAAGGATATAACCTTACAGAAACGATTGCTGCTGGAACTGATTCTTTGAAATATACTTATATTGGGAAAGGTGGAACAAATCAAGTTTTTATAGGGCTAAGCTCTAACTTGGTTAAAACCAAAAACACCATTTTGTCTGTTGGAACAAATATCAGCTATTTGTTTGGTTACTCAACGAATGAACGAAGAAGTCAGTTATCGGATGATGAAATATATGGTGGTGTTGCTTGGAATACAATTCGAGCTAACACTTTTTATTATGAATTGGGTGCCTATTTCAGTCAAACAATGCGTGAAAATCATCATTTCACTTTAGCCGCTGCTATAGAGCCTGCGCAAGATTTAAAAGTAACACAAGATGACTACTTGTTCTACGGCGTTATAGGAGACCCTACAAAGTACGACACTTTATATGCTTCGGCGGGTCAAAAAGGGACAATTCATTTACCAACTACTTCAACTTTAGGTTTTAATTATAATTTTTGGTTTGAAAAGAAATTAAAAAATAATTCAATCAGAAATTCTGAAATTGCGGTACATATTAATTATTCAACCACTGATTGGACAAAGTTTACTAATAGTTTTAATTCAAGTTTCTCTTATTACGCTACTACTAAGTTGAATTTTGGAATTCAATATACTCCAGAGCGTAAGTTTATGGATAAATCGTCAAATGGGTCGTTTTTGAAAAACGTGAGATATCGAGCTGGATATTATCAGTATACATTGCCATATATATTCAATGGTGAACAAGTTCAAGATAAAGGTATCACTTTAGGATTTGGATTACCAATTCCTGCTGGACAGTCTCTTTCGTGCATAAATATTGGCTTTTCTGCTGGCAAAAGAGACACTCCTGCAGCCACTTCATTTAATGAAAAATATATTGGATTGAATTTGGGGATAATATTAGCCCCTTCAGTTTTTGATAGGTGGTTTGGTAAACGAAAATTGGATTAATACCAATTATGAGAATCAGAATTTTTCTTATTCTATTTATTCTTGTTTCATTTAATGGAAAGTCTCAGGACGTTTTGGTTGAAGATGAAAAATGTCATAATTATAAAACCTTAGGTGACAATTCTTTCGCCTATAAAGATTATTCAACAGCAGTTAGTCATTTTTTTAAATGTGAAAGCTACTGCAGTGATCTCAATAAAGTATTCTATGATAAATTGATCACCAGCTTAAAAAACACAATTACTAATACAAAAGAACTATCACAAAGAACATTTTACATTGACACTTTAGTCAATGTTTATAATAACTCTGAATCAAAAGGGTTTTATGATCAATCAAATGATTTAATGCGTGCTGCTTTTATTTTAAAGTCTAACAAACCAGATTTGAAAAAAGTGGATGAGTTATTTGTAAGGGCAATGAAAAACAAACACAATGTTTTAAGTGAAACACAAATCATATTGTACTTTTCAAATATGTATAACATTTATTTGGATGAACATCGGGAATTGAAGTCTGCATTTAAAAGAAGAATGATTAAAGAATATTTCGAATTAGCGAGTCTAATTGAAAATGAAAAAATGAGTGAAAATGCTATGTCTAATCTCACTACTTATTTTAATAATCTGATTAAAGATTGCCAAGATATTTTGCCCGATGTTGAATTTTATTTAAACACCTTATCTGAAATTGAAAGTCAGAAATTAGTTGAATTGAACAACCTAAAATGGATTCTTGAAAATAAAAAATGTACCGAAAGTTATTTTTACGAAGAAGTAATTGATTCATTAATATATATTGAACCATCATTGGAGCTTTATTTAATCTCTGCTAAATGTTTGAGTTCAAGAAAAGAATTTAGCAAAGAATTTTCCACCTTGTTTTCTGCAAAAAAGCTTGCAAAAGATGATTCAATAAAAAATGAAATAGACTTTTTAAGTGCAAAATCATTGTTCAATGCTGGAAATTTCATCGAGTCATATAAAATTGCAATAACAATCAAAGGAGACTATTTTGGTGCAACAAATAAAATAGCAGCTCAATGTGTAGCTATGTCAAAAGAAAGTTGTGGCAACAATGAAACTGAGCAAAAATTAAATTTGATTTATGCTCAAATGTTACTTATTAAGTCGAAAGAACAAGGTATTGATGTTCAAAATTTATTGAATGAATATTCTTCGAATTTTCCATCAGACACTGATTTAGCAGCTAGTTCTTTGAAAAGAGGACAGGAGATAATGTTAAAATGTTGGGGAGTGAAAATTGTGATTCCAATTAAATGAAAAGTCAATATACATACGCTTTTTTCATTCTTCTATTGACTAGTTTACTTTTTTCATGTGTAAATGATTTGGAGTCAATTCAAAAAGTAACATATGATCCAAAAGCACCAGATGAGGTAACAAAAAATTTGCGCGTTTTTTACACAGATTCAGGTTATGCGAGAGTTGAAGTTTTTGCATCACTTGCTGAAAGGTATTCAAAACCTATTGCCGTTACAAAATTAAAAGATGGAATAAAAGTCAATTTTTTCAGTGCTGATGGAAAAATAGTCTCGACATTGACTGCTTTATATGGTGAAGTTAATTACGTGAATGGAACTTTTTTTGTTCGTGATTCCGTTCAACTCGTAAACCATGAAAAAAAGCAACGAATGGAAACAGAAGTGCTGTATTGGAGTCAAAAAGACAGCTCCATTTACACGACATCTAATGTAGTTGTTCGTTCACCAAAAGGAGTGTTATATGGAGACGGAATTCGCACAAAACAAAACTTTTCTGAATACGAATTTTTGAAACCATATGGTAAAATCAATTTTGATAAATGATGTACCTTTACAACTTAAAAACGAATTAACATGAATTTATATAACAAAGTAATGCTCTATTTTTGGTTAGCAGCCGCAATCGTAATTTTTGTTATTACATCATATATGAGT
>JBEAUV010000055.1:0-14027 GCA_041161265.1 Bacteroidota bacterium | reverse complement strand
TAGAAAAGAAGGCTTCTTGTAAAGACTAAAATCAAACATATGTTAGGACTACTACTTATTTATTTCATCGGAAAATACTATTACCAATTAGCTGAATTGTACAAGAAAAACAAATGGGTTTTTGCTATTTTAGGTGTGGCAACCTATTATTCCGGAACGCTAGTTTTTGGATTTGGATTGGGAATCTATGCTGTTATGACAGAAAATAATTCTGTTTTTGAAATCAATGATGTTTTAATTGGCTTAATGGCACTTCCATTCGGCTTATTAGCTACTTGGGGTTTGTACGCTTCTCTCAACAATAGCTGGAAGAAAAAATCCAATGTGATTAGCTCTGAACTTTTAGATGATAATTAATTGACATTTTTAGCTAATTGAAATGAACAAATTATATTATTTAATACTAATTATTGTTTCGTCATTTTTCAACACGACATTCATGCTCAGAATGAAATGTCAGTCTTTTGAAAAAATATTATCCTAACGATTACATCATTCGGTTAGAAGCAAAAAATAGGGATTTAGATTCACTGTTAAACTTATTAAGCGGTGAAGTTTATGATGAAAGATAATCCATTCAAACTTAAATCATACAAACCAACAATACGGAAATTTGAACTCTTATTTACACATATAACTCATTCCCAATAAAACCGTCGTTCGCCGAAAATTCCTATTTTTGACAAAAACAAAAATTATGTTAATGTCCATGACCGGTTTTGGAAAAGCGACCGGAAACTTTCAAAGCGATGCATTGAGCTCGTCGAATGGTAAAAAAGTAACGATTGAAATTCGATCTCTGAATAGCAAAACATTGGACCTTAATGTTCGAATGTCTTCTGCTTATCGAGAAATAGAAGCGGAGATTCGCAAATTGATTAGCGCTTCAATGGATCGAGGAAAAGTTGACGTTAACATCAATGTTGATAATACTGGTGATACTAAAAACTATACATTAAACAAAGATTTGGCAAAAGCATATTATGCCGATTTGAAAGAAGTGAACGAATTGATTGGTGAAAAATCTGAAGATTATTTAGCCATGATTTTGAAAATGCCAGATATTCTAATCAATGAAAGAGAAGAAATTGGTCAGGAAGAAAAAGATTGGATTCTGGAATTGACGAAAGAAGCATGTGAAAACATGAATGAATTCAGAAGACAAGAAGGTAAGGCTTTAGAAGTTGAATTCACGGAGCGTATTGAAGATATTCGTCGTTTGTTAAATGAAGTTCCAAAATATGAAAATGAACGAGTTGAAATCGTTCGTGCAAGGATCAAAAAAGGATTAGAAGAATTAGAAAATAGCAAGCACGATGATAACCGTTTGGAACAAGAAATGATTTTCTACATTGAGAAATTAGACGTTTCAGAAGAAAAAATGCGTTTAAGTAATCATTTAGATTATTATTTAGAAACGATGGTTCTACCGCTTTCCGGGAAAAAATTGGGATTCATTTCTCAAGAAATTGGTCGTGAAGTCAATACTTTAGGTAGCAAAAGTAACCATGCAGAAATGCAAAAATTGGTTGTTGACATGAAAGACAACTTAGAAAAAATTAAAGAACAAATATTAAATACACTTTAAGCTGATTGTAAAATCAGCACAAAGAAAAAAATGAACTTTATGCCAAAAGGAGGTAAATGCATTATCTTTTCTGCTCCATCTGGAGCTGGTAAAACAACTATTGTGCGCGCATTACTGGATGCAAATATTGGACTTGAATTTTCTGTTTCTGCGTGTAGCAGAGATCCACGAGGAAACGAAATTGATGGAAAAGATTACCATTTTTTGGGAGTTGAAGGATTCAAAAAGCACATTGAGGATGAGGCTTTCGTTGAATGGGAAGAGGTATATACCAATAATTTTTATGGTACACTAAAATCGGAAATTGAACAAATTTGGTCACACGGTAAAACCGTCATTTTTGATGTTGATGTAATTGGAGGATTGAATCTTAAAAAAGCGTTTCAAGAAAATGCACTTGCTATCTTTGTTCAACCTCCAAGCTATGAAGAACTTGAAAAACGATTGCGTCATAGAAGTACCGAAACAGAAGAGAAGATTTTGCAACGTATGAGCAAGGCACATACAGAATTGAGTAGCGCTCCACATTTTGATTATATTTTAGTAAATGATAATTTAGAAAAAGCAATAATCAAAGCAAAAGAATTGGTTCAAGAATTTATCGCAAAATGAAAATCGGATTATATTTCGGGACATTTAATCCTATCCATGTAGGACATTTGGTAATCGCCAATTACATGGCTGACTTCACTGAATTGGATCAAGTTTGGATGGTCGTCTCGCCTCATAATCCATTGAAAGAAAAAGCATCTTTATTAACTGATATGCACCGTTTGGCATTGGTGAAAGTTGCTATTGATGAAAACCCTAAACTTCGTGCAAGCGATATTGAATTTAATCTTCCAAAACCAAGTTATACTTCTACAACGCTTGCTTATTTAAAGGAAAAGTATCCAGAAAATGAGTTCGCTTTGATTATGGGTGAAGATAATTTACGCACTTTACATAAATGGAAAAACTATGAATCGATCTTAAAAAATCATAGGATTTATGTTTATCCGAGGGTTTTAACAACACAAGAAGAGGCAGAAGTATCCGATATCAATTCTAAAATTGGGAATGACTTTTCACAAAATGCAAATGTCATTTTTTGTGAGGACGCACCCGTGATGAAAGTGTCTGCCACGTTTGTAAGAAATGCGATTAAAGATGGAAAAGATGTACGTTATTTACTGACAGAACCAGTACATAAATACATCGAAGAAATGCACTTTTATAAGTAATTAAAATGAGTTATTTAATTGCGAATTACAAGTTGCTAGTTATTTACAATTTCATTTCTGGAACAAAATCTGGGACTACTAAATCTCCTTCTGTTTTAGAAATAATTTCTTCTACCGTTACACCTGGCGCACGCTCTAGTAAATAGAACTTATTGTCTTTGATTTCCAAAACTGCCAATTCAGTTACAACTTTCTTAACGCACCCAACACCTGTTAAAGGCAAGCTACATTTCTTTAGGATTTTCGATTCTCCCTCGCGGTTTGAATGCAACATTGCAACGATAATATTCTCTGCTGAAGCAACAAGATCCATTGCTCCACCCATTCCTTTTACCATTTTACCTGGAATTTTCCAATTGGCAATATCTCCGTTTTGTGAAACTTCCATTGCGCCTAGAACTGTCAATTGAACATGTTGACCACGAATCATCGCAAAAGATGTAGCTGAATCAAAGAATGCAGCTCCTTTTAAAGTAGTTATTGTCTGTTTTCCTGCATTGATAAGGTCTGCGTCTTCTTCTCCTTCAAAAGGAAATGGACCCATCCCTAAAACGCCATTTTCTGATTGAAATTCAACTTCAATTCCTTCAGGGATATAATTTGCAACCAATGTAGGAATTCCAATTCCCAAATTAACATACCAACCGTCTCTCAATTCTTGAGCAATTCTTTTTGCAATACCAATTTTATCTAAAGCCATTTTTCTCAATTTTTAATTGACATTTGTCATTTTAATAATTCTTAAGGCGAACAGTTCGTTGTTCTATTCGTTTTTCAAACTTTTGACCTTTAAAAATTCGTTGAACAAAAATTCCTGGAGTATGAATGAAGTTTGGGTCTAATTCACCTGCCGGAACTAATTCCTCAACCTCAGCAATGGTGATTTTCCCTGCCATTGCCATCATTGGATTAAAATTGCAAGCTGTTGCTTTAAAAACGAGATTGCCTTCTGTGTCTCCTTTCCATGCTTTAACGATAGCAAAATCCGCAGTCAATGCACTTTCTAAAATATGTGGTTTGCCATTAAAGACACGTACTTCTTTTCCTTCTGCTACTTCAGTTCCGTAACCTGCTGGCGTAAAAAATGCTGGAATTCCTGCTCCACCAGCTCTGCATCTTTCAGCCAAACTACCTTGTGGAATCAGATCTACTTCTAATTCTCCTGAAAGCATTTGTCTTTCGAATTCAGCATTTTCTCCTACATAAGAACTAATCATTTTTTTGATTTGTTTCTCTTGTAAAAGTAACCCAAGTCCAAAATCATCGACTCCTGCATTGTTTGAAATGCATGTCAAATCTTTCACTTTCATTTTCACCAATTGTGCAATGGAATTTTCTGGTATTCCACACAATCCAAATCCTCCAAGCATTAAAGTCATTCCACTTTCAATGCCTGTTAAGGCTTCTTCAACATTTTTTACTACTTTATTCATTTCCTATAATCCAAAATTTGATGTGTCGGCTGGGGCATCCAAAATATCATCCCCTGAGCAGGAAAACATTTTTGGATCGTAGGACCTTGGTTCAGCGAAGTCTGTCGTAGAAAGCGCAACCACTGGGTCCTTGTATACTTTTTGCATGTAATACCCATAAATTGGAAGAGCCATTCTTCCTCCTTGTCCCCATTCCATTGTTTTAAAACGCACTGACCTATCTTCTGCACCAACCCAAACTCCAGTAACTAATTCTGGTGTTAAACCAACAAACCAACCATCAGCATTACTTTGAGTTGTTCCTGTTTTTCCAGCAGTTGGAGCTAAAATATTTCCCCATGATCTGCCACTTCTTAAACTTCCTGCTGTTCCTCTAGTAACAACTTGCTTCATCATTTTCAGCGTTTCATATGCTACATTCTCATTCAATACTTCTTTTGAATAAGGTTTTGCATTATAAATTACGTTCCCATTTCTATCCTCAATTCGTAGAATTGTTGTTGGACGGTTATATATTCCGTTGTTGGCGAAAATTGACTGAGCTCCAACCATTTCAAATAAGGATAGATCCATAATTCCAAGGCACATTGCTGGTACTTCATCTTCTGGACGCATGTTGATATCCATTTGCTTCAGCAATTTTGAAATAGTTTTTGGTCCAGCATAACCACCCATTTTTGACATTACTCCAACTGTAATATTGTTCATCGACATAGCCAAACCAGTTTCAGCTGTTACAACTCCTGCTTCAGATCCACCTGCATTTCGTGGACACCAACGTCCATCAACATCGCCATCAGAATTCTGTAAATCAACGCAATAAGCTGTGTTTGCAAACTGTGTACACGGTTTAACAACTCCCATTGCGATTGCTGTTCCATATACAAACGGCTTGATGGTTGACCCAACTTGTCTGCGACCTTGTTTCACATGGTCAAAAGCGAAATGATTAAAATTAGCACCACCTACCCATGCTTTAACAAATCCAGTTTGAGGTTCAATTGAAATTAAACCCGCATGTAAAAAAGATTTATAATAACGAATAGAATCATTTGGAGACATCGTGGTATCAGCTTCCCCTTTCCATGAGAATACTCTCATTGAAACTGCTGTATTGAAGTTTGAACTTATTTCACTGTCAGACAATCCTTGAGCTTTTAATGTGCTATATCTCGGTGAATTTTTTCTAGCTGAATTCATTATTGATTCAGCTTCTGTATCATTAATAGAATTAGTGAAAGGGTAATTACGTAAATTTCGATTGTTTTGATCAAATGCTTTCTGTAAGTCATCCTTTAGATGTCTTTCAACAGCTTCCTCAGCATATTTTTGAAGGTTTGCGTCAATAGTTGTATATATTTTCAAGCCATCACGGTAAATATCATAGGTTGTACCATCTTGACGTTTGTATTTCCATGAACCATCTGTATTTTTTTCTTTGAATAAAGCAGTTAATTCTTTTCTTACATTTTCTCTAAAATAAGGAGCCATGCCTTGCTTGTGATCTACTACTTGGTAATCGATCACCAAAGGCTTAATTTTTAAAAGGTCAAATTCTTCTTGTGTTAATTTGTTGCGAAGTGCTTCGTTATTTGCATTGCTGTTTTTTAACCACTGGAACAATACTTGATTTCTTCGTGAAACAGCTCTTAACGAATCAGAAGCACGACTTTCAGCAATTTCCACTTCTGTTACTGCATCTAATGCTACTTCTTTGTCTGCAGCAATTGAACGGCGATAGTTTTTAATCTTGTGAGAATACGGGTTAAATAAAGAAGGGTTTTTACACATTCCCACTAACATTGCTGCTTCTTCTCTTGAAAGATTAATAGGTTTTTTATTGAAATAAACTTTCGCTGCATTTTCAATTCCAACGGCATTGTACAAGAAATCAAATTGATTCAAATACATAGTGATAATTTCTTCTTTTGTAAAACGTTTCTCTAAACGTGTAGCGATGATGTTTTCACGTACTTTCTCGTTTATTCTTCTAAACATTCTGCCAATTCTGCCGCCAGAATTACCACCTATAGATTCTCCATTTGCTCGGGCTTGTTCTTCTCTTTCACGTTGTTGAAGTGTAAATAATAATTTAGCTAATTGTTGAGAAATAGTAGATGCTCCTCCAGCCCCTCCAACATTCACAACAGCGCGACCAATTGCTTTAAAATCGACTCCTGAATGTTCTAAAAAGCGTTCATCTTCAGTGGATATTAAAGCATCTGTTACGAACGGTGAAATCTCTTTATATTCAACACTTGTTCGGTTCACTTTCCAATATCTTCCAAGTTCGGTTTCACCATCGTCAGCAAATACAACGGATGCTAATAATTCAGGCGGATTATCAAGCATTTCAACAGGAGGAAGATCATCCTCAGATTGAAACAAAAATAAAAAACTCACTACTACAAAAGGAAACATGGCAAAACCCCAAAAGGCGTATGTCATTTTTTTCTTGCCTACTTCAGAAAAAGTAACTTTAGTTTCTTTCCTATCCTTCATATTAGATTATTTTATTGTAAAAATAAAGATTTCTTTCATTCGTTGTGTGCTTTTGTCGTTATTGAAGATCTTCCCTTCTTTGGCTGTCTAATTTTAATAAGATAAACATCATCATTGAAAAAGACATCATAGATGAACCGCCATAACTAAAGAAAGGTAAAGGTATTCCGATTACAGGGGCAAAACCGATATTCATCCCAATGTTGATTGCGAAATGATAGAATAAAATCATGGCAACACTATAAGCATAAATCCTATTAAAAGAGGATCGTTGACGTTCTGCTATAAAAATAATTCTGAGCAACATGAACATGTATAAAAATACCAAAATAATTGTCCCTAAAAAACCCCATTCTTCTGCAAATGGGCAAAAAATAAAATCCGTTTCACTCTCTGGAACATGATTACTTTCAACGCTAGAAACAGATGCTTTATTATATCCTTTTCCTAGGAATCCCCCAGATCCCACTGCCGCCATCGCACGGTTACGGTTGTAATCTTCTCCATCTGGATCTTCTTTCAAACCAAGAAATAATTCAATTCTATCTTTTTGATGTTCAGCCAAACTTTGAAAACCGAAATTTACAATTGAAACTAAACTTGATGCTAGGATGAATCCAATAACAACAATAAGTAAAACCCTGTTTTTATCTCTTCTTGAAGATATAAATCGTAAAATTAGAAAGGAAAAAACAGCTATGATTGTTAGGACAAGAATCACAACCCAAAATCCAGGAATTTTCATTTCTGGGAATGATTCAAATTGAATTACCTCATTACTCATTAATAAAGTAACTAAACTCAAGAATACTACAACAAATAACAATGGAATAAAGTGCGTGCCAACCCATGTTTCTTTAAATTTAATGCCTGGTATCCCATTCAACATTTTTAGAATTAAAGGATCGTAAGTTATTCCTTCTCGATATAAAACAAAGAGAAATGAAGTAAAGACAACAAATGTCCCGGCATCTGGTTGTAATAATACCAACACCATTGGAATAAGGATAATTGAATTTGCAAGTAAAACCGTTTTTATTGTTTGTTGCTTGATATTGACCGAACTTACAACTCTTGCTAATAAAAGTGCTGTGCCTATTTTAGCAAATTCTGCAGGTTGAATTCCTAAAGTACCTATTCCCAGCCATGCCCGTGCACCATTTACTGGCGGCATAAATAATACAACGACAAGTAAAACCAATGTAAATAAATAAATAGGAATTGAAAATTTTCGATAAATATCTGAATCGATCAGAAAGACCAATAGTCCAAGAAATAAAGAAAATCCAACCCAAATAACTTGTTTTCCATATTTCTGAGAAAAATCAAAAAAATTGGGATGATCTTCATTGTAAGCTGTTGAATATACTGTTGACAAGCCCATTATCATTAATATGATGTAGATGACAAACAATACCCAATCAAAGTGAGCTACTATGGATTCTCCTTTTCTCATTTTATTCCAGAAAAGTTTGCTTCGAGAATAATCTTTTCTCTGTCTTTCTCCATGATTTTACGCGTCAAATACTTTTCAATCATGAGTCCAGCAGTTGGAGCGGCCCATAAACCACCTCCTCCTTTTGCATTTTCAATAAATACGGCAATTGCAATTTTAGGCTTATACATTGGAGCGAATGCAACAAATACAGAGTGATCTTCTCCATGCGGATTCTGAACGGTTCCCGTTTTTCCACAAACGATAATATCCTTTAATCTGGCTCTTCTACCAGTTCCGCCAGCTTCGTGAACTACACGCCTCATTCCTTCAACTATAACTGAATAATGCTTCGCATCAACCATTGAATAATGTTTTTTCTTAAATTGCTCGAGTGGGCCATCTTGTCCAATTGACTTAACAAAATGAGGAGTATAATACCAACCACGATTCGCAATAATTGCGGCTATATTTGCCATTTGGAGTGGTGTTAGCATTACTTCTCCTTGACCAATAGAAATGGAACGAATTGTAGAAAAAGCCCAACGATGATGCCCGTACCATTTGTCATAATAGTTTGCATCTGGAATTGATCCTGGTCGTAAGCCAGTAATATCGGTTTCTAAATTTTGACCCAAACCAAAACTATGCATGTATTTTGCCCAAAGATTTAACCCAATTTCAGCGTCATGAAATACGCTTTTTTGTTTGTTTTGTTGAATAATTTTTCTTGTTACAGCATAAAAATAGGGATTACAAGAATGTTTAATTGCATCCGCCAAACTACCTGCACTTGGATGATTATGGCAACCAACTACAGATTTATTACATGGGAACCCAGATTCTGGAGTGATAACTCCTTCTTGTAATCCAATTAATGAATTCAATAATTTGAATGTTGAACCAGGAGGATATTCAGCAGCCAAAGGTCTTGGGTATAATGGTTTGCTCGGATCCATTAACAGCTTCGGATAATTTTTAGAAATATTTCGTTTACCGATAAAAAGATTGGGATCATAGGTAGGAGCAGAAACCAATGCAAGTATTTCACCAGTTGCTGGTTCTATTGCAACAATACAACCTCTTTTGTTGGCTAATAATTTCTCACCATAAGCTTGTAGAATAATATCTATTCCCAAATTCAATGGCGGACCTTGTTTAGCAATTGTATCATATTTTCCATCGGCATATGATTCAATGGCATTATTTAATGCAGAAGTAACGATGTATTTTATTCCTTTTCTTCCACGTAATTCTTTTTCATAAAATCGTTCAAGTCCGGCTCGACCCATATTATTCCCAGGTTTATAGAAAGGATCTTCGTCAATTTCTTCTCTATATACTTCCGATAAATATCCGACGATGTTTGCTCCGTTAGCATAAGGATAACTCCTCATACTTGTCACTTCTTCATAAAAACCAGGGAAATCTTCTAAATGCGCTGCAATCGTAGCAATTTCTTCCAAAGTCATTTCCTTTAGAAAAGGATAAGCCCGTATCTTTTGATAATTAGATGAGCGTTTACCCGTATGCTTGTTTCGATACGTCCCTTCACCTTTTACAATTTCTTTGAATCGTTCACGAACTTCTTCTCTTGTCCAACCAATCAATTTCGCAAAAGCAACAGTGTCGAAGTTTTTCATTTCAGACTCTTTCATCATGAGATTGAAATACGTTCGATTAGAAACTATTTTCTTTTTATTTCGGTCAAAAAGGACTCCTCGTGGCGGTGTAATTTCTTTTCTTTTTTCAGCAATTTCTTGGGCTCTTAATGTCCAAGTTTCATCCACTACTTGCATGTAGAAAAGTCTAATAGAATAGATGATTCCAACTAATAAGGTAACCGTAATGATTACATATTTTCGGCCGTCAAGATTCATCGTGTATTCGGCTTAGTGACGAACATCGCTTGAAAAAGCAGGCAAAACAAGAAGGATAATGGGACACTAAACACTGTTTTTTGGAGTACAAATAACATGTCATCAAATCGGAAAATTTCAAGTGTAAAAAACCACAAATGATGGATAATCAACATTAAACCAAACACAGAAATAAACCAGCGTGTTCCCATTTCATACATGTTACCTTCTTTTAAAACATCATATCCATCTCGAGGTCCAAAGAGCTTGAATATAGCAGGACGCAAATAGGTTATTACCAGAAGAGATGAAGTATGTAAACCATACGTATTTGAAATCCCATCAATTGAAAGTCCCATAATAAACGCAATCAAAAGCATGTAAATAATTCCTAAATCAAAAGGCAATAAAATAATTAGTAAAGGATAGACCATAAATTGAATTCCAAACCCAATTTCCAATTGATTAAGCACCAAGACTTGCGCTGCAACTAAAACGATGAATCGTATGATATGTTTAACCACTATATTCATTCTTCTTTATCTTCAGGTATAAGCAATTCCAATTTATTTTGTTCTTCTTGAAAGAGATTTTTTATGACATAAACACGTTGTATTGTTCTATAATCTTCAGAAAAACGAATAACAACATCCCAAAGTGGTTTCCCTTCAACAGGATTTAATTTTTCAACTTTCCCTACATTTAAACCTCTTGGGAAAATTCCAGAACCACCTCTCGTAACAACTTTAGACCATCGTTTAATTTTAAGGTCATTCGAAATTCCAGTTATAGAACCACGTCTTGGATCTCTGCCATCCCATTTCATCAGACCAAACAAACCAATTGGTTCAATCATAACATCGACATTGATATTTTCTGTCAAGACTGTTTTTACGACTGCAAAATGTGCACTTGATGTATGAACAATTCCAACAATTCCTTTGTCAGAAAAAACACCCATTCCTCTTTTTACACCTTGATTAGAGCCAATATTTAAAGTGAAATAGTTATTTCTTTTCGTGCTCGTCGAGTTGATTACAGAAGCAGGAATATACTCGTATTGTTGATGAAAAAGTGTATCGTTTATTTTTGCCCATCCATTTTGCATTCTTTGAAAACTTTCGGGCAATCTATTTCGTAAACGAATATTCTCTTTTTGAAGTTTATCGTTATTCAAACTTAAGTTAAAATGCTTTGTAATATCATTTTGAACAGTTAGAATAAGCCCAGAAACCTTAGATGCACTTGTTAGATATTGAGAACGAGGGAAGTTTAAATACGTGAAATAAACTGACAAGGCAAAAACCTGTAACAGCACGAAAATCAAAAATACACGGAAGCGCCTAAAGAAGGCTATCAAGTTGCGCATGTACAAAGATAAAAAAGTCCCGTTAAATAGTTAGCGGGACTTTTAAATTAATCTCTTATCAAGAATTGGAATTTATCAATATTCTTCAAAGCGATGCTTGTTCCTCTAGCAACAGCTCTTAGTGGGTCTTCAGCAATGTGAACTGGTAATTTCGTTTTAGCTGAAATTCTTTTATCCAAACCTCTCAACATTGAACCACCTCCTGCAAGGTAGATCCCTGTTTTATAGATATCTGCTGAAAGTTCTGGGGGAGTCATTTCCAATGCACTTAGAATCGCTTCTTCAATTTTTGAAATAGTTTTATCTAACGCATGAGCAACTTCAGAATAAGTAATAATAATTTCTTTTGGAATACCCGTCATCAAATCGCGTCCACGTACCGCATAATCGGGTGGTGGATTATCCAATTCTGGAATAGCTGCTCCAACTTCAATTTTAATTTGTTCGGCAGTACGTTCACCAACAAGAATGTTGTGTTGACGTCGCATATATTCTTCAATATCACTTGTAAAATCATCACCAGCAATACGAATTGATTTATCACAAACGATTCCTCCAAGAGCTATGACGGCAATTTCGGAAGTTCCACCGCCGATATCAATAATCATATTTCCCATTGGTTCCTCAACATCAATTCCGATTCCGATAGCAGCAGCCATTGGTTCGTGAATTAAGTAAACTTCTTTTGCGCCAGCATGTTCAGCTGAATCTCGAACGGCACGTTTTTCAACTTCTGTAATACCAGAAGGAATACAAATCACCATTCTTAAAGTTGGGTTGAATAAACTTCTTCCCGGATTGATCATTTTAATCATTCCACGAATCATTTGTTCCGCACTTTGGAAATCAGCAATCACACCATCTTTTAATGGACGAACAGTTTCAATTAATTTATGGGTTTTACCATGCATTTGTTGTGCTTTCTTTCCAATAGCAACAATTTTTCCTGTTTGAATGTCTCTCGCAACAATTGAAGGTTCGTCAACAACCACTTTATCATTCATGATGATAAGTGTATTTGCTGTACCTAAATCAATTGCTATTTCTTGCGTTAAAAAGCTAAATAATCCCATTTTCCAGTGCGCTTTCTTTATTGTTACTTATAATGATAGTTAGTTTGTTCGTAAAAATCGACTTTTTGTTTCACTTTTCGACCAAACTTATTTTTTTAATGTTTAAAATGACGATTTCCTGTAAATACCATCGACATTTTGTTGGCATTGCAGTAATCGATTGATAATTGGTCTTTTATAGATCCGCCAGGTTGAATGACAGCTGATATTCCAGCTTTATCTGCAATTTCAACACAATCTGGGAAAGGGAAAAAAGCATCAGATGCCATTACCGCTCCTCGCATGTCAAAATTGAATGATTTCGCTTTGTGAATTGCGTGAACTAAAGCATCTACACGTGAAGTTTGCCCTGTGCCACTTGCCAACAATTGCTTGTTTTTAGCTAAAACGATGGTATTTGATTTTGTGTGTTTCACTAATTTATTAGCAAACAACATATCTTCAATTTCAGAATCTGTTGGTTTCTTCTTTGTTTTTGATTCAAGATTCTTCGCTGTTTCAGTGATTAAATCTTTTCCTTGAACTAAAACACCATTTAAAATTGTTCTAAACTGCTTATTAGGTAATACAACATCTTTTTGAGCCAGAATGATTCTGTTCTTTTTTGACTTTAAAATCTCTAAAGATTCAGCAGTGTAACCTGGCGCAATGATTACTTCGCAAAATAAATCGTCAACTAATTCAGCTGTTTTTTTATCAATGGTTGTGTTTGCAATCAAAATTCCTCCAAAAGCACTCACAGGATCTCCAGCCAATGCGTCTATATATGCTTTTCTCAATGTTGAACGAGAAGCAATTCCGCAGGCATTATTATGCTTTAAAATTGCGAATGTAGGTTCGTCGTCTTTAAAATCTGCCATCAAATTTACTGCGGCATCAACATCTAATAGATTGTTGTATGAAAGTTCTTTGCCATGTAATTTATCAAACATTCCGTCCAAATTACCGTAAAAAATTCCACGTTGATGTGGATTTTCTCCGTAACGCAATATATGTGATTCTTGAATACTTTCTTTGAATACTTCCTTTTTTCCTTGATTGAAATACTTGAAAATTTGAGAATCATAATGCGAAGTAACGTTGAATGCTTCTTGTGCAAATGTTTTTCTCTGACCCAAAGTAGTTTCACCTTTTTGAGCAATTAATAGTTCTAAAAACGAAGCATATTCTGCTTGACAAGGAAGAATAACAACATCCTTATAGTTTTTTGCAGCAGCACGAATCAAAGAAACACCACCGATGTCAATTTTTTCAATTATTTCGTCATGACCAGATCCAGCCGCAACAGTTGCTTCAAACGGATATAAATCAACAATTACAAGGTCAATTTCAGGAATTTCAAATTCAGCAATTTGTGCTTGATCTTGTTCTAAATCTCTTCGGTTTAGAATTCCACCAAAAACTTTTGGGTGCAATGTCTTTACTCGTCCACCCAAAATAGAAGGATAAGATGTCAAATCCTCAACGCGTTCAACTGGAATTTTCATTTCTTCAATAAAGGATTGTGTTCCTCCAGTTGAATATAGGATAACGCCATTTTTATGC
>JBEAUV010000054.1:0-14051 GCA_041161265.1 Bacteroidota bacterium | reverse complement strand
ATTAATGGTGAAGATAACCAGAAAGCAAGCGTAATAATAATTATACTTATGAAGTATATATAAGTTAACTTAACTATTCTAATTTTCTTACTGTGTTCGCCAGACTTTAATTGCTGATACACCCAAGGTCCCCAAGCTTGATTAAATGAATTCTGCAGCAAACCAATAAATTGCCCCACCATAAAACCTACAGAATATATTCCATTCGAAGATAAACCATGATAAGCTGTAAGCATTAATTTCGATGAATACATTATCACAACACTGCTCAATACATGCGGAATCAATGGCACTCCATACTGAAGAATATGATTTATATGTTTCTTCTTTATATCTAATATTAATAAGCGTTTTTTATACAAAATAAAAAGTGTAGCTATTGCTCCAATACCATACGAATATATTATCGCATAGATTGAACCATCAAAAGACCAATCATAACCAATAATTAATATTAATGCAATTGACAATTCAATAATGGTTCTCCCAATTCGAAAAACACCATAATGAATTGCCTTTTCTTCCATTCTCCAAATTGACAATAAAGTCTCAATTAAATTATTATAGGTTGCGTATACCGCAGTTAATAATAGATAACCTTTTGGCACACCAGAAAGTCGAGCTAATGGGTCCTGAAAAACAAATATGAGTAACGTAAATAAAAGTGTTAAGAGAATAGTTAAGACAGTCCCACTGCTTATATAAGATGCAAATTCTTCCTTTCTTTTCACAAATATCACTTGTAACGAAGTCATCATATTTACACCAACAAAAGGGATTAGAATATTAATTACAGAATTGTAATTCGTTAATATTCCATAATCAATTGTTGATAGATGATTTGTTAATATTGGTAACAATAAAAAAGGAATAGCCGAATTAATTATATTCGATAGAGTATAAATTCCTAGAGACCTAATTAACTTATTTTTCAATATATTCATTTTCGATTCTGTCTATTAATGAATTTATGTTCTTTTTATAATCACTTTTAACATTAAGATTATTAGATAAAGCAATTGTATCTTTTGACGTTGTTTTTAAATTATCTAAAACAGCACAAAACTCTTCTTTAGAATCAACAAAATTAGTGAATTCATTTTCATATAACATTTCTCCTAAAAACTCTTTCGATTTCCCTTCTATGTTTACCAATATATTTGGTTTTCCAATTGATAAAGCTTCAATAGCAGTTGTAGAAAAGATTGTTATATGTATGTCAGTTTCAGCAATTGTTTGATATATCGATTGTGTTGAAAAAACGAAATTTTCCGGTAATTCGAAAAGATTACGATAATGAATTTCGCTAGTTCTTCTTGGTTGAATAATAAACTTGTAAGGTTTTTTTAGAATATTATTTGCTTCAATTAAAAACTCAATTAACTTTTCTCCAAAATCACCATCTTGCAATGAGACACAAATTGAATTAATCATAGTATTTTCAATACTTTTTTCTTTATAAAAATCAAGTATATAACGACCTATTGGAGTTGCCTTTTTGACAGGGAAAACTGTGTCTTTTTTAAAATAATCAACCTCTCTTTCTCCAAATACACCAATTTCATCTGGAAATTGATTTGCATCAAAATTCTTTTTATAATAATATGCATAATGCCCTTGGCCAATTAATCCATGCTGCATTTCAATAACCTTTATTCCTTTTTCTTTGAATGCCCTGATATATCCGAAATTGGAATAAGAAACTGTTAAATAAACAACTTTAGGTTTTGGTAAAATATTTAACCAAAATTGCATCATGCGGTATTGAGCCAAATATTTCCGAGTAATCTCTTTTACTGAAACGGAACATTCCAATTTTTTTTCTATTTCTGAAATTAAATTCTCATTTTCTATTTTAATTTTTCCAATCAAGAATCTTGCATAAAACTCTTCGACTAAAATAAACAACGATTTAGAAATGACATATTTTGATGATACTTGTTTTTTTGGAAATTTATTGAACAATCTTAGTTCAACTATTAATATTTTATTTTTTGAATTATTACCGATATAATCAAATAATTTGTCATAATATTTTCCATCAATCAAAGTTCGTTCTGAACTATTTGTAAAAACCCATGCATTATACTTCCTAAATAAATTCCACCATCCATATAACAAAGATGTAATTTGCGAGAACAATACTGATTTTGATTTTTGTATCAACACATCAGTTCCCATTATATATTTGTGAAACAATCTTCCTTTCAACCATGGATAAATTTGAAAAGATTTTCCAAACTTATGAATTCTCAAGTTTTCTACCTCCAAATTCTGTTCAATATTTGAAACAAGATCACTTATCTTCATTCAAAAATAAATTTCGGTTTGACATTAAAAAACCCATGAAAATTACATCTAAAAAAGAAAATCCCCAAAATATTCCATATTGAAAAAATGAATATAATAATATTGTAACTAAAAGTATGAAATTGTGCTTTTTCCACAAAAAGGATAGCATAGCAAGAAAATAAATGCTTAACAATAAGCCATTAGTTGCGAATAACTCAATAAAAGAATTATGTGCGTGTATTAAATCAATTTTTTTTTCATCTTGATTTACTGTTTTTAACATCAATTTATCAGATCCATTTCCAAATAATAGGTGTTGATCAATAAAACAAAAATAATTCAACCAGATCACAGAACGACCCGATGTATTTATTCCAGAAATAGAATTTATTAAAATTTTTGAAATCAATCCAGTCGTTTTAAGATTTTCCCCCTCTTTCATCTCAATAGCATGTTGAGTGGCACAATCCTGTTCAAGTCTAATCACTTTTATCGTTCCATTTACATTTTCACCAATAGTATCCAATACTATATTGTCTTGTTTTTTTGATGTATGCACATGTCCATTTTTTCCTTTTGTCGTTTCAATTTCTTCTGTACCAGATGGATTCTGCTCTATATCTTTTATCAGAAAAATATCTTTCGAAGCATATTCATATTTCAATGTCTCATTTACCAGTTCGCCTCGAGAAAATTGAAAGAAAAAAGAATGACTACTAAAAAATAGAAATACAAGAAAGAAATATAAAAAAGGTGAAAATATTCGCACCACAACTAACCCAATTTTTTTACGATTAATTATTGTGAAATAAATTCCGTAAAGTATCCAAAAAACAAAAACTGCAATTAAAACAGCCCTGTTGAATGTGATAATTAAACCCACCATCAAAATAATCCTCAGGCACCATCTAAAAAATGATTTAAACATTGCCAGCTCAATCAAGAGAAAACCACCTAATAATTTCATCGCAATAATGGATGAATTAGCACTTAGTCCAAAAACATGAGAATAATACAATAGCTCTTTGGATAAAATGATATTATCATTTGTTTTTTCTATAAAAAATGATCTCACATTAAAAAAATATTCTCCTAAACAAACAAGACTTTCGATACAAATAATGACTGTTAATGCCTTATAGAATTTTATTTTTGCAGTAAACGATGCAGCTAGTATTAATAACGGTAACAGGTAAAATGAAGCATAATAATCTTTAGTGCATAAAATTTCATTCCCATTAATATATTTATTAATACTAGATAAAACAACGTAAAGGAAAGGCAACCATACGATATAAATAAAATTTTTCCGAAATGGACTTTTTACAAAATCAAAACTTTGTTTTTTTAACGTTGGAAATTCAAAAACTATAATTAAGAAGGGTAAAAACAAATAATAAATCTCACTACTAAAAATTAGAGTAGGAATATATAATGATATTGCGTAAAGGATCTGTTTATACGGTTCAATTGCATCAATGAAAGAACGCAGGAAAGAAGTCTTGGGCTCATTTGAATATCGACTTCCAAGAAATAACAAACCATTATTTAATACTCTCATATATATATATATTAACAAAGCGCTAAAGTAGTATTAATAAGTAATATACACAAAAGGCTTAGTTGTAAAACCAAATTGCAATTTTTAAAAACAATCTACGCTTATCACAAGAAACAAGATTCAAGTATTCTTTAATTGACTTAAAACACACCCAACACAAAGACCTTTTTAACTTATTTAAAACTAACTGATTAAATATTTATAAAAAATAATCACAAGCATTGTTAAAGGTTATGAACAACATCTGCGTTAGCCTTACTCATTTTGCTTCCAAAAATCATTTAAAAAATAACAGAATAACAAAAAGATATATAAAATATAGAAGTTTTATCGATTGATTTTTTATGTGTGGTGATATCAATTTATCGAAGAACATAACACTTGAATCCCTTCACTAAATTCAATTGGTGAAGAGTAGTTTAAATTTGATTTGATTAAATCAATAGTAGCCAAAGAATCTTTCACATCACCTTTTCTGATAGGGCCGTAAGTGATTTTTGAAGCAGTATTATATTTACCGCTTTTTTCAAGATTAGTTTTGATAGCTGCTAAGACTTGATTGAGTGTAAAAGAACTTCCACAAGCGACGTTATATACTTTTCCAAAAGCATCTTTATTTGATGACGTTAAAGCCAAAATATTTGCCATTACTGCATTCTTGACAAATGTAAAATCACGAGTTTGTTCCCCATCTCCATGAACGATGATTTCATCTCCTTTCATCATTTTATCAATGAATTTTGGAATGGCTGCTGCATAAACGCCATTTGGATCTTGTTTCGGTCCAAAAACATTGAAGTAGCGCAATCCAACCGTTTCCATTTCATGTAATTGATTATATACTTTTGCATATTTTTCATTCAATGATTTTGTCACAGCATATGGGGATAATGGATTCCCTTCTGCACCTTCTTTTTTAGGCGAAGCTTGTGAATCACCGTAAACAGATGAAGAACTCGCGTATACAAATCGTTTGATGCCAGCTTCTTTTGCCGCGTGCAACATATTCAGGAACCCAGTTGCATTAACAGCATGCGTATTATGTGGGAATTCAATTGATCTAGGCACAGAACCTAAAGCCGCTTGATGAGATATAATATCAATTCCTTTTACAGCATTTACACATGAATCAAAATCACGGATATCACCATTGATAAACTTAAAATGTTTATTCCCCTCAAATTCTTGAAGATTGGAAATTCTTCCCGTTTCTAAATTATCAAAAACGGTAACATTTGCTTCTAAATTCAAAAGAGCCTCAACAAGATTGGAACCGATAAAACCAGCTCCACCAGTTACAAGAACATTGACATCTTTTAAATTCATTTTCAACTGAAGTTATTTTGCGTAATTAACCGATCTTTTTTCTCGAATCACAGTAACTTTTACTTGACCTGGATAAGTCATTTCAGTTTGAATTCTTTGAGATATTGCAAATGATAATTCATCTGCTTTTAAATCTGTCACACGTTCTGCTTCTACCAAGACACGTAATTCACGTCCAGCTTGGATTGCATATGCCTGAGCAACACCATCATAAGACATTGCTAACGATTCTAATTCTTTTATACGTTTGATATATGCTTCAACTATTTCTCTACGTGCTCCTGGTCTTGCACCCGAAACAGCATCACAAACCTGAACGATTGGAGAAATTAATGTTGTCATTTCAACTTCATCATGGTGAGCACCAATTGCGTTACATACTTCTGGTTTTTCACCATACTTTTCAGCTAACTTCATTCCAAGAAGTGCGTGTGGCAATTCTGGTTCATCGTCTGGAACTTTACCTATATCATGTAATAATCCTGCTCTTTTAGCAATTTTCACATTCAAACCAAGCTCAGCTGCCATGATAGCGCACAAATTAGCTACTTCACGTGAATGTTGCAATAAATTCTGGCCATAAGAAGAACGGTATTTCATTCTACCTACCATTCTCGTCAATTCTGGATGTAAACCATGAATACCTAAATCCATTGCTGTTCTACGTCCTGTTTCAGCGATTTCTTCGTCTAATTGTTTTTTTGTTTTTGCAACAACTTCTTCAATTCTAGCTGGGTGAATTCGACCATCAGAAACTAATTGATGTAAAGCTAAACGAGCAATTTCTCTTCTGATTGGATCAAAACAAGACAAGATAATAGCTTCTGGAGTATCGTCAACAATGATTTCAACACCAGTTGCAGCTTCTAATGCACGAATGTTTCTTCCTTCACGACCAATGATTCTACCTTTCACTTCATCCGATTCAATATTGAAAACAGAAACAGCATTTTCAACTGCGTGTTCCGTTGCAACTCGCTGAATCATTTGAATTACAATCTTCTTTGCTTCTCTATTTGCATTTAATTTTGCTTCTTCTGTGATTTCTTTAATATGTGTCATCGCGCCAGTTCGTGCTTCATCTTTCAATGCTTCCATCAAATGATTCTTCGCTTCTTCTGGAGTCATACCGCTAATCTTTGATAATTCAGCGACTCTTTTTTCTTGAGTCTTTTCAAGTTCAGCATGTTTCAATTCGAAAGCCTGAGCTTTCAATTCCATTTCAGTTTGTTTACTTTCAAACTCACTTTCTTTTCTACCTACTTCTTCGATTTTTTGTGAAAGTGTTTTTTCACGCGCTCTAGCACGATCTTCAGTTGACTGAAGGCGACGTTCTTTCTCCTTCATTGCTGTTTCGTGTTCTTCTTTTAAAACCAAAAATTTCTCTTTGGCTTGAAGCATTTTTTCTTTTTTGATATTTTCAGCTTCTTGTTCGGCTTCACGAATTATTTGAGTTCTTTTGTTTTTCAGAATGACATTTTGCAAAATAAAAACGCCAGCTCCTCCAGCTCCTAATCCTATTAAAATTCCTATAATACTCATATTTTAAACAAATTAAATTACAATTAATCAGGTTGTATCAATAAAAACGAGAAGGGAAGAAATTTGAATCTTATTTTAACGAATCTAGCTCTTTTAGCAAATCATCTAGTTTACCTTCAACAGCTGAATAGTCTGCTTCTTGTTTGCTGGATGTACTTGAATTTGTAGGTTTTGTAGCTAGTTGAAGGGCAGTCATAGCAAGTAAATCTTGCATATCTTTTACCGCATAATTGTCCTGTAGCATTTTTATTGCTTTGTTAATGTCTTCAGCAGCTTTAGTAACTTTCGTTTCCTCTCCCTCATTTACAGTGATTGGATACGTTCTACCAGCAACGACGACTTTCAAGGACAATTTTCCCATTCGTTATTTTTTTAACTGACTTATACAGTGTTCAATTTCCTTCACCAATTCATCAATTTCTTCATCTTTCTTTCCAGAAGGGTGAGAATTTTCGACAACTTGACTTTTTGTCATTTCCAATTCCGCTTTTAGCATAGAAATTTCAGAAAGAAGTTTAATTTCTTCTTGTTTTTGAAGTTCCATACTTTCGGTTAACAGTTGTACTTCCGATTGAAAGACACTATTTTTTTCACGTTCATCCAACAATTGTTGATGTAACGCTACACTTTTGTGGCGAATATCATCAATTATATTTTGAATGCGATCTGTCATTGGTTACGACTTTGTACAAAATTAGTATAGTCTTGAACATTCACAACTTTTTTAGTTCATTCTTGCGATATTTTTTTTCAAAAAGTTACTTTTGACATATGGTATTTCGTCTTTTTCATTTAATTTTCATTTTTTCGCTTCCATTTTTTTGCTTTTCGCAAGAAAGTACAAAAACAAGATATCGTTCACCTATAGGAATTCCATTAGTTTTGGCAGCTAATTTTGGTGAATTGCGTCCCAATCATTTTCACATGGGAGTTGATTTCAAAACCAATGGCGTTGAAGGTTTGTCTTTATATGCAGTTGAAGATGGTTATATTGCTCGAATAAAAATTTCACCATACGGATACGGAAAAGCAATTTACATCAATCATCCAAATGGAGTAACAAGTGTTTACGCGCATTGTGCTTCTTTTAAAGGGAAATTAGATTCAATTGTGAAATCTGTTCAAGAAAAAGAACAAAATTTCGAAATCGAACTGTTTTTAACATCTACTGATATTCCAGTTAAAAAAGGAGATATTATTGCTCTATCTGGTAATACTGGTGGTTCAACAGCACCCCATTTACATTTTGAATTGCGTGATACAAAAACTGAAGGAGCAATGAATCCATTGGTTTATGGATTTGAAATTCAAGATCACAAACCTCCTACAATCAAAGGTCTCAAAGTATATGCATTGACTGATGATGGTTATCAAGTTCCTGGAAAATCGCAAATTGTGAGTGTTTCAAAAACAAACAATGACTATCATATTGCTAATGATTTGATTACTGTTCCATCCGATTATTGTTCGGAACATGGAGGAATTGGATTCGCTTTTGAAGTTGTGGATCAGTTCGATGCTGCGGATAACATTTGCGGTTTATACAAAAGCATTTTAAAAAGTGGAAGTGATACTATTTTTAGACAACAAATTGATAAAGTAGCATTTGATCATTCTCGGTATATAAATAGTCATAAAGATTATCATGAATATACTGTCAACAAGCGAAAATTTCATAAGTCATTTAAATCTGAACACAATCCGTTAGCAATTTATCCAAGCAATGACCTTGGAATAATTAAAGTCAAACCAGGAGATAAATTGTCGCTCACCTATTCGGCACAAGACGCTAAGAAGAATAAATCGAATTTACAGTTTAATATTCTTGTTTCAGAAGGAAAAATAAATTCTTCAAAATCAATTTTTCCTTCTTGGAGCTATTTTCATCCTGATTCTACTGTTCAATTTCAAAACGATAAGATTCAATTTTTTGCTCAGAAACATACTTTTTATGAACCAACAAAAAAGAATTTATCGCTAGTTGCTCCATTTTCATTTGGAGATCCTAATGCACCAATTCAATATCCCGTGATTGTAAAAATGAAACTACCATCATCTAAAATTGAATTCGCAAAATATTATATAAATGTTACCTCTTCTGGTGGAAAAAACCACTCGCTTTTTTCGACTTTAAATGATGATTGGATTGAAGCCGAATCGAACTATTTGGGGGTTTTCAGAGTGCAAGTGGATACAATTCCACCTAGTCTTTCACCGTTGAATTTTAACGCATCAGAATCATCAAAAGGGAAAACAAGGTATTTATGGAAGGTAAAAGAAAACCAAACTGAATTAGTTGATTACGACCTTTTTATCGATGGTAAATGGTACGTCTTGGAATATGAATCCAAAGGAGATTATTTGTTTTTCGACAAACCAAAAGGATTAAATGGCAAACACAAGGTTGAATTAATTGTCAAGGACAGTTGCGGTAATTTAAGAAAATGGTTAACTGAAATGGTGTTTTAAAAGCATCTTATAGAAAACGTTTTTCTATAAGATGCTTTCACTATTAATCTTCTTCAGCTTCGCTTTCTGAACTTTCTCCCTGTTCTACTCCATTTCCTGCAGCATTTCCAGATCTAATTTCTGTGTGACGAATTTCTCCTCCAGTTGTACCAGTTTGTTTGCCTAAAAAGATTACAACTAACGAAAGAACAAGTAAAACATAACTCAATAAATTTGAAAAAGGTTTTCTCTTCCAATTTGCCCAGAGAGCAAAAAGTGCAAAAGCACCGAGAACATAACTAAAAAGTGCAAACGTTTCAGCATTCTCTTCGTGCTCATGAATGAAGTTTTCTGTCACTCCTGGTAAATTTTCAGCAACTTCCTCAGCTCCTTCTCCAGACAGCATACTTGGCAAAGTAGCCATTGCTCCAATAATAAAAACAAAGTAAGCGACACGCTTAACTATTTCTGAACGAAAAATAATTCCGCTCAATAGAACCACAACTCCGATAATTGGAACAATAATCGGTAAATGGTTGACGAGTAAATGAAAATGTGCTTGATTCATATTATTTAAATTTAATTGTTACAAAATTTTAACCTGCTATTGACACCCCAATCAGTTTCCCAATTCCAAAAGTAATGGCTGCAGCAGCCAAACCAAAAAACACTTGTCTAAATCCTGAAAACCATACATTCTTTCCTGTAAAAAGTGTAATAGCAGCTCCAATTAAAAACAAGCCAATTGCACTAAAGATGGTACTTAGAATAATTGCTTTCATTCCTTCGGTAAACATGAACGGTAGAACTGGTATTACAGCGCCAATTCCGAATAAAACAAAAGACGAAATTGCAGCTTCCATGGCTGAACCTTTCAATTCTTCAGCATTGATTCCAAGTTCTTCTTTCACTAATACTTGGTGTGCTAAATTTTTATCTTTCATTAAATCATCAACTATTTCAATTGCTTGTTCTTCTGGAATTCCTTTAGCCATATAAATAAGCTTTAATTCTTTTCGTTCTCCCTCAGGATTCGTTTCCAATTCATCCATTTCCAATTGCATTTGATTCTCATACAATTCTTGTGAACTTTTCACTGAGATCCATTCTCCTAAAGCCATGGATAAAGCACCTGCTAATAATCCTGCCAATCCAGCTAATAATACACCTGCTTGTCCAACTGTAGCACCAGCAATTCCCATCACTAAACTAAAGTTTGAAACAAGCCCATCGTTTCCTCCTAAAACAGCAGCTCGAATTGCATTGCCACCCACAGACCGATGACGTTTTTCAAAACGTGCTAATTGCGTTCCTGAAACCCTCGTTTCATTGTCAAGAATAGAGCGAAGAATTTTCACATGAGAATCTTCTGTTCCTGTGATTTGGATTTTACTCTTGCCTTTTTGACGTATCACAGCATCCGCTAATGTTTTTTCTGTTTCCATCAAAGCACCGAGAACATAATCATATCCAAAGACTCTCCCAATTAAATGAAGTGTTTTAGCACGCCATGAAGGATTTGCTACACTTTCAAAATTAACATTCATCTTTTCTGCAAATGCAACGGCGTGACTCTTTTCTATTTCACTCATTTGCACAAAGACGTTAGCAACAATAGGATCTCCCTCGTGTTTCGCTAAAATGCTGTATAAATACCAAGCATCAATTTCTGTTTGAATATGCTTTATGTCCATGATAATTTAATTCGCATATAATTTTGCAGTTGAAACACCATGACACGAATTACACGCTCCAGCAGGGACTGCTGTTGACATATAATTCGTTGTGCCATTTGGGCCTGTTATAGCAGGGAATAATCCTGTATAATCATTTGATTCAGTTGTATGGAAATTCCCTTTACTGTCAATCGCGATTTCATGCATTAAAGCTCCCCCTCCATTTGCAAGGGTATAAAACTTAACAGTTCCAGATGATACGTTTGTAGTCAAAGATGAATTAGAAACACTTCCAGCAACTGTAAAACAACCATATCCTTCACCACCACTGACATGGCAATTCATACAATTCATTCCGAAATTATGACTTTCATCACTTCCGTTCTCGCTTATATTTGATTTATTACATTTCCCGTTTTTTTTACAACTTGGTGTCATTAAAAATGCAGCACCCATCACAAAAATTGCAAGTAAAATTGAATTTGTTCTCATATTTTTAATTGAATATTGATTTATACTTTGTGTGATACTTTCTAAGTTAATCATTCTTCTTCACTTTTAATAAGAATTGCAGACATAATGTTATAAGCTCCTGTTATCACTACTGGGTCTAAATAACTTCTTGCTTTATTTTTGTATTCAATGGCGCTTTTTCCATTATTGACAGAAATAATACGAACTTCTTCAGGAACATACGACGCACTGCCATTCTCTTTTTTTGTTTCAAAAAACACAACATTCATTCCATTCATTTCAACCACCGCTTCACTTGGTAGACAATAATATTTCTGTTCACCTGTGTAAATGCTAGCTTTAAAATAAGAACCAGGAATCAAATCTTTGTTTTCATTATTCAAATGGCAATGAACTTTTATTGTTCTGTCTTTTCCTATTTCTCTCCCTATTAAAAACACACTTGCTTCAACTGGCTCTTCCATATTTGACATCATCAAATTTACTTTTTGACCAATTTTCAATTGTTTCACATCCTTTTCAAATACAATAACTTCTGCGTGAGCATGTTTCAAATCAATTATTTCTAAAAGATGATCTGTCGGATTTGCATAAGAGCCAACATTAACCATTAACTTGGTTACTACGCCATTAAATGGAGAGGTAACAGACACTGTTGGTTTCAGAACACCATTATTAAGCTGGTTCATATTGATTCCAGCCATTTCCAATTTTGCTTTCAATCCACTTTTCTGAGAAATTGCAGCATTGTATTGTGATTTGGCCATTTGCATGTTTTTTAAACTTCCTGCTTCTTGATTGACAAGTATTTTTTGTCGCTCTAGTTCAGCTTCTAGGTATTCTAAATTCCCATTAACTTCTAAATAATCTTGTTGAAGTTGAATCAATTGTGGATCTTCAATAGTAAACAAAACCTGTCCTTTTTTAACAGCCATACCATCTAAAACACTTAGCGATTTAATAAACCCTCCAAATTTTGCTGCAATAACCGTTTTGTTTTGAGGCGGAACTTCAATCATTCCATTTGCATAAATTGTGACTCCAATCAATTCTTTTGTTGGTAATCCAACTGTGATTTCAGAATTTTTTATTTGTTCAGCACTCAATAAAACGGATGTAGACAATTCAACTATAGGTGCATCTGTTACTGCTTCTTTTGAGGAGCAAGAGCTTAATAAAAGAAGACCAAATACGAGTATAAAATATATATTTTTCATGTTTAATTATTATTTTGAATGAACCAATTTAGCTGATGAACAGTTTGATTAATGTCATTTTTAAGTTGGATAAAATTCATTTCTATATCTATAACTCCTTGTTTTGTTTGAAGAAATTCTATCATGGATATTTCACCTGTTTCCAATAAGTATTTCCCTTGATCTTTCATGATTTGAGTTTGAGGAATCAATTGATCGGTGTACATATTGTAAGATTCCAACAAACTATTGTAGTAAGAAATACGTTGGTTAAAAGACAGATTCAATTCATTTATCGCGTGAGATTTTCTCAAATCATTTTGTTGGATTTCGATATCTATCACATTTGATTTGCGTTTTGAACTTCCATAAAACACTGGAATATCTAAACCAATTTGTCCTGCTTGAAAACGATTAGATTGCACAAAAACTTGATTATCTGTTAACGAAGTTGAATGAACACCAACTAAAGTTTGATTAACATATCCAATTGTTATATCAGGCAATGTCTGAGCAATCAAAACTTTTTTTCGTTTTTCAAGAACATCCTGTTCAGTTTGAAAATAAAGTGCTTGCGGATGTTGAATGAAATCGCTAGAATCAGGTAATTGAGCGAAATTTAACAACTCAAACTGACTATCAGCAATCGTGATTTCGTTCTCTGAACCAATCAATAATTGAAGGAGATTTTCTTCAGATTTCAATTTTTGTTGATTGATTTGAATCTGATTTTGAATTTCTTTCCGCTTACTACTAATCAGGACAGCATCTAATTTGGTCGCGTCTTTCAGACTCAATTTTATCTCATACCGTTTTTCAATACCAATCAATAAAGAATCTTGTTCTTTGAGTATTTCCGCTTTCGATTTTAGGTATCTGATATTTTCATACGTGGAATAAATTTGCAATTCTAAATCCTTTAAATTTGAAGAATACACAACTTTAGCTTGATCTGATAACGCCATTCCTAATTCTTTCTGTTTACTAAAAACAGTTGGAAATGGTATTGTTTGAGACAAAGAAACATTGTTGTCGTTTTTGTAATATGAATTGTATTGACCCGCCATTAAAGTAATATTCGTTTTAGGTATTACAACATTACTTTTCCCAATCATTTGTTCCTTTTGAATTTGCATTTCAGTTGCACGTAAAGCTTGATTTTTCGTTTTCGCCTTTTCGATACATTCTTGAACAGATAGTTGTTGAGGAACTTGCCCAAAAAGATTGAAGGATAGAAATAATAGAATCATTCCAAGAACCGTTTTCTTACTTTTTTGAATTTTCATTTTTCGTTCTGAGATTAAATAAAAGATAGGAAGAACAAACAGCGTTAGAATTGTTGCTGTAATCAAGCCTCCAATTACTACTGTTGCTAATGGTTTTTGCACTTCTGCACCACTTCCATGTGATAAAGCCATCGGTAAAAAGCCTAATGATGCCACTAATGCGGTTAACAAAACTGGTCGTAATCGAGAACGTGTTCCCAATAATACAATTTTCAACTTATTAGAATGGCCCTCCTTTTTAAGCGAATTA
>JBEAUV010000053.1:0-14093 GCA_041161265.1 Bacteroidota bacterium | reverse complement strand
ATTACAATCAGCAGATAAAGTTAATAGTGCAATAGGTAAGGTAAAAAGATCACTAGTTAGGCAGGGGGTTGCAGTATTTGGACAATCTGCAGTAGAGCCAAAAACTGTTCCTGCACCACTTATTGAACCTCCTACAGTAAATGCACCGGTTCCTGTTGGACTTGTTATTGTCGAACCCGAACCCGAAGTTAAATTCCCTGAAACGTTAATACTGCCATTTACAGTCACTCCTGTGCTATTATTGCTGTTATTAAAGTTTCCATTAACATTCATTGTTGTACCAATGGCAGACAAAAAGGTACTCCCATTTTGCAAATCTACATTTCCATTAACTGTAAAAGTTCCTGCATTTAAATTTAAAGTAGCATTATTCGGAACGGTTACATTTCCTGTAATTGTTACAGAATTATTAATATTAACGACATCACCACTTCCCAAAGAGCTGCTAAAAGGCCAAAAGCCAGTACATGTGCCAGAACGAGTCCATGAGGCGGCATTATTCCAACCTAAACTTGTTGCAGAAGCTGTTGTTGTCCAAGTGCAACCACCACCTGCAAAAGTGGACTTAGTTAATAAAGAAAATAATAATACTAAAAAAAAAGAATATTTAATTTTCATAACAATTTTCATTTAAAACTTTCACAAAGTTTCTATTTAAAAAGCACATTTCCATATTTAAAATACTTTTTTAGATAGAACTATTCCATAAAGAGATGAGCGATGAAAATCACAGGTTTAATTTATTTTTCATTTAATCTAAAGTTAAGGAAACAATATTGAATATTTCAAAAATTCGATTTTATATCAAATTGCAGTGTAGGCAGTTAATTCCATCATGTGAATTCTTGTCCTATTAAAAAGAGATATAAAAAAGCAAGTATTGAACGAATTATCAAAGGCACTTTTAAACGGAACAATTGATAAATCGCAAAATGTTGCTCTGGAAATTTTTGATTGAAAAATTGTTTTCAGAAAACCGATTAGGGAAGCCGAAGAAATTAAATAAATTAAAACTTGTAAAGACTTAAATTAAGTAGAAAAGGAGTGGTATTTCCACTCCTTTATCTATTACCTAATACCTAAACATCTACCTTAAGATTATTAAACGAAACCACTCAACTAATAATCAATAATGTATATCTAATAAATATGCCAAAAACATAATATACTGCAAGACAGTATTTTAATCACATGTGGCTCTAAATATTTTTCCTGATTTTGAAATATTTTCCTAAATTAATCCAATAATTACTTACATTAAAATGATAATTCATTTATCCCTAAATCATATTAATCAAAAAAAGGGAAAGCTTGTTTGCCTTCCCCTTTTCCATTCAGACCATTGATTTTAACGCAAACTATGTTTAACTATATAGGAAATTGTGGTTCCATTTGAAACCTTAATATAGTACATTCCTGGAGCAGCATTCATATCTTCAATATGAAATACATTGCTGCCTTTTTCTACAAGCACTTCTTGACTGTAAACCATAACCCCTTTTGCATCACTGATTGTTATCTCAGTTAGGCCTTTGAATTCTTGTGTATATAGATCCAAATAAAATCCTTCATTACTTGGATTTGGATAAGAAATGAGCGTAGTTGCTATCTCATTTGAACTACAGTTTGCCGAAACAATATTGAATATTTCAAAAATCCCATCCATATCATATTGAGTCAAACGATAGTAGTTAATTCCATCTTGTGTATTCTCGTCAAAAATGGAATAATTGGAAATTGACGAAGTATTTCCCGCTGCAAGTGCCGTTTCTATAACATTCCAGGTTATTCCATCTCTTGATTTATCAATTATATAATAACTAGCATTGTGTTCCGAAGCAGTTGACCAAGTAACTTCTACTTGTTTGTTTCCTTTGCAATTTGCCTGAAAGCTAATTAATTCTATCGGAAGAGGATTAGGCGTAATAACAAGCCTGTATTCTTCTATCTCACCATAAGCACGATTTACTGAGTTACATGCTAATGTACTTGGTGTAGCATTCCATTCACACATAACTCGCATGGTAACTGTTGTGCCCACTACTGCAGCAACAGGTATTAGAATAGCCGCTGTAGCAGATGCTGCAGGTCCTGATAATAAAACATTTTCTCCAATATCATCAAAATCGCCGTCATTATTCCAATCAATCCAAGCAACGTAACCTTGCCATGCTCCAAAGGTTTTTGTTCCGCTAACGGTCAAGTTATAAGTACTTCCCTGTGCTACATTCGAAGTAATAGATTGAAAGTTTTGATAACCATCTCCAGATGCATCTGATGTACTGGGATTGGAAATAGTATTAAATATTACATTTTTTATATAATCACCTGCAGAAGTCATGTTTGAACTTGGTTGAGCGCAAATCAAGGTAGTTGTTACTATATTTGTAATTGATTGAGAACACCCCGTTGCTTGTGTAGTTGCTCGCACAGAAATTGAAGGCTGTAAAGAGTTAACATTTATTGTCCATGGGTTTGTGGATGTTGTAAATGTTCCTGCAATGGTAGAAAAATTATTAAACGAATATTGATAATTTAAAACTGATCCACTACTTCCAGTCACATTGTAGGTAATTGCATCATTAACAACCGTTGAAGATAAGTTTGAACTAATCGCACCTGCTACAGTAGAACAAATTGTTGTAAATCGCCATGTGCTGCAACCACTAGCCGCGCCAAATGCATTTCTTGGAACTACTTTCCAAAAATATGTTGTACCTCCATTTAATGAACCTGGATTATATGTTAATCCTACTTGGTTAGTAGAAGTAAGAACAGAAGCATCCAAATTATTAACTAAGGTTTGATTAGTACTAAAATAAACATCATAACCTGTTGCTCCACTTACAGTTACCCAAGATAAAGTTGGAGTTATCGAAATGTTCGTTGCTAAATCTGCAGGTGTTGGAGCTGATGCGACGCATAAAGGAGGGGAATTAACCACACACGATCCAGAATACATAACATTAATGTAACAACCAGGATTAACATTGCTTACATCGCTGTAAAAACGAATAGTAAGCGTTTGACCAGCGGCACCTGTATATGAGAAATTTGATAGCCCTGAATATGTTGCAACTGCTGTACTACCTGTACCTACGCCAACATAAATTGCGACATAATCAAAAGAAGCTTCCGTCCAACAAGAACCAACAATTGAAATAACAGATGTTGATAAAGCTTGTAAAACAGTATATCCATTTTGGTTATTTAAATAATTACCAGTTCCACCAGGATCTTGTAACGAACTATTAGTGCCACATGACACTGTATTAAATCCAGATGCTGGTATAGTAACAAGATTTGAATTACATGTTCCTGTATAAGTTACATTCGCAACAAAACCTGTGGAAACTCCACTGTTATTAGATGTAAATCTCAACGTATATGATTTACCAGCTGCACCAGTGAAAGATATTGTCGCAGTTCCAGTTGTATTGTTTGTCAATGTTTGCAAAGCAGTGCCTATTGGCCCCTCACCTTCATAAATAAATAAGTTATCACCATTAGCAATTGACCAGGTTCCGGAAATTGAGATTACTGTATTCCCGCCTCCTCTAAGGAATACATAGCCGTTATTGCTATTTGTATAATTACCTGTTCCACCGGCATCGTATATCGTTACATTTGTTCCACAAGGATTTATAGTGTATGTTCCATTTGAAGTTATATTCAAGGCACTACTATTTAATGAAATACCTAAAAAAATCACAAACAAGTAACTTTTATTAAGGCTTTTGCTTTTTGATTTAAATAAATTTTTCATAATCATAGATTTGCGTTAATTCGGCATCATGGTCTAAATGATAGTCGAATCGGCACAAGGAAAAGTATGCCATGGATAAATAGTCAATAAAACATTGGGTTTAACGAAAAATTAAGAAATCACTATTTCCCGTTTTGGGAAAAAAAATCTCAAAAAGAAACTAATTTTTATTGTTTGAAAGAAAAAAACAATGGGATCGAATTGACAAACTCGAATTTCATGTTTCAAATAAAAACGCTTTACACCAAATTAACATTGGCTTTTAAATATAATTCATTCAACTTTCTTTCCTTTTTGCTCGAA
Organism: Bacteroidota bacterium; assembly: GCA_041161265.1. Classification (GTDB taxonomy): domain Bacteria; phylum Bacteroidota; class Bacteroidia; order Flavobacteriales_D; family Crocinitomicaceae; genus M0103. The sequence goes on along the minus strand of JBEAUV010000053.1, from coordinate 10,024 downwards.
AACCTTAACTTTGCGCCAAATTATTAAGAGTCTAAGAAAATGAGTACAGCACTAGGGAATCACATACTTGTAGAGTTTATGAATTGCGACCCGCATATCATGAATGATGTAGCAGCAATAGAAAGAGACATGGTTGCAGCAGCACAAAAGGCTGGAGCTACTGTTATTAATTCTACGTTTCACCATTTTTCTCCTTTTGGAGTTTCTGGAGTTGTTGTTATTCAAGAAAGTCATTTAGCAATTCATACTTGGCCAGAATATGGGTATGCTGCGGTAGATCTTTTTACATGCGGTGAAATGGATGCTTGGATTTCTTTTGATCATTTAAAAGAATGCTTTAAATCTCAATCCTATTCGGCGATTGAAATGAAACGTGGGTCAGTAAACTTATTGACGCGCAATGATTTCGATATGACAACAATGCGTCAAAAAGCTGGAGAATGGAGAAATCCTGAATTCTTCACGCGCAATGTTTGGTTTACTGATAAAGATGAGTTTCAAGCGCTTTCTCTTCGTTTTACGGGTGAAGTTTTCTTTGATGTTCAATCCCCTTTTCAACGTGTACGAATAATTGAATCATACAAATACGGAAAAATGCTTGCGTTGGATGATATGGTTATGACGACTATTGAAGATGAATTCCATTACCATGAAATGATTTCACATCCAGCACTTTTCACACATGGAAATGCAAAAAATGTATTAGTTATTGGTGGTGGTGATGGCGGAACTGTAAGAGAAGTTTTACGTCACGAAAGCGTTGAAAAAGTGACAATGGTAGAGATTGATGGAGAAGTAATTACTGCTTGTAAAGAACATTTACCACAAATTGCAGCTGCTTTTGATAATCCAAAACTAGAATTATTGGTTGATGATGGTATTGCATTTTTAAAAACTGCTAGCCCTGAATCATACGACATTATCATTATTGATGGTTCAGATCCTGTTGGTCCTGCTGAAGGATTGTTCTCAGTTGAATTTTACACCAATTGTTATAAAGCATTGAAAAAAGATGGAATCTTGATTGCTCAAGGAGAATCACCAAAATTCAATGAAAAAGCATTTACAGAATTGAACCATACTTTACAAGATATTTTTGGAAAAGACAAAGCGCCAGTTTCTTTGTTTTTTGTCCCTACCTACCCTACAGGAATGTGGAGTTTCCAATATGGATTAAAAGGTGAAACACATCCTAAAATGATTTCAAATGAATCTACAATAGATGCATTTGTTGAAGAAAAAGGATTACGTTATTATAATGCTGATGTTCACAAAGGAAGTTTTGCGACACCGAATTTTGTGAAAGCTCTTTTGAAAAAATAACAATACAAACATATTAAGCCATAGAAAGACAGAACTTCAAGATCTGTGAATCTGTGGCTTTTTTTTAATACCACTTTGATATGACATTTGATCCAAACGGTGTTGGAATTGCCAACGGAAATTTATTCGGTTTTCCTGTTACAGAAAATGAAGCTGACATTGTAATAATTCCTATCCCTTGGGATGCTACAGCTTCTTATGGTAAAGGAACCAGTGATGGTCCACAAGCAATCTTAGACGCTTCGGTTCAATTAGATTTTTATCATCCAAAGTTAGAAAATGCCTTTCAAACAAAGGTTTTCATGACTGCCATTTCAAACGAATGGAAAGAAATCAATACTAAATTATGTATTGAAGCGATTGAATACATTGATTTCCTTGAAAATGGTGGGAAATTAGAAGAAAACAAAGATTTTCAACACACCGTTTCAACAATCTCAGAAGCTCAAAACGCATTAAAGGACAACCTTAAAAATCGTGCTTTAGAATTAATAAAACAAGGTAAGTTAGTCGGTGTTTTAGGCGGTGAGCATTCCACTCCATTAGGACTAATTGAAGCCATTGATTCCCAAAGCAAACCGTTTGGAATCTTACAAATTGATGCTCATGCTGATTTACGCGATGCATATGAAGGATTTGAACAATCTCATGCGAGTATCATGTTTAACGCTTTAAAAAATTGTTCTAATTTGAATAAATTGGTTCAAGTTGGAATTCGTGATATTGCTCAATCTGAAGTTGATTTAATACAAAATAGTAATGGTCGAATTTCGACTTACTTCGATTGGGCTTTAAAAGAAGGACAATTCAATGGCGAAACTTGGGCAAGTCAAATTAAGAAAATAATCAACGATTTACCTGAAAATGTTTACATTTCTTTTGATATTGATGGATTATCACCAGAATTATGCCCAAACACTGGAACTCCAGTTGCTGGTGGATTCAAATTAGAAGAAATCACCTATATACTTTTCAAATTAGCAGAATCGGGTAAAAAAATTGTTGGATTCGATTTAAATGAAGTTGCTCCAGGTAAAGATGATGACTGGGATGCAAATGTTGGCGCTAGAGCCTTGTGGAATTTAGTCTGTGCAGCAGAATCGAATCGACGATTTCATTTATAATTGACAATTAATTGTAAAAAGTATTGTGTATTTTCACACTCTCATTATACTGAAACAATGCTTCAAAAACTAAATATTGGCATTCTCATTACAGCACTAACTTTGTTCTGCTACAGCCTGTATTCATTGATTTTAAAAGGAGAACTATATCCATATTTATTCCTCCTGTTTTATTCATTTTTATGCATTTCAGCTTACTTTTCACTTTACGGAATAAGAACCCATCACACAAAAACATATATTTTATTTTCATGTATTAATCTAATAAATATAGTCGTTTTATTTGCAGATTATTTCTACTTGGATTTGTTAAAAAGCACTTGGAACTTCTCATTCGCACTCATTTTCCTTCAATTATTAATTGGATTTTTATTAAGGATTAAATCTTTTAAAGGAAAAATTGCAACCATAACATTTTGGTCGACCATCGTTTCAACTTGCTTGATTGAAGGAATGTTATTTTTTAAATTATCAAATGAGCTATTTCATTTGATAATAATATATTCTTTTCTTTTAAGTTCTATATTGATACTAGTGTTATTTGGTTTAAAACTTAAACGCAAACATCAGTAAACATAAGTTCCAAAGCCCTTAAGACGTGTCAACCAATAATCAGATTGTTCAATTTCAGTTACAATAATTCCTTTGGAGGAACTGGCATGAATCATTACAAGGGGCTTCCCTTTATCTGAGATTATCATTCCGACATGAGAAATCCCTGAACCATTATCAAAAAAAACTAAATCACCCTTTTGAACGTTTTTCTCTTTTATTTTTCTTGCAATATCAAATTGATCGATTGCTCTTCTTGGTAATTCTTTGCCAAATTCCTTCATCACATATCCAGTAAATCCACTACAATCAAATCCAGTTGGGTCATTTCCAGCCCAAACATAAGGTACACCAAGTTGCTTTTTTGCATATTCGACAATTTTATCTCTTTCTTTTGAATAAAGATCTTTTTCAGAATCATCTGATTCAACTATGTCTTTTTCGGCAATTTCACCTTGATAATCAATATCAGGAATCTCATCAAATAAACCATCAGTGACTTTTTGAAGTCGCTCAAACTCCTCCTTCTGCCCTCTTCTTTTTAAATCTTCTGCCCAAGAAGTTAAATCGTATTTTAAAAAAGATATTTCATAGATATGTGCGTCAAACACTTTTTTGCCGTCGCTTGATTTCTTGATTTCCATGAACATTTTTGCAGCGTCCTCTAAAGCGTTTGGATGTCTTATCAACCATCGATCATTTTGACATAACTGAAATAAACTTATTGCTTTATAAAATTTGGGAATTTGAGAAAAATCGTAATCAGGAATATCTAACAAAGTATTTGCTTTGCGGTAAACCATTTTATAATGATTCTGTGCATATAGTACTTCTAATTTATCAAACTCACGAATTTGAGCACTTCCTTTTGAAACACAGAAAACAACAAAAACGAACAATATCAACCCCTTCATTTATTCTTTTATTAAAAAACTAAGTAACTAATAATTTATTAAAAATTGCCCAATATCTCCATTTATCATTCAACATTCAATTGTTTATTGAATCCTTGAATTAATTAACAATTTTTCTCATGTCAACCCGTTACTATTTTTAACATTTCAACGTTATTTGAGCTATATTTATAAAGTTTAATAATTATCAACTATGACAAAGATTCTCGCTTTCCTTACGATTACGCTAAGTGTGTTTAATAGCTTTTCTCAAATTGACCCAAATAAAGTTGGTACAACTCAAAAATTCGACGAAGTTTTAACCTATATCACTAGAATGTACGTTGACACTGTCAATAATGACCAATTGACTGATGCAGCAATAGTTGCAATGTTAGAGAAACTGGATCCACATTCAACTTACATAACAAAAGAAGAAGTTGCAGAAGCAAATTCATCTATCAATGGTAGTTTTGTTGGAATTGGAATTCGTTTTCAAATATTGAAAGATACATTAATGGTTGTAGCGACAATTCCAGGTGGACCTTCAGAAAAATTAGGAATCATGCCTGGTGATAAAATCACAAAAATTGAAAATGAAAATGTAGCTGGTATTGGTTTGAAAAATGGGCAAGTCAAAGAACGTCTTTTAGGTGAACTTGGAACCAAAGTGAAAATCGAAATCATGCGCAAGAAAACAAAGAAACCTCTTGATTTTGTTATAACAAGAGATAATATTCCAATTAATTCAGTTGATGCCCATTACATGATAACACCTGAAACTGGATATATCAAATTAAATAGTTTTTCAAGAAGTACTGTTGATGAAATTCAAAAGAGTTTAATTGATTTGAAGGCTCAAGGAATGAAAAATCTGATTTTTGATTTACAAGGAAATGGCGGCGGATTACTTGATGCTGCTCAAAAAGTTGCTGATGAATTTCTTTCGGGCGATAAATTAATCGTGTATTCTGAAGGAAGAGCGCAACCAAGAAATAATCTAAAAGCAGGAAAAAAAGGATTGTGGGAAGAAGGAAAACTAATCGTTTTGACGGATGAATATTCTGCTTCTGCAAGTGAAATTGTTTCCGGAGCAATTCAAGATTGGGACCGAGGAATGATTATCGGAAGACGAACGTATGGAAAAGGTTTGGTTCAACGACCAATTGATTTAACGGATGGGTCACAAATGCGTTTAACAATTGCACGTTATTACACACCAACTGGAAGATGGATTCAAAAACCGTATGATGATTTAGAACTTTACAAAAAAGATTTAACTCAGCGCTATCTAAATGGTGAATTCAGTAATGTCGATTCAATTAAACTACCTGATTCTTTGAAATTTCAAACCATGATTACCAAAAGAACTGTGTATGGTGGCGGTGGAGTAATGCCGGATTTGTTTGTTCCAATTGACACTTCTGGAGTTACCGATTATTACAGAGACTTAGTTCAAGGTGGACATTTAAACAGTTATTCTCTTGACTATGTTGACAAGCAAAGAGACAAATTAATGCTTACTTATCCAACGTTTGATAGTTATTTAAAAGGATTTTCATTTGATGAAAAATTCATGGACGCATTTTTTGAATACGTTGCAAAAGAAGATAAAGAACTTCTCTTCAACGTTGAAGAATATAAAACAAGTGAAGATTTAATAAAACTTCGATTAAAAGCTGTTTTAGCCCAAGATATTTGGGGATACAATGAATTTTATCAAGTTTACAATGATTCAAATGAAATTATTCAAAGAGCAGTCAAAGCATTGGATAATAAAGAATATGAAAAAGCAAATTTGAATTAAAAGAAAAAATAATAATTTTGTAATATAAAAAAAACATCTATGAAAAATCAATTTATTCTTGGAATCTGTTTATTTATAATTTCAAGCTGTGGAAATGAAACGAATACTGTGAAATCTGGTTCAGGAGAAGTGTCTTCTGCAATTGCCGCTAGTGAAGGAAGTGAAGAGGATTTAAAAGCATCTTTACAAGAAATTGAAAAGGAAGAACAAGAATTAGCGAAAGAAGCAGCATCAAATGCTACAACAATGTCATTTGATAAAACAACTCAAAATTTTGGAAAGATCAAAGAAGACACAGATAATAACGCTTCGTTTATTGTAACTAACACTGGAAAAAAACCTTTAATAATTGAAAAGGTTGATGTTAGTTGTGGGTGTACAACGGCTAAAAAGCCTGAGAAACCAATCATGCCGGGTAAATCAGATAAAATAGAAGTTGTTTTTCATCCTAAGGTTGACCAATTAAAGGAGCAGCACAAAACTATCACAGTTACTGCTAATACGAATCCGAAAATTGCAGTATTGAACATTGAAGCTTTTGTAATAAAATAAAGGAAATAACTTTAATAAAAAAGGGATGCTAATTTAGCATCCCTTTTTTTATTTAATTTCTTCGTAATCAACATCCATAATATCTGGATGACTTTTACTTTCTTTTTGTTTAGAACTTCCACTAAGTATTGTCGTTTTTCCGAAACTTTTCATTTTTCGTTGACGTTCAGCTTCACCTTCGCGTTGGTTTTTATTGAGAATTCTTTCAGCTTCCATATTTCTTTTTGCAATCATCAATTGACCTAAAAATCGCAAAAGAACAATAGCACCAATAATTATTAGAACCGTCCTAAAAATTCCTGATATACTAGCCGATACAACCACTATTTCGATAAATGCATATTACGTTCTGAATAAATTTTGGTAAAGAATGGATCCTTCAAATTCTTGATAAAACGAATTGCTTCACCTGTCGATTTCATTTCTGGACCTAGTTCTTTTTTCACATCAGGGAATTTCTCGTAAGAGAAAACTGGGATTTTAATCGCATATCCTTCTTTACGTGGATTGAAATTGAAATCAGAAAGCTTCTTCTCTCCCAACATTATTTTCGTAGCATAATTCACGTACGGTTCATTGTATGCTTTTGCAATGAAAGGAACAGTTCTAGAGGCTCTTGGATTTGCCTCAATCACATAAACTTTATCATCTTTAATCGCAAATTGAATATTCATTAATCCAACTGTTCGCAATGCCAAAGCAATTTTAACTGTGATATCTTCAATCTGTTGCATTACAAAATCACCCAAGTTGTATGGAGGCAAAACAGCATAAGAATCTCCTGAGTGAATTCCCGCTGGTTCTATGTGTTGCATAATTCCTATGATGTGTACATTTTCACCATCACAAATAGCATCTGCTTCAGCTTCAATTGCTCCTCCAATAAAGTGATCTAATAAAATTTGATTGTTACCCATTTCATTGATAATATCAACAACATGGTGTTCTAATTCCTCTTTATTGATAACAATTTTCATTTTCTGTCCACCCAAAACATATGAAGGACGAACTAATAATGGAAATCCTAAATCATCTGAAAGTTCGAGTGCTTGTTCTGCACTTTCTACAATTCCATATTTTGGAAAAGGAATATTGTTCTCTTCTAATACTTTTGAAAAACGACCTCTATCTTCAGCTAAATCCAACGCTTCGTAACTTGTTCCAAGTATTTTTATTCCGTATCGTTCTAGTTTTTCAGCCATTTTAAGTGCTGTTTGTCCACCCAATTGAACGATTACACCAACTGGATTTTCGTGTTTGATAATATCATAAACATGTTCCCAGAATACCGGTTCGAAGTACAATTTATCTGCCGTATCAAAATCTGTTGAAACCGTTTCAGGATTACAGTTGATCATGATTGTTTCATAACCACATTCTTTCGCCGCTAAAACACCGTGAACACAGCTATAATCAAACTCAATTCCTTGACCAATACGATTTGGACCAGAACCTAAAACAATTACTTTCTTTTTGTCCGACTTAATACTTTCATTTTCAAATTCGAAAGTTGAGTAATAGTAAGGTGTTTGAGCTTCAAATTCTCCTGCACAGGTATCAACCAATTTATAAACACGATTAATTCCTTGCTCAATACGTTTATTATAGACTTCTGATTCTAAACAACGTAATAAATGCGCAACTTGTCTGTCAGCATATCCTTTTTGTTTCGCTTCAAACATCAATTCTTTTGGAATATTCTCCAAATGGAATTTTTCAATTTTACGCTCTAACTTGATTAAATCTTCAATTTGTTTCAAGAACCAAATATCAATTTTTGTTTTCTCAACAATTTTCTTGAAAGGAATTCCCAATTTAATAGCATCGTAAATATGAAACAAACGATTCCAACTAGCGAATTCTAAACTGTGTAATATTTCGTCCTGATTCGTTAACTCGCGTCCGTCAGCTCCTAAACCATTTCTATTAATTTCCAACGATTGACACGCCTTTTGCAATGCCTCTTGAAAAGAACGTCCGATTCCCATTACTTCACCAACCGACTTCATTTGAAGACCTAGTTTACGATCTGTTCCTGGAAATTTATTAAAGTTCCAACGCGGTATTTTTACAATCACATAATCCAATGTCGGTTCAAATAACGCCGAGGTTGTTTTTGTGATTTGATTGTTTAATTCAGTTAAGTGATATCCAATCGCAAGTTTAGCAGCGATTTTGGCAATTGGGTACCCCGTTGCTTTTGACGCCAAAGCTGACGATCTAGAAACTCGTGGATTTATTTCAATTGCGATAATCTCTTCCTTTTCATCAGGGGAAATTGCAAACTGAACATTACATCCTCCAGCAAAATTACCGATAGAACGCATCATTAAGATGGCCATATCGCGCATTCGTTGAAATGTTGTATCGGATAAGGTCATCGCAGGAGCAACTGTAATTGAATCTCCAGTATGAATTCCCATCGGATCAAAATTCTCAATTGAACAAATGATTACAACATTATCATTTGCATCACGCAACAATTCTAATTCATATTCTTTCCAACCTAACAATGCTTTATCGATCATCACCTCATGAATAGGTGAAAGATGCAAACCACGTTCAAGTAAATTATCAAATTCTTTTGGCTCATGTAAAATTGCAGCTCCGGATCCACCTAAGGTATATGAAGGACGAATACACAACGGGAAACCAAATTCTTGGGCAATTTCTTTTCCTTCTAAGAATGATTTTGCTGTCTTCTGAGGAGCCATTCCTACCCCAATTTTCAACATCAATTCTCTAAAAGCTTCTCTATTTTCAGTAATTTCAATAGCGGCAATATCAACACCAATAATATCTACACCATGTTCTTCCCAAATTCCCATTTCATCGCATTGAATACACAAATTCAAAGCTGTTTGTCCACCCATTGTTGGTAAAACAGCATCAATCTTGTGCTTTTTCAATATTTCAACAATACTTTCTGGCTCTAAGGGTTGTAAATAAATATTATCAGCTACAACCGTATCAGTCATGATAGTTGCTGGATTGGAATTAATGATTGTAACTTCAATTCCTTCTTCACGTAACGACTTTGCTGCTTGGGAACCAGCATAATCAAATTCACATGCTTGACCGATAACAATAGGGCCGCTTCCGATGATTAATACTGACTTAATGGAGGTGTTTTTTGGCATTTTATGCTCTTTTGAGATTCAATTTAACGTATACAATAAACTGAGAGCAAATTTAATCAAAAGTCCGGATGGTTTTAAATCGATTCAATGATGTTTTTAACAAAATTCGTTAATAACTATTCCGATTTATTAAAGAGAAATATTTGCTTTTAAAGAAATCTTAAAAACAATAATGAAAGACTTAACTTTGCAGAATCTATATGACACGTATCAATCAAATAATCATCAACAATCTTCAACTCGAATATTACGTGTTTGGTGATGGTGAAGAAGTGGTGATATGTATGCATGGTCACGGAAGAAGTGCAAATGATTTTGAATTTCTTGAAGCGACAAATCGAAAGGTGATTTCAATTCATCTCTTTCACCATGGTAATTCTATTTTTCCTGAAAGCAGAATTGAGAATAATCCTTTGAGAACTGAAGAATTTGTTGAACTTTTCGAGTTAATCCTAAAAGAAGAAAGCATAACTAAATTTCATATACTCGCATTTAGTCAAGGAGGAAGATTTGCCTTGTGCTTGCTCCCATTCATAGCGAAAAATCTACTTTCATTCACGTTAATTGCACCAGACGGCATGGATAATCACAGTTTTTACAATTGGTCGTCTCGACAAAAATGGGCACGTTCAC
>JBEAUV010000052.1:0-14113 GCA_041161265.1 Bacteroidota bacterium | reverse complement strand
GAAGTATATAGTAATTTACAGAAATATGAGAATCAAATTGATGAATCAAAAGCCAAAAGTCGAATCTTTTTTTTCAATCAATATATACCGGATTCAGAAGTTCAGAATTACTTTTCTGCCGCAGATGTATGCATTTTGCCTTATCGCACCGCGACACAATCAGGAATAACAGCAACATCTTTTCATTTTGAGGTCCCAATAATTGCAACAAATGTTGGAGGTCTAAAAGAAATAATTGGAAAGCCAGAATTAGGTTTAATTGTAGAAGAACCAAACTCAAAATTGCTAAAAGAGGCAATATCGGCCTATTTTGAAAACAATTTAAAAGAAAAATTTCAAAATAATATTCGAAGAGAAAAAGAATCGAACACTTGGAATGAATTTGCTAATAGCCTGATTTCGTTTAGTAAAACGTTGTGAGCCTGAATTAATTTTGAATTTATAGGGGCTCTTAAAACTACCATGTTGATAAACTTGGTAAATACCTTTTAATCTTATTTGACATTAATAAACGTAAATTCTATATTTGCAGGCTTAATAAATAACTAACTGTTTTACGAACATGCGTAATAAAGGATTTTTTTGGTTTATCACGATATTATTAACGGCTGTTTGCCTTTATCAATTATCGTTTACTTGGGTTTCTAATTCTGTTGAGAAAAAATCAGAAAAAGAAGCAAATGAAAGAGTTGCTGACTTAAAATTAAAGTCTGCTACAACTGGCGATAGTGCTTTACTTCCAAATGGAGTATACGTTAATTTTGCTGAGCCAGAAGGCGAGGAATTAGCGAAAGCAGCTTTTATCAATCAAATATTAAAAGAAAAGGCAGAAAACAAAGTTTATCCAATTTTCGGGTCAACTTTCGCTGAGACAAAGAAAAGAAGTTTAGCTTTTGGTCTTGACTTAGTTGGAGGAATGAGTGTTACGTTGGAAATTTCAGTTTCTGAATTAGTAAAGAATTATGCTCGAAACCCACGTGATCTTCGATTCAAAAAGCCGTATGAAAGTGCTTTAAAAATTTACAATTCAAAAGGTGGTGATTTTATTACGTTATTTATCAAGGAGAACAAGCGTTTGAATAACGGAACTCCGGTTGTGCGTTTATTGGGAATTGCTGAGATTGATGGATTGAAAATGAATTCAACTGATGATGAGGTAGATGCTTATTTCAGACAAATTGCAGCATCTTCAATGGACGGTGTTGAGCAAATCATGAATAAGCGTATTAACCAATTTGGTGTTGCGCAACCAAATATCAACAAGGATGCGGTAAACAATCGGTTATATATTGAATTACCGGGGGTTCAAGATGAAGCAACGGTTGCTCAGAAAATGGTTTCTATGGCAAACTTGCAATTCTTTGAAACTTATTTCCCAAGTGAAATTGGAGGGCAATGGCAACAAGCAACTTCACTATCTCGTACCAAAGAAGTTATTATTGATGATTTGGCTATTGTAGCCGATTCAAGTGATTCCTTGAAAAAAGACAAATCTTTAGAGTCGTTATCAACTTTAGGTGGTTCTCAAAAAGGATTGTCTGATTTCGTTAAGCCAGCTGGAGATTATGCTCTTGGTTATGTTGCAGCTGAAAATAGGACGGCTGTTGATTTAATCTTAAATAGAAACGACATTTTAGCATTGTTCCCGGAAGATGTAAAGTTCATGTGGTCTGCAGAATTGGAGCAAGTTGCAACGAACTCGAAAGAAATGGCCTATGCTTTATATGCTATTCGTATTCCTGAATCTGGAAAACCACGAGTTGGAGGGAAAGATGTGAAATCTGCTTCAACAGGATATGATGAACAATCAGGAAAAATCACTGTTGATTTGAAAATGACTGATGATGGTGCTGATAAATGGGCTGAAATGACTTCTGATAATGTCAACAAGATTGTTGCTATTACTATGGATAATGTTGTTTACAGTGCTCCTCGAGTTATTAATGCAATTACAGGTGGAAGTACTCAAATTTCAGGTTCTTTTACAATTGATGAAGCAAAAGATCTTGCAGGTTTATTAAATGGTGGAGCTCTTCCAGCTCCATGTGTAATTAAAGAACAAACGAAAGTAGGACCAACAATTGGTTTAGAAAATTCTCGTGCTGGTTTAATCTCATTTGGTTTTGCCTTCATAGCAGTTTTACTTTACATGTATTTCTACTACGGAAAAGCAGGTTTGGCAGCAAACGTTGCATTAACTGTAAACGTTGTATTTATCTTCGGAAGTTTAGCTTCTTTTGGTGCTGTTTTAACATTAGCTGGTATTGCTGGTATCGTTCTTACAATTGGTACTGCCGTCGATGCGAATATTTTGATCTTTGAGCGAATCAGGGAAGAGCAAGCTCGTGGAGCTGATTTGTTAAGTTCAGTAAATACCGGTTTCAAAAAAGCGTTACCTTCAATTATTGATGCGAATGTTACTCACTTATTAGTAGCTATTATATTGAAAGTATTTGGAAAAGGTGAAATTGAATCTTTTGCTACGACATTAATCATCGGTATTTTTACGTCTTTGTTCTCTGCAATTGTAATTTCGAAATTGATTTTTACAATTTGGTTGACAAAAGGAAAATCGATTTCATTTCATACAAAGTTCTCTCAAGGCTTATTTCAAAACTTCAATTTTGACTGGGTTGGAAAAAGAAAGTATTTCTATATTTTCTCAATCTCTGTAACAATTATTGGGATATTTGCAATGTTCTCTCGTGGATTGAAACAAAGTGTTGAGTTTACAGGTGGTAGAACGTTTGTTGCGAAATTTGAACAAAAAGCAGACATGAATTACATGCGTTCTAACCTTTCTAAAGTATTTGTTGAAAACGGTGAAATTGCTTCAATTGATTTGAAAACAAAATCGAATGATTACAATGTTGAGATTGTTACCAATTTCATGCGTGAAAACGATGGTGCTACAGCTGAAGTAACTAAAAAATTGAAAGAAGGTTTAGATAAGTGCAAGGATAAAATGGGGAAATATGAGATCGTTGAATCTAGGAGTATTTCTGCTTCTGTTTCAAAAGAATTGTGGTCTTCTTCTGCAATTGCAATTTCTCTTTCTTTACTTGCAATCTTTGCATACATCTTTATGCGTTTCGGTCACTGGCAATATTCACTTGGTGCAATTGTCGGATTAACGCACGATGCTTTCTTCGTATTGTCTGTGTTCGCATTATTACACGGTTATTTACCATTTAGTTTAGATGTAAATCAAGCATTCATTGCAGCTATTCTAACAGTTATCGGTTATTCCATGAATGATACCGTAATTGTATTTGACCGTATTCGTGAAAATTTACGTGATAGCCATGATGATGAACACCATCATGATATTATTAATAAATCGTTGAATAAAACGTTGAGTAGAACATTTAATACATCTATGATTTTATTCGTTGTTGTATTAATCATGTTCTTGTTTGGTGGACCAGCAATTAAAGGATTCTTGTTCGCACTTCTTGTAGGAGTTGTGATTGGAACTTATTCTTCTTTATGTGTTGCAACACCAATATTAATTGACTTTTCTAAGAGATTGAAAAAGTAATTAAAAGCTGAGTTATTAGAAGCCGACCGTCAACTGACGGTCGGCTTTTTTTATGCACTCTATTTTTAACATTTTATCAACCAACCAAATTGATTAACACATCGTCATCTAAAAAAAGAGGAGTATGATTTTTTTCGTAGGGTTGGTATTGGTAATGATAATCGGGAATTGGATTTTTGGGAATGGAATGAATCCTTAGAATCTTACGATTTCAATTTTTTCATTTTTGCGCAAGAATAAATTCAATATGGTTCTTGCGTCACGGTCTTCTGTTGATTGCTCAATATATCGTTTCCATTTAAATATTGGCTGATTCTGAAAATTGAAATGAGCAAATCCAAATCCAACAATACTTCCTCTTTCTATTAAAACAAGGCTCTTTTCGCTTTTGTGACGTCCTTTGTCAATAATATAAAAGCTTTCGCCATTAAAGCTTAAATCATTCAGTAATCGTTCCACTTTAGCATTGTAATCAAATGTGGATTCTTCCTGTACACATGCACCATTACATTTTTTAATTGAATGATGAAAACAAGCCGCTTTTGTAGGGTATAATTCACACAGTTTCTGGCATAAATTATATTCCTCAACCATCTTTTCCAAGTGTAAAACACCTTCTTTTTTGGATGAAAAACTTAAGTATGGGATTTCAGTTCGTTTTGAAGTTAAACCCAAGTGTAAACGCAAATAACCATTATCATCCAAATAGTCATATAATCCATATGGAAAGCGACTCTTTTTTAATTGATGGTTATAAATTGGAGTATGGTGTTTAATTAATTGTGATTCTTTGAGCAAAGCAATTAATTCAGAACCAGTCAAATCGTATTCAATGCGCATAATTTCACCACGCATCTGAATCCCCTTTTTCGTTTTGGTATTGCGTAAATGCTGATCAACTCGGTTTTTTATTTGTTTACTCTTCCCGATATAAATCAGTTGATTGAATTCATTGTAAAATTGATATATTCCAGTTTTGCTTGGAATTTCATCCAATACTTCCAAATCTAAATTCGGGTGTAAAATCTTAGGATTGACTTCTTGTTGAATAAAGGTTTGAAGATTCGCAACGTCTTTTTCAATGAGCATTGTGAACAAATGAGCAGTTGCCAAAGCATCACCACCAGCTCTATGTCTACCAATAATTTCAATACCTAAACTACGGGATAATTTTCCTAAACTATAAGAATCTAATCCTGGTAGGACATAGCGAGAAGCTCTGACTGTGCATAAATGGGGACGACGAAAATCAAAACCTAATGATTTGAATTCATGACGCAAAATGCCGTAATCAAAACCAACATTGTGGGCAACGAAAATACATCCCTCCGTAAATTCAATTATTTGCTTAGCTATTTCAAAGAATTTTGGTTGGTTTTCAACCATTCTATCACTGATTCCCGTTAGACGAACTATAAATTCAGGAATTTTCATTTCAGGGTCAACCAAACTTGAAAATTCATCGATGATAGAAACGCCATTGTGTTTATAGATAGCAATCTCTGTTATTTTAGATGCTTTTGGACTTCCACCAGTTGTTTCTATGTCGACAATTACGTAATCCATATCAGAGCTCTAATTTACGAATATTTGAAGTTGTTTAGAACGTTTAAAGGCTTTCTTTTGAATATTAATTAGAAACGTTTAACTTGGCATGGTCTTAGCAAAAGCGACCACAAAAAAATAAACCTATGAAAAAAACAACTACACTATTATTCTTACTGATTGGCTTGGTATCATTCTCTCAAAGTAACCTTACCATTTTTAATAATGGTGGACAACAATTTTATGTTATCCTAAACGGTATTAAACAAAATTCAGTTCCGATGACCAACGTTTCGGTTGGTGGAATTAAAAACGGATCCTATTCTGTGAAAATGATTTTTGCTGATGGAAAAACAGCTGATATAGATAAAAATTTCTTTATTGAAGAACCATCTGATATTACAACGAAAATTGTTTTCAAAAAAGGAAAAGGAAAACTACAATTGATCGGAATGGCACCAACAGCTGGAGCAAATACAAGTCAAGGTGTTTTAGCATATCGCCCTGATAATTCTGCTGTTTATAGCGATGCTATTGTAACTCAAACGGTCACTACACAACAAACGACTACAACTAATTCAGGAACAACTTCTGGCACATATGGAAATGTTACCATTAATCAAAGTGGGAATGTACAATCGGGTACCACAAATGGTTCGGTTAATATGAGTGGTACCACAAACACGAATACAAACGGTCAAGGTGTAAATCAAACAGTTACGGTGACGGATCCAAATAATCCAAATGGAACAGTTGGAATGAATGTTTCAATTAACGTTTCTGACCCACAAATGGGTGGTGAAAATGTTAACATGTCGGTCAACATGAATGGAATGGGTGCAGGAACTCAAACAACCACAAATACAACGAACACAAACAATCAATCGAACCAAGGTAATACGCAGTATTCTCAAAATACAACAGTTACAACGACTACAACAACTTTAGGAACTCAATCGAATACGAGTAATAATACTGTAAACACAAGCAACAATACCAATGTGAATACATCTACCAATTCAGTTCATCCAGTTGTTACATGTAAGAACATTATGAATGATGCAGATGCATTTGTTACAGATGTAAAAGAAATCATGATGGACGATGATAAAAAGGATTTCATTTTATCGCAATTGACAAACTTTTGTTTGACGGCTAGTCAGGCATATAAAGTAACGGAAGCGTTAACATTTGAGGATGATCGTCTAATCGTTGCAAAGTTTTTGTATGACAGAATGATTGACAAAGACAAATCAAATACTTTGTTACCATTATTCAAATTTGATGATTCAAAACTTGAATACGCAGCTTATTCTAAGAAATAAATAAGACTAGAATTCTGAAATAATTAAAAAAAGGTGGCTCATTTAGTATGAGCCACTTTTTTTTAATCATGATGGTTGTATTCTCCATCGTTGTTGAGAACGCCATGTTCTTCGTAATATTCATCGATGATTTCTTCGTTGAATTCGTCAGAACCAAGACGGATAATTTGTCTGTTTATTTTGACCGATTTCCCTTCTGGAATTTCAATGATGATATACACTTCCTGATCCCTTAATTTATCGCTTTTTGGAAAAGAGTAATGTGCATTGACATTCAAAACGGTACTATCCAATGATACAGAATGTTTGATATTTTTCGCTTTAGCAACAGCTGATCTATGTGTATGCGCATGTGCACTCAAGTTTTGTTTGATATGAAATAAACTATCATCAGATAAACGGTATTCAAAATGAATTCCACCTTCTTCAATATTTTCACCTTTCAGTGTGATGAAATTGAAATCATCGTCTGTTTTTACTTCAAAACTTCCACTTTTTCTGTTGTTCGAATGATGCGATTGAATCACTAATTGTTCACACTGAACACTACCTACTAATCGTTCGATTTCACCTTCATTTGTCATCTCACGACCCGTCTTAAGTCCGATGAAAACACAAAGTATTGTTCCAATAAATCCAGAAATAAACAACAAGCCTAAAGCACGTTTCGACCATTTGTTGCGAATTTTGAATACCAACTTAATACCCAAAAGCAATACAAAAAAGATAGCAGAGAAACCAGCTACAAAACCACCAATCCATGCCATGGTATTATCGCTTTCATTAGATAAAACAAGGTTGCTAAAATCTGACAAAGAAAGAAAACCACTATCACTTTGTACTGGAATAAATTGCAATCCAGCTGCACCAAATATCAAAAGCATCACTAACCAAAACAATCCAAAGAGTATTAATCCTGTTCCAAAAAGCACAGAAATTAAGCGTCCGATTGAACTCACCCGTCTATGAATAGTATCGTCATTTCTCAAACGATTTGAAATTTTGTTTGTTTCTTTAGTCAAACGATTTCCAGCATTTTCAACTTCTTCTCGAACGCTGTCAACCGTAATTGCTTTTCCACGCATACGCAATTTATCGATTGTTGAATTGGCTTTAGGAACAATTATCCAAAGTATGATGTACAATGGAAATCCAAATCCACCAAATAAAAACATCACAATAAAGATGGCACGAATGATCACCACATCAATCTTAAAATAGTTGGCTATTCCAGCGCAAACTCCTGAGATTGTAGCATTATCTACATCACGGAACAAATGTCTGTCTTTGTTTTTTGATCCATCAAACGATTCTTTCGAATAAGTTGATTTTGATGCTTCCTCTTCGTCGATGTATTGAGAAGGGTCGCCCAGTGTTTCTAAAATTGATTTGATATCTTCAATTTCGATTACTTGTTTCTTGTCGTTCAACATAGACGAGCACAATTCTGCAATACGCAATTCGATATCTTCAACGATTTCTTTGTTTCCTTTTTCGTTGCGTAAACCATGATTCAAACGATCCATGTAATCTTGCAACAATTCGTAGGCATCTTCTTCGAACAGGAAGTTCATTCCTTTGATATGGATGGAAGTTGTCTTTTTCATTTTACTTGTTTTGAGTTAATTTATTTACGGCTTCGCTCAATTCGCTCCACGTAGTTTGTAATTCTTCTAAAAATGTTTTTCCCATTTTGGTAAGCACGTAATATTTTCTTGGCGGACCAGAAGGTGATTCTTCCCATCGATAAGCTAAAAGTTCATCATTTTTTAAGCGCATGAGAAGGGGATAAAGGGTTCCTTCCACAACGATTAATTTTGCATCCTTCAATTTTTCAAGTATTTCTGAAGGATAAGCTTCACTCTTATCTAAGATGGAAAGAATACAGTACTCCAAAATTCCTTTGCGCATTTGGGCTTGTGTATTCTCTAAACTCATTGTGTTGTTCTTTAATTATTAATACTTACCGGTGTAATTCTATGCAAAGATATATGTAAAAGATTGAACTATGCAATACATAGTACTATTATTTTATTTTTTTAACATTTGAAAAAAAAATAAGGCGCAACAAAATACCTGTTTTCATAATTTGAACAACAACCAATTGCAACCGATCATTTTAGGGTAAGAGCACTATTTATAGTATATTTGGAAGAGCACTACTTTTTTAAATGGATGAATTTATTGTATGGAAATCTGGAGGAGTTACGCACATATATATATATGCCATTTTAGGAAGACACAAAAACTCGCAATTTGACAACTAATTTATGTTTAGACACAAAGGCAAGACAAGGACATTAAAGCATAATTTGAGAATTGCTTCGTTGCTCTCTTTTGTGGCTGGTATTGTAAATGTTGCTGGTTTTTTAGCTGTTCAGCGCTTGACAACAAATGTAACAGGGCACTTCGCTTTTTTTGTGGACGAAATTTTCAAGCTCAATTTTTGGCAAGGTTTCATCTATTTCTTATACATTTTTTTCTTCTTCTTGGGTTCTTTTGTATCAAATCTTCTTGTTGAAATTATTTCAAAAACGAGTGACAGATTAATTTATATTATTCCGACAATTATCGAAAGTATTATTTTGTTTTTGTTAGCGGTATTCGGACAATTTTTAATCTCACAAAACCCCAATCTACTTGCTTGTTCTTTACTTTTTGCAATGGGTTTACAAAATTCATTAGTAACGACAATTTCTAATGCAACTGTTCGGACAACGCACTTGACAGGATTGTTTACAGACTTAGGAATTGAACTATCTCAATTGTTTTTTTACAAACAAAAAGACCAGAAAGACAAACTCAACTCTTCAATAAAATTACGCCTTACAATTATTGCTTTTTTCTTTATTGGCGGACTTTTAGGAGGTATATTTTATTCGACCATAAAGCTATATGTGTTAGTAATTGCAGCGGCAGTTCTAATTATTGGAATAATATATGATGACTTAAAATTGAAGATAATGCGCCAAAATAGAAATCAAAATGACGATAATAAAAACGGCATATAACAGCACCTACCCAAAAGGCGGAGTTTCGTGTTCCAAAGACAGTTTTGTGGTTAAAGGAAGTTTAGTTTTTCAAATCAAGTTTTGTGGTAAAAGTCCCGCCCTTCGGGTAGCTGCAAACCGTTAATCGTAATGCAAGACAATCCTTGAATCATTAGTAAATACAGGCTCTTATGGGAATATATAAAGAAAAATGTTGAACAATCATTTAAATTATCGTTTGATGAAATTAGAAATATTTCAGGAATTGAAATTGACCATTCCTTCTTGAATTTTAAAAAGGAATTGCCTGAATATGGTTATGAGGTGAAAAAGATCTCATTGAAAGATAAAACAGTCCTTTTTCAAAAGATTAATTGATGACATCTTGACATTAAAGACTCGAACCGCAGTAGCACCTGCAAGAAATTGGCGGTTCAGTGGTTAAGAATCTTTGTAATTATAAGGCCGCTCTAACTCCTAGTAATCCGACATTACTTGCAAATAAGGAATTTCTCGCTACGAATTGAGGGAAATAGATAAATATAAAATTTATGCTTCGATTTAAGTTCCCATTTCTAATACCTATCAGTTAAGTATCTCCTCTCAAACTTAAGTAAGAATCAAAATTATTCTACAAAAGAAAGGGGAAGTAATCACTTCCCCTCAGATACTTGCTTCTTAAACAAAATAATACGCTTACAAAACTTTAATTTCTTTGGCAGGTTTCGAAACAGTAACTTCTTTTTTAGGAAGTGTAATATTTAAAATGCCATTATCATATTTTGCATTTATCTTATCCGGTAACGAATTACTAGGCAATGAAAAAGATCGGTTAAAGCTATGATAGGAATACTCTTTTCTTGTGTAATTCTTTTTTTCTTCACTGCTTTCATGTTCTTTTTCTGAACTGATACTAAGAATACCATTTTCTACTTCCACCTTGATATCCTTTCTTTGAAGACCAGGAGCAGCCATTTCAATTTTAAATTCTTTTTCGGTTTCATTGATATTAACCGATGGAACGCTTTTAGCAAACTCAAACCCATCACCATCTAAATCGAAGAATCGTGGGCTAATAAAATTGTCTGTGTCAAGCAAGTCATTTGTCCATGTTGGAAGAATGCTTTTTCTTTTTAATAAAGTAGTCATTTGTTCTATTTTTTTAATTAAACATTAAAGGAATTGAGACAAATTTAGAAGCTGTTTAAAATTATATCGATGACAAAAATCAATCATATATTTGATATTCATCATTTTTGGGCAATAACTGTATTAAAGATTCAGAATTGAATAAAAAATAGACCGAATGTAAAATGGAAAGGTTAAAAAAAAATCTTTTTTTCTTCTGAAAAATATATTAGTGCACAGACATTCGATATGAAATAATAAATAGCGCTTAACTGCACATCTTACTAATAATCATTACATTAAAATTAAGAACTTTATGGTAAATAAACTATTAATGAGTATTTGAAACGAAATAAATGAAGAAAGCACGAATGCATTTTTGGTATAAATTAGCAGGATTTACTAAGTTCGTTGAAGAATCTCAAACCACAGAAAATGAACCTTATCTTTTTGATTAGTATGGTTTATATTTACACTTTTTAAAGTTCCAATGTATGAATCCTAAGGTTGATGATTTTTTAAATAATGTGACCAAGTGGCACGATGAATTAGCGAAATTAAGGGCAATTGTCCTTGATTGTCAACTCACCGAAGAACTGAAATGGGGTGTTCCTTGTTATACTTATCAGAAAGGAAATATTGTTTTAATTCATGGTTTCAAAGAGTATTGTGCGTTGCTTTTCATGAAAGGTGCTTTGTTGAATGATTCAAATGGAATTCTAATTCAACAAACAGAAAATGTGCAAGGCGGTCGACAAATTCGTTTTACAAGTTTGGACCAAATCATTGAGCAAGAAACCATTTTAAAGGCATACATCTTTGAAGCAATTGAAGTGGAGAAGGTAGGTTTGAAAGTTGCCCTTAAACCACATGCTGAATATGCGATTCCAGAAGAATTTCAAACTAAAATGGCCGAAAACAGTGCGTTGAAAAACGCATTTGAAAGCTTGACTCCAGGTAGACAAAGAGCCTATATTCTGCATTTTTCGGGATCAAAACAAGCTAAAACACGTGAAGCAAGAATTGAAAATTACACACAAAGAATTTTAATGGGCAAAGGATTAAATGATTGTATTTGTGGAATGTCCAAACGAATGCCTAGTTGTGATGGATCGCATAAGTACCTTTGATTTTCAACTATTTGTTAAAGTCCAAAAAAAACACTTGAAATGGAATTAATTCAAACAATCAATTTAATCAATTCGCAAAAAAATGGTATTTACGAAATTGAAACTTGGTCAGACGACACTAAAGTTTTGAATAAAGCGATAGAGAAAGCTCAAAACTTTCTAAATGGTAAACTTCCCATCGAATTAATTGAGTTTTATTCAAAAACCTTTAGAATAGAATTGATTACCTCAAAAAAGACCAAGTATTACCCAAAAGAGTATCGTTTGTCTTCTGTTTTTTCATTAGAAAATACTTTTGATAAATTTAAGCCTCACCCAATACCATTAACGGAAAAGCCTTCTGAATATCTTAAAACAAAGAAATCAAACGCGTGCTCAAATTATTTCCCAGTTGAATTTTCTGACGAGAAAAAGTTTAACGAAATCACAAGGCAAAAGGTCTTAATTCCAATTTATGGGACTAGTTCAGTAATTACCATCGATTTTTATGAGAACAATGAAAACGGATACATACTGAAATATTTGGAATCAAGAAATAGTGAAATTTTTCCTATTAACCTTTCTTTCAACCAATTAATGGATTTTCATGTTTACTTTGGTGCTGAAAATTATTGGTTTTTCCCATTTATTAAAGAGTTGGAATTAGAATTCAAAGATTTATCATCTTTAAAAGATATATTTGGTGAAATGGAATCACATAAAATTAAAATTGCTGAACTAGAGCAATTAATTGATTCTTTTCAAAAAAAAAACTATAAAAAAAACATTAATTTAAC
Source organism: Bacteroidota bacterium (assembly GCA_041161265.1). Lineage (GTDB taxonomy): Bacteria > Bacteroidota > Bacteroidia > Flavobacteriales_D > Crocinitomicaceae > M0103. The sequence continues at coordinate 1,678 of JBEAUV010000052.1, read as the reverse complement.
GTAACTAGTTTCCTAGTAAATCAAAGGTAATATGAAAAATATTTTAGCAATAGGTGGAAGTACAAGCAATAAATCAATTAATAAAAAATTAGCAGATCATACTGCTTTAATGTTTAAAGATACAACCGTTCAGTTTTATGATTTAAGCTTAAATGATATCCCAATTTTCAGTGTTCAACTTGAAGCGGTAATCGGAATGCCAGAATTGGTGTTGGATTTTGTAAAACTGATGGATGAGGCAGATTTTTTGGTTGTTTCCTTGGCAGAGAACAATGGTAATTTAAATGCAGGTTTTAAAAATTTGTTGGATTGGGTCTCAAGAATTAAAGGACGAAAAACGTTTGCTGATAAACCCATGTTATTAATGGCAACTTCACCTGGTGCAAGAGGCGGTGCGAGTGTCTTAGAAATAGCAGAAAAATCATTTAAACGACTTGGAGCGGATATAAAAATCACATTTTCTTTACCGAGTTTTGAAGAGAATTTTGATGAAGAAAAAGGTATCATCAATCCAGTTATATTAGCCGAATTAAAATCTATTGTGAAAGATTTAAATTAAATATATCCAAAATGAACCTCAATCAAATTACGATTCAAGTTCTAGATGTTGATAAATCAATTGTTTTCTATGAAAAACTAGGGTTGAAATTAATCGTTCATACCAATTCAAATTATGCGCGCTTTGAATGTGAAAAAGGAAATTCAACTTTTTCCTTGCATCAAAATAATCAAGCTAACAACGAAAATGGCACGTGGATTTATTTTGAAACGGAAGAGTTGGATAAAAAAGTAAATGACCTTATAGCACAAGGTTTTGTTTTTGAGGAAATGCCAAAAGACCAACCGTGGTTATGGAGAGAAGCGCGATTACGTGACTTGGATAATAATCTCCTCGTGCTTTATTTTGCTGGAGAAAATAGGTTGAATCCACCGTGGAGAAAATTAATATAATCATTAATTTAATAAATTTCATTCGTATCTTTAACAGATGAAAGGACAATTAACGAAGAAACGATTTATATTAAATGTTTTTCAAGAAAAATGTCCTAAATGCGGAATTGGTCATGTGTTTAAACAAAACGTTAGTTTGTTGCAGTTACCCATCATGAACGAAGAGTGTGAAAACTGTAACTACCATTTTGATCGCGAACCTGGCTATTTTTTAGGAGCAATGTACATCAGTTATGGATTAGCAATTTTTCAAGGAATAGCTACCTTTTTTTTAATGTATTTTCTTTTTCCGAATTTATCGACCACTTGGCTTTCAATTAGTGTAATTGCAATAATCGCTTTGTGTGGACGCAAAAATTACAAGTTGTCTCGCGTGATTTATATTCATATTTTTCCGTGGTAATTACCATTAATTTTACTGTAGCGAAAAAATAGGCGAGTTAATCATGATCCCAAAGTTTGAAATCATTAAAATCGGATTATCAGAAATTGAGCAATTACGTTCGATAAGTATTGAAACTTTCGTTGAAACGTTCAAAGATTCCAATACCGAAAATAATCTTCAACAATTTTTGGACGAAGCATATTCTCTAGATCAACTTAAAAGTGAATTAGAGAACCCAAATTCCGAATTTTACTTTGCGAAATTTGGAGATGAAGTGATGGGCTATTTGAAAATAAATATAGGTGAAGCTCAAAAAGAATCAATCGGAAATAACGCTCTGGA
>JBEAUV010000051.1:0-14277 GCA_041161265.1 Bacteroidota bacterium | reverse complement strand
TACTTTCCATTGTTTCTTTTTCGCAACAACAGATTGGGAATTCTAATTTTGAATCTTGGGAGGCTAGTTCACCAGAAATACATGAACCGATCAATTGGAACAGTTTTATGACTGCTTCTGGAGATTGGATTTCTTTTGCTGGACAGCAATTGAACTGGTCAACAAATATCAGACCTGGATCTTCTGGAGCAAAATCCGCAGTGATTTGGTCTAGAAATGCTGGTTTCGGGATAGTCGCTAATGGAAATTTAACGTTGGGACAGATAGAAATGGGTGCGGCATCTGCATCAAGTCCGTTGAATTATAATAGGTCAGTGACAACAGATGTTAATTTTTCTGAATCTTTATCCAACTCTCCTGATTCACTTGTGTTTTGGGTGAAATATAAGCCAGTAACTGCTGGATCAAATTTAGCACGAGTGAGCACTGTAATTCACAATAATACAAACGGATATAAAGATCCAAATGATGTTGGAAATATAAATACGGTTGCAACTGCAATTTTGAATTTTTCAACAACGTCTAATCAATGGATTAGAAAGTCGGTACCTTTTACTTATACTGGTAATGGATCTGTAGCTGTTTATGTCATTTCAACCTTCACGACGAACAGTATTCCAGGTGGCGGATCAGTTAATGATTCTCTATGGATTGATGATATTGAATTAATATATAACCCTGTAAATCAGCCAGTAGTTGCAAATGATGATGCAATCTCAACGTTTCAAGATGTAGCAGTAGATGTATCGGTATTATTAAATGATACTGATCCAGAAAATGATTTAGATTTGAGTTCATTGGTTATATTAACACCTCCAACAAATGGTAATGTGAGTATTGACAATGTAACTGGAATTATCACGTATACACCTAATTTAGGATGGTTTGGTGTTGATACTTATACTTACACAATTTGCGACAATGGAATCCCTGTTTTATGTGATAATGCCACTGTAACCGTAACCGTAATAGAAGTTATTGTAGGGAACAATCAAATCATTGCAAATAATGACGTTGCTATAACAATTACTGATAATCCAGTAATTACTAATGTTGTTGCTAATGATGTCGATTTTGAAAATCAAATAGATTTAACTTCTTTAGTTGTAACTGTTGCACCTTTGAATGGATCTACAATAGTAAATAATGTTACAGGTGAAATTACATATACTCCAAATGCGAGCTACTTTGGTTTGGATAGTTACACATATTCAATTTGTGATGCTGGAACTCCTACAATTACATGTGATGTAGCAGTTGTATCTGTAACAGTAAATATCAATTGGGGATTAGAAGAAAATATAAACACGTTCAAGGCATTTGTTGCAGATCAACAATTGTATATTACTTCTAGTTCAGATTTGGTTGGGAATTATGTAATTTATTCAGCAAGCGGAGAATTGATTCAGTCTGGTCAATTACAAAATAAAATTACATTCAATAATCCAATTGGAATCTACTTTATTTATATTGAGACTTCTAAAGGGAACTTCATTCAAAAGATTCCTAATTTATAATTTAACTTTTTTTTAAAGAAACCACCTCGTAAAAAGAGGTGGTTTCTTTATTTATAATTGCGCCAATATGAGCTATTTAAGATCCTTATTGCATTTTATTCTATTATTTATATCGTTTTCTGCTTTTACCCAAAATGGCAAAGTAGTTGGAAAAGTTAGAGATGATAATGGGGAGGTTATAATTGGAGCATCAATTATTTTAAAAAAAGATGTTACAATCGGAGCAGTTTCAGATGAATCAGGAAATTACATGATAGAAATTCCCGTTGGACAAAACATTCTTTTATGCAGGTATTCTGGAATGACTCCTGATACATTGGTCGTAGTTGTTTTCGAGAATCAAACAGTTAGTTTAGATATTGTACTTACACCGGTTTTTCAAGAAATTCAGGTTGTAGAAGTAAAAGTCGGGAAGTTTGATAAACCTTTAGAAGACCAAACAGTGTCGTTACATGTTATAAAACCTGGTTTAATAGAAAATAAAAATACAAGAAGCATTGAAACTGCGTTGGATCAAACACCTGGGTTAAATATTTTGGATGGTGAGCCACAAATCAGAGGTGGAAGTGGTTTTACATTTGGTGTGGGATCAAAAGTTGCTGTTTTGGTGGACGATATGCCGATGTTGTCTGGAGATGCTGGTAGACCAGAATGGGGATTTATTCCTGTGGAAAATATTCATCAAGTTGAGGTTGTAAAAGGTGCTGCATCTGTTTTGTCAGGAAGTTCTGCTTTGTCTGGTTCAATAAATATACGAACAGCTTATCCAACAAGTAAGCCATTAACGAAAGTGAATGTTTATTCAGGAGCATATTCACAACCTGGATTAGAAAATGCAACTTGGTGGGAAAATTATCCTGGCATTCATGGAATGAATTTTCTGCATTCTAGAATTATTAAAAATAACCTTGATTTTGTAATCGGAGGGAACTTAAATTACGATCATGGATACATAGGTCCGCCAATTACTGATTCTATTGTTGCAACTGTTTTCCCTGATACTTTAACCAATTTTACGGAAAAAGATTTGATTTCTAAAAGAGCGAGGTTAAATTTTAATATACGCTATCGTTCTAAGAAAATCAAAGGGTTGAATTATGGAATGAATGGTAATTTCATGTTCGCACATTCAAATATGGCCTTAGCATGGTTAAATGATTCATCAGGATTATATCGCGCTTATCCAGGAGCAATATTTTTACAAGACCAATTTATTTTTAATGTTGACCCGTTTATTAATTTTTTCACTCAAACGAATGGAAAACATAGTATTCGAACAAGGATATTGCATGTAAACAACGAAATGTCAGCTAATCAATCCAATAAAGCAACAACTTTTTATGGTGATTACATGTTTCAAAAGACATATCCTCAATTGAAAAATTTAGATTTTATTGGTGGTATAACTAGCACATTTACTGATTCCTATTCTAACATTTATGTTGGATCAGGTACTCCAAATAATCAAATGTTGAATATTTCAGCTTATACCCAAATTGAAAACAAAATTAATAAGACATTAAATTTGTCTTTAGGTGGAAGAATCGAATACTTTCAATTGAACGACACAATTACCGCTTTGAAACCTATTTTCAGAGCTGGAACAAGTATCAAGTTGTATCAAGAAACCTATTTAAGAGCTTCTTATGGCCAAGGTTATCGTTTCCCTACCATTACAGAACGATTTATAAAAACAGGTGTTGGAAATTTTGGAGTTTTCCCAAATCCTGATTTGAAACCTGAAAGTAGTTGGAATGCCGAAATCGGAATAAAACAAGGGTTGAAATTTGGAAAATTACAAGGATATATAGATTTGGCGGGTTTTTGGCAAGAATATCAAAATACGATAGAATACATGTTTGGCGTTTGGCATGAAATAACATCCTTTGAAACATTAGGTTCGAGTGCGGGCTTTAAATTTTTAAATACAGGAGAATCAAGAGTACTTGGTTTAGATTTATCTTTTACTGGAATGGCGAAAATTTCTAAGAAATCAGAAGTTGTTTTTATGGCTGGATATAATTACATCGTACCAAAAACATTAACGCCCGATTATGTCTATGCTATTGATTCTTTGAATCGTGTTTTTAGTTATAATTCAACTTCATTAGACCCTTCAAAAGGAATATTAAAATACCGATTTCTACACAACGTAAAAGCAGATATTGAATTTACCTTGTTCAAAAAACTTGGAATTGGCGCAAGTGCAAAGTATTTCAGTAAAATCATCAACATGGATGCGATTATTAAAGACTTCGAACAATTAACGAAGGACGTTGATGTTTTGCAAGATTTGAGATACATGGATTATTACGATTCTCATCGTTTTGGTAATTGGATTTTTGATGCTCGACTTTCCTATAAAATAACGGAGCAGCATAAACTTGCAATTATTGGGACAAATATTTTGAACAGAAGTTATTCTTTGAGACCTCTGAAAATAGAACCACCTCGATCGATTATGATTCAGTATACTTGGAGATTGGAAGGGAAAGGTGAAAAGTTAAGTAGTATGATGTAAAAAGAATGTTATTTGATGAGTATACTCATTAAACTTTGTCACAATTTAATGAGTATACTTGATAGAGATTTTCATTCCTTCTTCCAACTCTCATCTTTTCCTTTGATATAAGGAATCCCTTGTTTCTCAAGAGTTGTTTCTAATGCATTGATGCGTACAATCATTCCATCCAATTTCTTTCTGAAATCTAGGTATTCTTCTTGTGCGATTGCTTTATTGGATTGTTGTGTTTTTGTTACACCTGTTGTATTATCCCACAACATGTAAGCAATAATTCCTAAACGGTCAGTGATACTTGGAACAGTTTCAAATTCCTTTGATTTCTTTAAACCATCACCCCAAAGTGCAATTGCACATTCATCGTAAATTAAACGCAATGCACGTGTTTCTTCCATCAGTTTAAGATCTGTATTCGGATACGTCAATAAAGCACGATTCAAGGCATCCAATTTTTCTTTTGATTCACCCAATAAATTCGAAGAACCATTGATGCTTCTATTTAATTCAGCAACTTCTTTACGGAAATTGTCAAGTTCTTCCGTGTTTGTTGCAACCAACGTTTGATTGTTCAATGCTTTAACTGTGAAATTCACTTTCTCCGTTAACGTCTCGATGACTCCGTTATTCAATAACAAAACTTCAACTGAGTAAACACCAGCTTGAACCAAGAACCCATTGTTTTTATTGAATGATCCATTCACATTCACTGGCTCCGTTGATTCTTGACGTAAGTTCCACGCAATTCTTGAAATTCCTTTTGAAGGTGTTGAAATTAATCGTCTCACTTCTTTTCCTTTTGAATCACGAATAACGTAGATCAATTGAACACTTTCTTCTTGTTGTTCTTTTCTTAATTCATCAAATGTTGGGTAAATAACCTCTTTTTTATCCTTTTCTAGCGCTTTTTCCTTTTCTTGACGAATAGATTTTAAAGTTTTGTAATCGTCCTTGATATTTAACGTAAACGTTGCTCCAAATTCTGAATTGGCAGACGCCCACATATTTGCTCCTTGAAATCCTGTTCCTTCAAGTCCTAAAGGATCAGCTGGAACGTACAACAACGCATCTTTGATTGGAAATAAATACGCTTTCTTGTCGAAATTCTCTTTCTTCAATGAACGCAAAGGTGTATAGTTGTCTAAAACATAAAAACCTCTACCAAATGTTGCAGCAACTAAATCATTTTCTCTTTTTTGAATGTCTAAATCATACACTGCAATCGTTGGTAAACCAGAAAGTTTTGTCCAAACTTTTCCACCATCATTTGAAAAATAGGCTCCGAATTCAGTTCCAACAAACAATAAATTTGGATCAACATGATCTTGTTTGATACAATAAACTGTCCCTCGTTCTGGTAAATTTGAACTGATTGAAACCCAAGATTTACCTTTGTCCGTACTTTTCATCACGTATGGTTTAAAATCACCTGAACGTTGGTTGTTGAACACAGCAAATACTTCATTTTCTGCATGCAATGAACTAGTTAGCATGTTAACTCTGGTGTTTGCTGGAATTCCTGTAAATGTTGAAATTTTGGACCAAGTTGCTCCGTCATTTTCAGAAACCTGAATCAACCCATCATCTGTACCGGCATACAATAATCCTTTTTTCTTTGGTGATTCGTCCAACGCGATGATATTTCCATAAATGGAAGTCGACGTGTTTTTCGCAACGGCATCAATCGACCAAACTTGTCCCATTACGGCTAATTTGTTACGATCCATTTGTTGTGATAGATCAGGTGAAACTGTTGTCCAATCATCACCACGATTCGTTGTTTTAAACACTTTGTTTGCGGCAAAATACAATGTTTTGTGATCGTGAGGAGACACTAATAGCGGTGCGTCCCAATTCCAACGGTAAGCTGCTTCGCCTTTTCCTGGCATTGGTTGAATTGGAACTTTTTCACCTGATGCTTTGTCATATCTTACAATCCAGCCATATTGAGCTTGGGCATAAGCGATGTTTGGATCAACAGGGTCACAAGCTGACTCAAATCCATCACCACCATTCGTGATAAACCAATCTGAATTCAAAATTCCTGTTACATTCGTTGTTCCAGAAGCTCCACCCATTGAATTGTTGTCTTGTGTTCCTCCATAAATATTATAAAAAGGCGATGAATTATCGGTTGCTACTTTGTAAAATTGAATGATTGGAAGATTCGCATAATATTTCCATTGTGCAGCGTGATTATACGTTTCATATAACCCACCATCGCAGCCAACTAACCAATGGTCTGAGTTGTTAGGATCAATCCAAATAGCATGATTGTCAACGTGTTTTTGGTGTTCACCTGTATTCACGAAATTCTTTCCTCCATCTATAGTGTGATGAAGATAAGTGTCCATTGCAAAAACCTTGTCTTTGTTTTGGTTGTCACACATAATTTCTTGGTAATAATTTCCACCGGTATTATAGCCTGACATTTTTGTAAAACTCTCTCCTTTGTTTGTTGAACGATAAAACCCGCCTTTATCATCTCTACTTTCCAACATCGCATAAACATAATTAGCATCAACAGGAGAAACAGCAATTCCAATTCTTCCCATTTGACCTTTTGGGAGACCTGAATTTTTTTCCTGCCAAGTTTTACCACCATCAGTTGATTTATAGAAATTAGATTCTGGTCCACCACCGATATATGTCCATTCTTGACGTCTTCTTTGATGAGCTGCAGCATATAAGATGTCTGGATTTGTTGGGTCAATTGCAATTTCAGAAATTCCTGTTTCATCAGAAACGAAAAGTGTGCGTTCCCAGGTTTTACCGCCATCTATAGATTTGTAAACTCCTCTTTCTCCACCAGCTTTCCAAAGAGGTCCATATACAGCCACCCAAATGATGTTTTCATTTGTTGGGTGAATGATGATGTTTCCGATGTGTTCAGAAGTTTTCAATCCCATATTAGTAAAGGATTTTCCTCCATCTAACGATTTATAAACACCATCTCCATAAGAAACTGCACGTTGGTTATTATTTTCACCTGTTCCTACCCAAACTGTATTTGGATTGGATGGAGCTAATTCAACACAAGCAATAGAATAAGAACCATAATTGTCAAAAATGGGAGTAAAAGTAGTTCCGTGATTTGTTGTCAACCAAACACCACCACAAGCAGCTGCAACATACCATTTGTCTGCATTTTTTGGATGTACAGCAAGATCGATAACACGTCCAGAAGTCAATGCTGGACCAACCAATCTAAAATTTAAACTTCCAACTGTTGACTCATCAAAAAGAGGAGCTGGCGTAGTTTTTTTGGTGTCTTTCTTTTGTGCAATAACTGGAAGACCAAGAGTTAAAGCAAGAATGGAAATATAAAGTTGTTTTTTCATTTTAGCAATTTGGGTTTAAATGTAGACATTTCAAGAAAAGAATTGTTCTATTTATAGATGAAATAATAATTGTACCTGCCAAATGGGTATTTAATTCTATAAATGGTTGCACGAAACTGCGTTTTTACTGTAACCTTTCTCTACATTTTTCGATATACCCTTTTGGGTATGAAATTTGTTTTCGCCCTTGTCAAATTTAGATTTTTCTTACAATATGAAGCATTTTTACCTCTTCGTTATCTTTTCTGGTTTGTTTCTTTATTCTTCTGCACAAGAGGAAGATGAGTCGTGTTTGCCTCCGAATAAAAAAGTATTGAAGTTAATTGAAACCGCTAATGCTGCGAAAGATGCAAAAACAGCGGTTGATAATTTTAATGCAGCCATTGAAGCAGTTCCTGATAATGCAATGGTTTATTATGAATATGGCATGTATGCCTATTTTTCTGGATTAGATTATTACGACAAACAACCAAATCCAGCAATGGGTGACAAAAGTTTTCAGAAAGCTGAAGAAATGTTTATCAAAGCATTAGAAAATTGTTCGGATTATCACGCAAATTGTTCCTATTATTTGGGAGTCATCAATTACACGCAACAACAAAAGCCAGAAGCAATTAAATGGTTTAATGCTTTCAAAAAATTCAAAAATTCAGATAATTCTCGTTACCCAGATGATTTTAATCAGAAAATGAATGATGTGAACGAGGTACTAAAAGAACTTGATGCTGAACAAGAATTATTAAGCAATGAAGTTCCATTTGCTCCTTCAATCGTTAAGAATGTGAGCACGGCAGACAAGGACGAATATTTTCCAATGATTTCTCCTGATAATGAGCTGATTTTTTATACCCGAAAAGTTGACGATGCTCAATTGGGTGATTTAGTTTCTAAATGGGTTGAAAAATTTACATTTTCCCAACGTCCTGATATCAAATCTCCTTTTAGTTCTGGTGAATTTTTGAAACCACCTTTTAACGACGGATCATTTACAAATTATGGTGCAGCAACATTATCTGTTGATAACAAGGAAATGATCATTTGTGCATGTAAAAAAGAAAAGGTATATGACCAGGATTATTTGAATTGTGATTTATACACCACAACTTATGAGCGCTCTGGAACTGGTGGAAATGATTTCACTTGGTCTACTTTGAAAAATATGGGAACTGATATAAATACCAAAGATGGGTGGGAAGCACAACCTTCACTTTCAGCAGATGGTAACACCTTGTTTTATACAGCTGCTCGGCCAACCACACGTGACAATGATATATTTGTGGTAAAAAGAAATGAAGATGGAACGTGGGGTAAAGCTCGACCATTTGATGAAATAAACACAGATGGAAAAGATAAAAGTCCATTCTTACACCAAGACAGTGAAACCTTGTATTTTGTTTCTTCTTGCACTGAAACGCGCAAAGGAGTTGGAGGATTAGATGTTTTTTATATCAGAGAATCAAGTGAAGGTTGGTCTGAACCAAAAAATATTGGTTACCCGATTAATTCAAAAGAAGATGAATTAGGTTTATTTGTTTCAACTGATGGAAAAATCGCTTATTATTCTTCACGTGTTGGTGGAAATTGGAATATCTATTCGTTTGAATTATACGAAGAGGCTCGTCCAAAAGGAGTTGCAATTTTAAAAGGTGAATTAAAAGATGAATCTGGTGATCCTGTAAAAGATGCAACGATTGAAATTACATATGCTGGTTCAGATGCTGTAACTCAAGTTAAAGTAAATGGTGACGATGGGAAATATGCTACCGTTGTGAAATTGGACACCAAACAAGATGTGATGGTGACAGTGAAAAAGGAAGGTCATGCGTTTGACTCGAAATTAATTGCTAAAGAAGAATTTAAGCCTGACGCAGTTACAATTCGTGACAAAGATCTTACTGTGAAAGAATTAAAAGTGGGTGAAGCATATACAATTAACGATATTCTTTATACCACCAATTCTGCTGACTTAAGTGAAAAAGCGAAGTTTATATTACGCGGATTTAGTCGTTTTTTATTGGAAAACCCAACAATCACAGTTGCAATTCAAGGTCATACAGATGATGTAGGCGACGACAAACAAAATTTATGGTTGTCAGAAAGCAGAGCTAAAGGTGTTAAAGAATATTTGGTTTCTTTAGGAATTGATTCAGAACGCTTGTCAGCTAAAGGATTTGGCGAAACACAACCGAAAATGGAGAATTCTTCAGAATCAAATAGAGCAAAAAACAGAAGAACAGATTTTGTTATAGAAACGCTTTAAAGGATTCATCATTTCTACCCATCGATAAATTCAGGGGAGTCCAGCTCAGTGACCGAATCATATTGGAAATTTAAATGAAAATTCTTTGGTATCGTAGGTCTCTTCAAAAAGATGCGGGTAATACTTTTGCATTTCAGTATTCATTTGATTGATTGGCACATCACCGAAAGTTCCATAATTTAATTTGTATTCCATGAATCGTTTTCCATTGTCAAATTCTTGAAAAAGAGAATCCGTTTCTCCATCCCAATCAAGAGGAGTTACGTTTGAAATTTTACATATCCTTTTATCAAATGCTGGTGTACATTTTATCCACTTATTATTAATGTAAAGTTCAACAAATCCGTGAAAAACTATTTCTTCTCTTCTCAAATAGTAAGTCAATTTTTCAACTCCAATGTGATTTGTAACGATAGCATAACCTAAGCGAGAAGGTATGCCAAATTTTCTTGCGCATGCTGCTAAAACAGTTGATTTCTCAACACACCATGCCCTTTTTTTTAAAAGTACATTCGAAGCTTTTAAACCATTTTCAGTGAGGTCCAAATGATAAGGGTCATAAAGAAAACTATCTCTTACAAGAAAATAGAGTTGAATCGCTAATTCTTTCTGCTCTTTTCGCGAATCAATGTTTTTAGTGAATTCATCAAAATTTGGATCATTGAAATCTAAAAAACACGTATCCTTTAAATATTCTTCCATTATAGCTTATAATTCACTTTATTTGTTTGGCAATTTTAAGCATTTTATGAATACTCGGCAAACTGAAAATAACGATTCTTTGTTCAATAGTCCTTATCCGTTACTAACACGTTTAAAAGAATGGGTTTTTGGTTCTGAAAAACCGGATAACTATACACAAGTTACCTTTTATTTGAATTTCGTTTTTTGGGTTATTTTTTTCATTTGGAGTTTTGCTAGTTACCTTACAATTTCTTACCGTCATTTAATTTTTGAACAGAAAAAAATTCCTGTTGAATTGATTATTAAAGCAAGGGGAGAAGTGCTTGGTTTTGAATCAACTGATTTCCTTAACCGTTTATTGATTTTTCATTCATTCAGCCTTATTTGTTGGACGCTTGTTTTTATTGGACTTGTATTAATTTGGAGAAAGAATGAAAAATTCGTCTATTTTTTCTTTGGAGGAATGTTGTTGTATGCGTTGATGCTTATCTTTTATTTGAATTTTGATTATTTTATGGATGATACCACTACATTTGATAAAATCATTTTATTGGCTATGAACGCGAATGCTTTGATGTATTTTGTTCTCTTGCGAAAAGAAAAACAAGGTGGTTCACTCAGTTTTTTTGGTGAAGATGAAGAAGAGGCATAAGTTGTTCTACTTTTTGATTAGCTTCATCAACAATCAATTGAGCTTCTAAATAGGTGCTTTCTCGTTCCGAAAGTTTCTCAGCAATAAAATCTCTTAATTGTTCGTCATTCAAATTTGCAATTAATGGTCTTTTTTTCTGGCCCTCTTTTAATCGAAGAAGTAAAGTTGAGGGCTTTACATGCAAGTATAGTGTAGTCCCTTTCTGATTTAATAGATCCATCAGATCATTTGAACATGGAAGTCCACCGCCAGTTGCAACAATGTAATTTTCATTATTGTCTAATTGCTCAATAAATTCTTTCTCTAACTGGCGAAAATAAGTTTCACCTTTTGTGTCAAATAAGTCAGTAATAGTGATGCCTTCCTGTTTTGAAATTTCTTTATCACTATCAATGAATTGATAACCAATAGCTTTTGCTAATTTCTTTCCTAGTGTAGATTTACCTGCACCCATGAACCCGATTAGAAAAATAATTTTCATGATACAAAGTAAAACAAAATGCTTGAATAATTGAAAAATGGTGAGGCAGAATATGTCTTAATATCCAGATAGTTAGAAATTGAAGTGCTTATTTTTTTTAAAAAAAACTCAAATCAACTTGTTAAACAAAATAAAACTAATATCTTTGCACCCGCGTTAGCGTTGAATGAAGATTTAAACCTTCTAAAATGCAAAAGCAAGATTCCGTAGCTCAGCTGGTAGAGCAATACACTTTTAATGTATGGGCCCTGGGTTCGAATCCCAGCGGGATCACAAGAAAGCCTCCTTTTTAAGGAGGCTTTTTTCATTTACAAATAGTAACTTGAAAATTCATTTAGGTTGATTCCGAAATAAAAAATTCTTGATCAACAAATAACTGTTTTTTCATTTATTATGAAAGTTTGGGCAATATTAATTTCTAACTAAATTTTCAGAAATTGAGGGGCTAGCCCCTCAATATTTGTGAAGTTTTTATTCTTATATTGTAGCCAATTGATACCTATATCTAAACTACTTTCTATGAAATATTTATTTTCACTTTTAATTATCATTTGTTCATCATTTGTACACAGCCAATTAACAACTTTTCCTTGGAGTAATGTTGCTGGTTATGGAGGTGCAGGAGCCAATAGAACATACACAATTACCGTTTCGGGTGTTACGATGTCTGCAACTATTGTCAACTCAGAAAATGTTTGGCAAGATGCTTCACCAGCATGGTTTCCAACAGGATCCACAAATCCTGGTGGTGGTTGTAGTGGAATTTCAGCAACTAATCAGGGAATGCTTTTAAGTACAGATTGGTCAACAAATACTGTTAAAACAATAACTACAACCATTACTTTTAGTACTCCTGTGCAGGGACCAGCTCATTTTTATTTGTACGATATAAATGATGATGGATCCGGCTCTTGGGAAGATAAAATTATCGTGACAGGTACAAATTCCGTCGCAGCACCAGTGAATGTTTTTAAGGTTGGAACAGCGTGTGTCCAAACTGGAGGAAGTGTTACTGGATCGGGCACTCCAACGCTTACATTTAATTCAGGGATTTCTAGTGCATGCACATGTTGGGGTAATAATGAAATAAATGTAGGCACAGCTGCAGATTGTATTTCTACAATAACAATTGTCTATAAGTCAAACACCACACCAACAAATTATAATAATCCAAAGCAATATGTTGTTGTTTCAAATCTTACAGCCACAATAATTGCACCTTCAGTTGCACCTACAGGAATAACAGGGACAACTTCTATTTGTGCTGGACAAAGTACAACACTTACCGCAACAGGAGGAAATGCATCCTCACAATGGTTCACTGGATCTTGTGGAGGAACAGCTGCTGGAACAGGAACAAGTATAATAGTTTCTCCTCTAGTTCCAACAACATATTATGTAGCTAATCAAGGTACTTGTGGTGTTTTAACGAGTTGTGTTAGTCAACTGGTTAATGTTGCCACTCCACCCAATGCAGGGGTGGATGGTTCAACAACGATTTGTGAATCAAGTGTTGCTTCCATTGATCTATTCAGTTTAATCACCGGCGAACAGGCTGGTGGAGTGTGGACAAGACCAACCGGATCTGGAGGGACATTCAATGCAGGCTTGGGCACTTTTACTCCTGCACCTGGGGCAACATCCAGTACTTTTAACTATACATTGACGGGAGTTGCACCTTGTGGAAATGATTTTAGTATAGCAACAATAACAATTACTCCTGTACCAAACGCAGGGACGAACGGAGCAATTACTGTTTGTTCTAATGGTTCATCAGTAAATTTATTTTCTTCGTTGGGTGGTACACCTCAAGCAACAGGAACATGGTCAGGAGGTCTTACAGGAGGAAATTTAGGAACTTATAATCCTGCAACATTTGCACCGGGAACATTTGCATATACTGTTTTAGGTTCGGGTGGATGCCCTAATGCTGCGGCAACAGTTACTGTAACAGAGAATGTGGCAGCCAATGCAGGGACCGATGGTTCGACAACGGCTTGTGAGTCCAGTGCATCAGCGATTGATCTTTTCAGTTTGATAGGTGGAGAACAAGCGGGAGGAACATGGTCACAGACAGCTGGTTCAGGAGGAACATTTAACGCGGGTGCAGGAACATTTACGCCGGCAGTTGGTGCAACAACAAGTACTTTTCAATACCTGATCAATGGTGTAGTACCATGTGCGAACGACTTGAGTGTTGCGACGATCACGATCGTAACAGCACCAAACGCTGGAACGAACGGAGCGGTTTCGATCTGTTCGAATGGCACACCGATCAACTTATTTAGCTCTTTGGTCGGATCGCCCGCAACAACAGGGACATGGTCAGGAGGTCTTACAGGAGGAAACTTGGGAACTTATAATCCTACATTATTAGCTTCTGGAACTTATACTTATACAGTTACAGCTGCAGGTTGTACGGATGCTACGGCAACAGTTACTGTAACAGAGAATGTGGCAGCCAATGCCGGGACCGATGGTTCGACAACAGCTTGTGAATCCAGTGCATCAGCGATCGATCTTTTCAGTTTGATAGGTGGAGAACAAGCGGGAGGAACATGGTCACAGACAGCTGGTTCAGGAGGAACATTTAACGCGGGTGCAGGAACATTTACGCCGGCAGTTGGTGCAACAACAGGAACTTTTCAATACCTGATCAATGGTTTAGCACCATGTGCTAACGACTTGAGTGTTGCTACGATCACGATCGTAACAGCACCAAACGCTGGAACGAACGGAGCGGTTTCGATCTGTTCGAATGGCACACCGATCAACTTATTTAGCTCTTTGGTCGGATCGCCCGCAACAACAGGGACATGGTCAG
>JBEAUV010000050.1:0-14411 GCA_041161265.1 Bacteroidota bacterium | reverse complement strand
AATTACAACAAAAAAAAACATGAGCTTGAATTGTTAATTTCTTTTAACACAATTTTCAAACAATCAATTAGCAATCTTTTTATCAAAAAATGAATTTGCTTCAAACATAAACTCTTTGAAACAATTAGTTATTTCTTGTTCGTGTTTCAGAAATACAATAGGGGCATTTATTAATTCGTTAGAAAATGACAATCGAGAGGAAACACCTTCACACGCTTTTTGCAAACCTTCAATTTGATTGTAAAAATTAATCCATTTATAATTCCTCATTTTAATAATGAATTCCTGAAATTCAAGAGGATAATCTTTCCAAAAAATTGGTTCAAAAGAATAAAATTTTTCTAGAAAAATATCTAGTGAATCGTTATGATAGTCTTCCCAATTTTTAGCTAATAAATGATCGAAAAAAAGGTCAATTGCTATTCCAGTTACTTTTGGTAATTCTGGATATAGCTGATGCATTAATTCAATAACTTTAGGATGATGATCTATGTATGAATCTATGGATCTATGCAGTTTTATTCCATCTTGTACTATTTGGGGAAGATGATCGAAATAAGTTCCTTTGAAATGATCACCGAAGAGATTGGCATACATCAGTTCTAAATTATTATTCGAAAAATATAGGTGCCCTAAAAAATTCATTCTGCAATTTACGAAATTTTAGGCAAAAAAAATCCCACTTTTATGTGGGATTAAAATCAATATTCGTCTTCGTTAAAAAGAAAATCTTCTCTTGAAGGATAATCTGGCCATATTTCTTCAATACTTTCATAAATATCACCTTCGTCTTCTAAATCTTGTAAATTCTCAACTACTTCAAGAGGAGCTCCTGTTCGTATCGCAAAATCGATTAATTCATCTTTAGCTGCTGGCCATGGAGCGTCTTCCATGTATGATGCTAATTCTAATGTCCAGTACATCTTTCCTCTATTTTAAATTGTTTGATTGGCGCAAAAGTAATTTTATTTTCAAACTTTCCAAATTACTGAGCTAAAAGATTGAAATTGTTTTATTAACATTTCTCAAAATTTTACATTCTCGGATGCCAAGGTTGGTCCTGAATTCCTAAATCTTGAGCAATTTTTCGTCCTAAAACAAAGAGGTAATCACTCAAACGGTTGATATATACAATAACTTCTGGTGCAACAAATTCGTTCTGATTTAAATCAACTATTATTCTTTCTGCTCTTCGGCATATACATCTTGATAAGTGACAAAATGAAACGGTTGTATGACCTCCAGGTAAAATGAAACTTTTCATTTCTGGCAGTTGTTGATCCATTTCATCCATCCAATTTTCTAACAATTTAGTATCAGTTTCGTGAAGATCAGGAATTTTCATGTTTGATTTATCAGGATCTGAAGCTAAACTCGAACCTATGGTGAATAAACGGTCTTGAATTTCAAGTAATTGAGATTTATATATTTTATTAATTTCTTGATCTTTTACCAACCCAATTGAAGAATTAAGTTCATCAATTGTACCATAAGCTTCGATTCTAAGAGAACTTTTTAATATTCTTGTACCTCCAATTAAACCTGTTGAACCTGTGTCCCCTTTTTTTGTGTAAATTTTCATAAATCAATTATTTCAAAAGTTTTAATTGTTCTTTTAGTTCAGCTATTCTAGCCTTTTTACTTTGTAAACGAATATTTTTAGCTGTTTCAGTATGATAGCGATGAACTTTATCTAGATAATGTAATTGAAATTCAACCCATTCTAAATCACTCATTTTTTTTCCACAATTCTCCATTTCAACACGTAACTTTTTAGAAACATTGTAATAATCTGCTCTTCCTAAATAATCATGGTCTGCATCGCACATTATTTTTTCAAGATATGTATTTGGCTTTGATTCTGAACTAGTTGATTGAATAATTTCTACAATAGTTTGAATTTGACTTTCTGAATACCCAAATTTTGGCAAATTATTTTTAGCCATCATTATTGCAAAAGACTCGTTTGCATCGTGCTGCAATATGTAGCCAGCGTCATGGTATAGAACAGCTGTCTTTAATAATAATAAATCTTCGTGAGCGATTCCTTCTAATTTAGCAAAACGAATGGCAGCCTTTTCAACATTTAATGTATGGGAAATATCATGATAGATTACCTCTTCAGGCAGTAATGCTTTTAATCGATTGGTAATATCATTTCGCATGTGTTCAAAATCAATTGAAGTTAAACCACATTTAATTCTTAAATCTGTTGCAGCGATTTTACCTTCACCATATAAGCAATGTTCTAGTTTGATATCTTTTAAGTAAAACATTTCAATACTTCCACCGCGCTTATGAATATTCACAGAACCTCTAGGATCTAAATTCATGAAATCAGAAACATGGTTTGCAATTTCTTTGGTGATGGTTATATGTCCAGGTTTAGTTCCTTGTTCGGCTCTTGCTGCAATATTAACAGTGTCACCCCAAACATCAAAACTAATTTTACTTGATCCAATAATTCCTGCCACTAGGGGTCCCATGTGAAGTCCAACACGAATTTCCCAAAAATCTCTATTCATTGCGCGTGCAATATCTTGTTCGTTTCTTAAGAAATCTCTAATTTCAATTGCTGCTAGGCACGCTCGAATGGCAGGCTCTTCATGATGTTCGGTTACTCCTGCAAGGGCCATGTAAGCATCACCTATTGTCTTTATTTTTTCAAGTTTGTAACGCTTGATAATTTTATCAAATTGATTGAAATAATACTCTAATTTTTTAAGCAGTCGAATTGGATTAATATCTTTTGCTTTAGATGAAAAATCAACAAAATCAGTGAAGAGTACAATTCCATTTTCAAATCTTCTTGGAGAAAACGCCTTATTTGCGTTTAAATCTTCAAGAACAGCGGCTGGAAAAATATTATTTAGTAATTGATTTATACGTTGATCTTTGTAAAAGAGTGATTTAAAAACTTCAATTTTTGCTTGAATAAGATTAGGGTTGAATGGGATTGTTATATAATCGACAGCTCCTTCATTTAAACCTTTAACCATTTTGGCACCTGAGGTTGAATCGGCAGTAAGCACAATTTTGTACATGTTTTTAACCGTACTTATGTCTTTAAGTAATTGCAATAATTCAATACCTCCAAAAAACGGATTGTCAATGTTAATCAATAAGATACCAATCTCTTTTTGTTTTAATATTGGTAAAGCTGTATTAATAGAATCGGCGAGAAGTACATTGTTTCCCCCTCCAGATAAAATTTCTTTCAGTCCTTTTTGATTTTTATGATCATCATCGATTATTAAAATGTTGATGAAACGTTCCATTGATTTTTTATTTTAACACTAAAAATAATGAAAGAAGACTGAAAAGCAATCAATATGACTTATATTCTTGAATTAGGAAAGAAAATGATTTTTCAAAGCCTCTTCAATTGAAACAGATGTTTTGGTTATTTCTAAAAGTCGCTGAATTACACCATCAACTATAGAATCTGGACAAGACGCACCAGATGTAATAATTATAGAAACTATATCTTTATTTTCAGGAATAAAATTCGAATAATTTTCTAGTTTTTTAGTATGTATATTAAAAGAATTTATTGAATCAAATGAATTGATTTCCTCTTTGGATTTTATAAAATAGGTTTGAAATTTTTGTTCCAAAAGCTCAACTAAATGTGTGGTATTTGAGCTGTTATACCCACCAATAACTATTGCTAGGTCGGCCTCTTTTTCTAGAAGCCCATAAGTCGCTGTTTGGTTGTCATTTGTGGCATAACACAAAGTGTCCCGCGTATCTGCTATATGGTTTTTTATTTCGGATTCGCCATATTTACTCAGCATCACACTTCGCAAGTAATCTGTTATTTCTTGTGTTTCAGTAGCTAACATTGTCGTTTGATTGACGACACCTATTTTGCTCAAATCAGTTAATGGGTTGAATTCTTCAGAGTATTTGCCTTTGAAAAATGAATAAAAATTTTCTATTGGTTCGGAGCCTAGTATTAGTTTTCCTAAATAATTAGCCTCATTTAAGTCTTTTAATATCAGAACTGGAGCATTTTCTTTGCTATGAGAAAAAGTGGCACGTGTTTCTTCGTGATCATATTTTCCGTGAATTAAAACAGTGTGTTTATCAATTCCTAAGCGATTTGAGCGATTCCAAACTTTCTCAACGAATGGACATGTAGTATTGTATTTTTTTACATCAACACCAAGAGAAGACAGAATTGAATCAATCTCAACTGTTGTTCCAAATGCAGGAATAATAACTACATCTTCAGATGTAAGACTTTCCCATGGAATTAATTGAGTTCCGTCCGTATCTTGAATAAATTGGATTCCATGGCTTGTAAGGTCATTATTCACGGCTGGATTGTGAATCATTTGACTCAATAAGAAAATTCGTTTGTCAGGATTCTCACTAATTGCTTTGTAAGAAATTTCAATTGCATTCTCTACACCATAACAAAACCCAAAATGACGCGAGATATAAAATTTCACAGAACCAAAATCGAGTAAACTGGGTGAAAAATCTTTTTTTCTAGGATCTTCAATTTTCCTTTTTTCTTTCACCTTGCTGATGATAGGAGATCGGTAAAAATCTGGAATTTCGAATTGCTTCATGATGTAATATATTCTACAAATATAACACCTCAGTTTTATAATTGTTTCAAAGAAAAAGAAAGGCTGCCATTTCTGACAGCCTTTTCATCTACAGGGCAATATTCATGTCCTTGTTATACTTGACTTTATAATTGAAATTAAACAATTTAGTTTCTTTCGTTTTTAAATTTAGTTTCCATTCAATTATTCCACTTAGAGGATCTAAAGTTCCTTTTCCTAAATCAATTGATTCGATTGTAATATCGGCATTCGTTGTGATTGGAATTTGATCTTGAACTATTAAATCTATTCCAATAGCTTTCAAATTCTTTATTTCGATAGAATAAGCCATTGTTTTCTCAATCTTATCACCAATAATTTTTTCCTTGCAATCTTTTTTCACAAGTAATCTTTTGATGACAATATTTGGATCTCTTCCAAGACTTAAATACATCGTGTCTTGCATGGTCGTTGGATCAATATATGTTTCACCAATGTAACTTCCATCAAAGAAAATGTTTGCTTGAGCTGGAACTAATCCAAGTTCGTCTAATTTTGAAAGTTCAGCAACTAGATAAACGGAGTTATCCATTTTTGGAACACTATAGTATTTGTAGTTTGCATCCAAATCAGCGACCTTAATTAACACCATGTGTTGTTCATTATTAGATTTAATTGAGTAGGGTAGGTCAATATGGAATTCCATTGAAGTCAATTGACGTATCGTTGAAACAAATTGATCTGATGTAACACCAATTACAGATAATTCCTCTTCAGTTGCAATTGAATTGGAATATGCATATCCTTTTGTATCCATATCTTTTTTCATTGCAGATTGTGGCGTATTGTTATTGTAGCCATCATTTCGATAGGTGTAATAATCAATATACCAAGGATGTAATGTTGGTTTAGTTTTATTTTGATAAGGATTATTTGTAGAGATATTTAATTTAATGTTATCCCAATCTAAACCTGAATTCTGAAATACTTGAGCTTTGTAGGTAAGATTTATCTTGGATGTAAGACCATCACTTCTCAAATCGTACATTGGAACCCAACCAGCATTGGCGACCAGATAAGAAATACTCATTTTTCCGGCTACAATCTCTTTAGATGATACGGTAACGGTAATTCTATGTATCGGGCCTTGGTCTTTTGGATCCATGCCGTTGCTGCTTTGATGTTGTCTTAACTTTAGAAGTCTTTCATCCATTCCACGTTTCTTCTCTAATTTGTCAGCTTTTTTTCTGTTCAGTACCTGCAATTTTTTATTGATTTCAGTCATTTTGATTGTATAATAATCAATTGCTTGTTTCAATAAATTGATAGAATCGTTTACTTTTCCCTGTCCGCGAATCGCTCCATTGTTAGCTAGAATATTTTTTGATGCTAACATGACATCGATTTCATCTTGAATATCTTGAATGTCATATCCTAAATACTTCAAAGAATCCTCTAACAAAAAAATATCTTTTCTGATTTTCAAAGGCAAACCTTCTAAGCTAATTTCTTCTGGTTTAGGGTAGAAAAGGGAATATTTTGAATCGATGATAACAACACTTCCCGTTGCTTTTACTTGTAAGCTATTCGCATCAATAAAAGGACTAATTCCTTCAATGATCACTTCTGTAATTCCGGGTTTAACGGAATAAGATGCTTTTTGAAATAGCTGAGCTCCTTGAGCATAAACTGTTACTTCTGAAATAGTTGATTTGATAATTTCTTTGTCGTTTGCACGAACTTGAAACATGATCAACATTAATACGACAATACTGGATATCTTTTTCATGATTATTTTTTTTGACGGTACATGAACGTATAAATTAGGTTCAAAATAAAATCAAAATATCATGAAATTACTGATTCAAAAGCACTTTAACACCTTTAAATCAAAGCTTTAATCTCCAAAATAATTCTTTCAGCCAAATCGTTCGCCATTTGCTCATTTTGACTTTCAGAATAAATACGAATGATTGGCTCCGTATTACTTTTTCTTAAATGAACCCATTCTTTGCCAATATAGATTTTAACGCCATCCGTGGTATCAACTTCCTCATGAGCATAATTCAAAGTCATGTGTAAAAGCAATTGATCAACGTCAATTTCCGGAGTTAATTCAATTTTGTTTTTTGAAATAGTATATTTTGGATAACTGTCTCTTAATGCGGAAACAGACATTTTCTTATGAGCCAAATGGCTTAAGAACAAGGCAATTCCAACGAGTGAATCACGGCCGTAATGTAAATCAGGATAAATAACACCGCCATTTCCTTCACCACCAATTACAGCATTTGTCTCTTTCATTTTTGTTACCACATTTACTTCTCCAACAGCTGCTGCAGAATAAACTTGACCTCTTGACTCAGTGATATCTCGCAATGCACGTGTAGATGATAAGTTTGAAACCGTGGCACCAGGTGTGTGTGTTAAAACATAATCTGCTACCGCAACTAATGTGTATTCTTCTCCGAACATAGAGCCGTCTTCACAAACAAGCGCTAAACGGTCAACATCTGGATCAACAGTGATTCCAACATCTCCTCCAACTTCTTTTATTTTATCAGAAAGGTCCGTTAAATGTTCTGGTAATGGTTCTGGATTGTGAGGGAAATGACCTGTCGGTTCACAATACAATTCAGTGATTTTTTTAACTCCTAAGGCTTTTAATAAAGCTGGGACGAATATTCCACCAGTTGAATTTACTGCATCAACAACTACTGAGAAATTTGCTTCTTCAATTGCTTTTTTATCAACTAGCGGTAAAGCTAAAATAGCATCAATGTGTTTTTGCATGTATGAATCATCCAAGCTTACTTTTCCTAAATCATCCACTTCTGCGAAATCAAAACTTTCTGATTCGGCGATTGCTAAAACTTCGATTCCATCATTTCCAGAAATAAATTCACCTTTTTCATTCAGTAATTTTAAAGCATTCCATTGTTTTGGATTGTGGGAAGCTGTTAATATTATACCGCCTTGTGCATTTTCCAATGTAACAGCAACTTCAACGGTTGGAGTAGTTGATAAACCTAAATTCACAACATCAATTCCCAATCCTACCAATGTTGAAATAACCAAGTCAGAAATCATTTGACCTGAGATTCTTGCATCACGACCAATAACAACTTTTATTTTTTTAGATCCATTTCTGTTTTTCAACCAAGTACCATATGCAGCAGCAAATTTTACAGTATCGATAGGTGTCAATCCTTGATCAACTTTTCCACCAATCGTTCCTCTGATACCTGAGATAGATTTTATTAATGTCATTTTATAGTTGCTAATTACAAGTTATTAGTTGCCAATTACAAATCACGAATTACTGTCCGTAACCGATTTTGTCGGTGGTTGTAAATTGTTTTTTCAGGTCAATCATTTTCATGCAGGCTATTGCACATTCAATTCCTTTGTTTCCATGAATACCACCCGAACGATCAATTGATTGTTGCATATTATCGTCAGTCAAGAGACAAAAAGCGACAGGAATATTGTATTTAAGATTCACATCTTTGATTCCTTGCGTTGCACCGTCACAAACAAAATCAAAATGCTTTGTTTCACCTTTGATAACAACACCAATTGCAACTACACCGTCAATTTTACCGAATTCGCACATGTATTGAGCTCCTAAGGGAAGTTCAAATGCACCTGGTACAAAACGAATTTGAATATTTTCCTCTTTTACACCGTTATCCAAGAGTGCCTCTTTTGCACCTTTTAATAGATTCAAAGTGATTGAATCGTTCCATTCAGAAACAACAATGCCGACTTTAAAATCGGCACCGTTTGGAACAAAGTCCTTATTGTATTCTGACAAATTGCGTAACGCAGTAGCCATTATTTTTTTGTTGTTTTGTTAGATGCTCTAGCGATGTATTTTTCAATTCCTTTTTGACTTGCGAAAGAAGAATAATCATCTTTAATTTTCGTGTAGCATTCAACAGCTTTTTCGAAATCTTTTACTTTTTCCGCACAAAAACCAGCTTTCAAAAGGTACATTGGTGTAGTCATCTCATTTTCGTTGATTCCTGCAGCCTCTAAATACAATGTTCCTGCCGCTTCATAATCTTTTAATTCTGATTTACAATCTCCTTGCAAACCTACAGCCATTGATGAAATATAAGTGTCAGTAACATCAACACTTTCTAATTCTGTTAATGCTTTTTTGAATTCACCCTTTACCATATACTGACGAGCCAAAATGAATTGAGCATTTTCTCCACCAATTTTACCATCATATTTTTTAACGATTGGTTTTAATTCTTCAATAGCAGCATCAGTTGAGTCTTTAGCAGCATAATTCAATCCAACCCAATAAGCGTCTTTTGATTTTTCATTCGCTGGTTTCCACATAAACTGAACATAAGCGAAATAACCGATTATTAAAACAAGGATTCCTCCTCCGATATAAGAAACCAAACGAGCATTCTTGTTTGATTCAAATTTTTTCTTTAATTCTTGTACTGAGAAATTTTCTAACATATAAAAGCATATTAAGCCGTGCAAAAATAGTTTTTTTTTTATTAATAGAAAGCGAAGTTTTCAACAAGATAATGCTTAAAGCTCTTTTATAAATCAAAATCCTTTTCTTTCGGATGAGCAAAAAATGAACTAAATTTGTTGCAATGCATTTAAAATCCATCCATTTAATCAATTTCAAGAATTATGAAGAGGCTGAAATAGCGCTATCTTCTAATGTTAATTGCTTTGTAGGAATGAATGGTTCTGGTAAAACAAATATTTTAGATGCTGTTCATTATTTGAGTTTGTGCAAATCATACATGAATGTTTTGGATCGACAAAATATTCGGTTCGATCAACAATTTTTTGCAATTCAAGGAATTTGGGATAAAGAAGAACAAGAAATAGCAATTCATTGTGCTGTAAAAGCGGGTGCAAAAAAAGTTTTCAAAAGAAATAAAAAGGAATACGAAAAATTAGCAGATCATATTGGACAATTTCCAGCTGTTATGATTTCACCCTATGATAGAGATTTAATTTCTGAAGGAAGTGAATTGAGACGTAAATGGATGGACGGAATTATTTCTCAGTTTGACAGACATTATTTAGATGACATTCAGAAATATGCAAAAATTCTTGATCAGCGAAATGCACTTTTAAAAAACATGTATGAGCAACGATTATTTGATCGCGAATCTATTGAGGTTTGGAATGATCAAATGTCGCGTATTGGAACAGCAATTCATCAAAAACGAAAGCATTTCTTAGAGGAATTTATTCCAGTTTTTCAAGAACGTTATAATTACATCGGCTTGGAAGAAGAGGAAGTTCATTTAGAATACCGCTCTCAATTAAATGAAATGAGTTTCGATGATTTGTTAAAAGCTTTCGAGAAAAAAGATGCAATCACGCATTATTCAAATGGTGGGACACATAAAGATGATTTGTTGTTTACGATAAAAGGTCACCCAATCAAGAAATTTGGATCACAAGGTCAACAGAAATCATTTATCATCGCCTTACGCTTGGCGCAATATGATTGGTTGAAAAAACAATTAAATGTGAATCCCGTTTTGTTATTAGATGATATTTTTGATAAACTGGATCAAATTCGTGTTAAGAAGTTACTTAATTTGGTTTCTAATAATTATTTTGGACAAGTTTTGGTTACTGATACAGACGAAGCACGTTTGAGAGAAATATTTCAAACTGGCGATTTTGAAAGTAAAATGTTTAATGTAGATCAAGGTGTTGTATCTGAGTTACCCTCAATTATAAATCAATCAGTTTAATTATGGACGAAAGAAAAAGAAGTTCGAATGAAACGCCTTTGAAGGATGTGATTGAAAAGTTAATGAAAGCTTATCGTTTAGATGGCAAAATGAAAGAACTTGATATTATTCAAGCTTGGCCAGAAATGATGGGAATTGCTGTCAGTAATAGAACTAAAAATATTACAATCAAAAATAAAACGTTGTTTCTAACAATGGATTCAGCTGTCATGCGTGACGAATTATTGCATGGAAAGCAGATTATAATCCAACGAATCAATGAAAAGGCAGGTTGTGAGTTGATTAATGATGTTTGGTTCGGTTAGTTAGAGCCTAGACCACTTCGTTGATAGAACATAGACCGCTTCGCTGATAGATTTGATTTTTTATACAAATCTATTTTCCATGCTCCATGTTCTATTTTCCATGTTCATTGCTGTTCTTGTAAATTGACGATTTTTAACATTTCATTTGCTTGATTATCACTATATTTGACGCCTTATGAAAAAAATAATTCTTCTTTTTAGCTTATTCGTAAGCATTCAATTTCTAGGTTTTTCTCAAATTACGGCAGTAAAAGGGAAAGCTGATTATAATTTCTGGTTGGCATTACCATCTGATAGTGTTCTTAAAACAAATCCTCCAATTCTAATTTTCTTACACGGAAAAAGTCTTTCGGGTTCTGATATGAATTTAGTGAAGAAATACGGTGTGATCCATGAAATGGAAAAAGGTAGAAAGATTGGAGCAATTGTGATTGCACCTCAAGTTCCAGCTGGAAAATCATGGGAGCCGAAGAAGGTTTTGGATGTTTTAGAATATGTTCAAAGCCAATACAAAACAGATACAAACCGTGTATATGTTGCTGGAATGAGTTTGGGTGGTTATGGAACGCTTCATTTCGCTGGAGCTTATCCAGAAATCGTAACTGCAGCCGTTGCTTTATGTGGCGGTGGAAATGTAAAAGATGCTGGAAATTTATCAGAAGTTCCTTTATGGATTCAACATGGAAATCTTGATAATGCCGTTCCAATTTCAGAATCTGAAAAGATTGTCAAAGCAATTAAGGATTGTAATGGAGGCGAAAATTTAACGTACACGGTCGTTAAAGGAGCCAACCATGGTGACTTAGAAAAAGTTTTCCGAACTGATGAAATGTATAATTGGATGTTTCAATATACAAAAGCAGTTGAAACGATAACGGAAGAGAAGAAATAGTTAGTAGTTGGTAGTTGCGAATTACAAGTTGCGAGTTACTAGTTTTTGAACCATGATGATTTATTGTATTTCTAAACAATTTTTACCAAGTAATTTTTTCAATTAGCAACTAGCAACTTTATTTAACTAGCAACTAGCAACTAGCAACTAGCAATTCGCAACTCTCATTCAATATGATTCGGAGGTAAAATCGTTTCAACTTTAGTTGCACGATCATGTAAAACAATACTTCCAGTAACACCAACATTCAATGATGAATTTCCAGGTAACTTGATAAGAAAATGACATTTATCTCTCACTTCTTGTGGTAAACCATCATTCTCAGCTCCCAATAAATAAATCGCTCTTTTTGGATGTTGAAATTCGTGTAAAAATTCTGCTTTATCATCGATTTCAATTCCTACAAGTCTGCAATCGTAGGGAATATTATTCAATAAATCATCGAACGACTTGTAATGGAATAAAGGAATTCTTGACCAAGAACGTAATACGTCCGAACTTTGTTTCTTGTATTTATGATCAACGGTAAAGATGTATGCAGCGCCTAAAATATAAGCAGATCGCCATAACGTTCCTAAGTTGTGTTCTGTTTTACCTCGGAATACGCCAATGGCACAATATCCGGCTTTGTTAATTGTTTTCACAGCACAAAAGTGCGAATTTTCTTCAGTACAACAATCATTTTATCCATCTTTGCAAAAAAGGTTTTCATGGATTTTATTGACCAAAAATTAGATACATACGTTTGCGAGCATTCAGAAAATGAATCAGATTTATTAAATGAATTAAACCGTCAAACCAATCTAACGGTTTTACAACCACGCATGTTGAGTGGCCATTTTCAAGGTCGCGTTTTGAGTATGTTGTCTCACATGATTAAACCGAATAGAATCCTTGAAATTGGAACGTATACAGGTTATTCAGCACTTTGTTTAGCAGAAGGTTTAACCGAAAACGGCAAGTTAATTACGATTGATATCAACGAAGAATTAGAAGATATTACGAGAGAATATATTCAAAAAGCGAAGATGGAAAATGTGATTGAATATATGATTGGAAATGCAATGGAAATCATACCAAATCTTACTGAAGAATTTGATATCATTTTCATTGATGCGGATAAATCCAACTATTGCAATTATTACAAGTTGGTTTTTGATAAGGTGAAAAAAGGAGGGTATATCATTGCTGATAATGTGTTGTGGTCGGGAAAAGTATTGGAGGAGTATGATTCCTTGGATGCGGATACTAAAGTGATTGTTGATTACAATAAAATGATTCACGACGATTCACGTGTTCAAGAGGTTTTATTGCCTATTCGAGATGGATTAATGATTGCGAGGAAACTATAATTAACAATTATCAATTGACAATGAACCCCATTGAATGCTAGAGATTTTATATCAAGATGAATACCTTATTGCGATTAATAAACCACATGGATTATTGGTTCATCGTTCGCCGATTGCTGCAGATGCAAGTGAATTTGCCATTCAACTTCTAAGAGATCAAATTAATCAAAAAGTGTTTCCTGTTCACCGTTTAGATCGAAAAACAAGTGGTGTTTTGTTGTTTGCATTGAATGATGAGGTGAATCGTTTGATGCAAGAAGCTTTTATGAATAAGAAAGTGGACAAAACATACTTAGCGCTTGTTCGTGGTTTTACTTCTGAATCCGGAACGATCGATTATGCTTTAACCAACGACGATGGTAAAACACAAGATGCCATCACACATTATAAAACTCTTGAAACATTTGATGTTCCAGTGCCTTTAGGAAAACAACCCTCTTCTCGTTATTCATTAGTTGAAGTTGCACCAGAAACTGGAAGAATGCATCAAATCCGTAAACATTTTGCTCACATTTTTCACCCAATCATAGGAGACAGGCCTCATGGTTGCAACAAGCAGAATAAGTTGTTTTTAGAAAAATGGGAAATGAATAAAATGCTATTACATGCCCAAGAAATTAGTTTTTCACATCCTGTTTCGATGGAAAAGATTATAATTCAAGCAGAAATGAATCAGGATTTTAAAAGGGTTTTAGGGTTGTTTAGGGTTTTTTGAATCTCTAATCTAAACCAGCCCCGCAATAAACAATCCTCCCAGCACAAACAACATCACTCCAACAATTTTTTGAATTCCCTTCATCGTTGTTTTTTTGACCAATTGTTTCCCGAAATACGTCCCAACAAATGCAAAAACAATTCCGACAATCAACAAACTTTTATTGTTATTCAATACGGAGAAATTGAACGTTTCATAATACACGAATAAGCGTGCAAGGTCAATCAATAAGGCAATTGCGTTTGAAGTTCCAATAAATTCGTCTTTTGTTAAGCCCGATTTATTCAAAAATGCAGAACGAAACGCTCCTTGGTGCCCAGAAATTCCACCAAAAAAACCACTTAATACACCACCAAGTGGAATCCATTGTTTTTTGATTTTTAAGTTTGAGAAGCGTGGATCTAAATCAAACCAAGCAAAAAAGATCATTAATGAACCAATTACGACTTTTAAAAGTGTGACTTCAATAGTTTTGTCTCCAATAGAATAGGAGTGAAGAGATTCTACGTTGCCAATTAATCCGAGACAATAAGCGCCAACTGAAGCAAATATAACGGCCGGAAAACCAAATCGAAATAGGATAGGTAAATTTATGTGTTTGTAAACCAAACCAAATTTGAAAAGGTTATTGGATAAATGAACAATAGCCGTAGCTCCAATTGCAACTGGAAGAGGAAAGAAAATACTGAATACAGGCAACATCAAGGTGCCAAGTCCAAAGCCAGAGAAGAAGGTTAATCCCGCACCAATTAAGACTGTCAACGCAACAATGAAATACTCCATTTGAATTCTTTTTTACAAAAAAACATAAATTTCAACTAGCATTTGTCAGGTA
>JBEAUV010000049.1:0-14416 GCA_041161265.1 Bacteroidota bacterium | reverse complement strand
GTTTCCAGATGGAAGACCTGATAATTCAATACTTCCTGTATTGTCAAGGCATGTAGGTTGAGTTATTGTTCCGGTTGCAGGTGCTAATGGAGTTGAAGGTTGCGCATTGATCACTGCAGATGCAGATGCGACAGAAATACAACCGCTATTGTCAGTCACTGTAAACGTATAGGTTCCAGCTCCCAATCCAGTGAAATTATCAGTTGTGCCAGAATTACCCAATGTTGCACCTCCAGGTGACGCTGTGATTGTCCATGCACCTGAAGCAGGCAGACCACTTAAAGCAACAGTTCCGGTAGCAACTAAACAAGTAGGTTGAGTAATAAGGCCAACGATTGGTGGTGTAGGAGTGTACAAACTGATCACCGCATTTCCTGAAGCAGGAGAAGTACAAAGAGTTGTTGAATTGGTTACTGTAAAAGAATAAGTCGTATTAGAAGAAAGCCCAGTGAATGTAGTTGAAGCTCCTGTACCGGATTGAGTTAATCCTCCAGGAGATGAAGTTATCGTCCAGTTACCGGCAGGTAAGCCACTAAGAGCAACACTACCTGTTGGTGTAAGACAAGATGGTTGAGTTACTGTACCAACTATTGGAGCACTTGGAGCGACCGGCACAGTATTGATGACAACATTCGCAGTTGCGTTTGAAGTACAAGACGAAGTGTTTGTTACTGTGAAAGAATATGTGCCTCCTGCAGTCAAAGAACTTACAGTTGAAGATGTTCCTGTTCCAGTAATTGCTCCAGGATTGATTGTCCATGTACCACTTGCAGGAAGACCTGATAAAACTACACTTCCTGCTGTAACAAGACAAGTTGGTTGAGTTAAGGTTCCGATTACAGGTGTTGTCGGCGTAATTGGTTGCGCTGCAATAATCGCTGAAGTAGAGGCAGATGAGAGACATCCACTATTATCAGTGACAATGAATGTATAAGTTGTACCGGCAGATAATCCTGTAATCGTACCTGTTGTCCCTGATAAACTCAAAGTAACACCTCCAGGAGAAGCTGTTACAGTCCAGGCTCCTGAAGCAGGGAGACCACTTAGTGCAACGCTTCCTGTCGCAACAGTACATGTTGGTTGAGTGATCGTTCCAACAACAGGCGGAGTTGGAGTGTACAAGCTGACTGCAGCATTTGCAGATGACAGAGATACACATCCTGAAACATTCATTACAGTAAAGGTGTAGATTGTATTTGAAGAAAGTCCAGTGAATGTGACACTCGTTCCGGTTCCGGTTTGAGTTGCACCACCTGGACTTGCAGTTACTGTCCAAGAACCTGCAGCTGGTAAGCCACTTAAAGCAACACTACCAGTTGGTATCAAGCATGAAGGTTGAGTTATTGTCCCAATCAATGGAGCCGTTGGATTAGCAGGAATGGGGCTAATTACTGTATTTGCAGAAGTAATTGAAGTACAACCGTTTGAGTTTATTACAGTAAAAGTGTAGGTAGTATTAGCTGTTAATCCACCAAAATTACCGGTAGTTCCTGTTCCGGTACTCGTTGCTCCACCGGGTGAAGCAGTGACAGTCCAAGTTCCAGATGAAGGCAATCCACTTAGCGCTACAGATCCTGTTGTAAGAATACAAGTAGGTTGGGTGATTGTTCCAATAACTGGTGCTGCAGGGTTAGCTGGAATAGCACTCACAACGCAATTTGCTGAAGCAGCAGAAGTACACCCAGCAGCATTCGTTACTGTAAATGTATATGTAGTATTTGGAGTCAAACCGGTAAAATTACCTGTTGTCCCTGTTCCTGTAATTGTTCCTCCACCAGGAGTAGCAGTAACGGTCCATGTTCCCGAAGACGGAAGCCCGCCTAAAGCAACAGATCCTGAAGGAGTAGTACAAGTTGTGTTATTGTTCCCATCGTTGGAGCTGTGGGATTCGTACATGCCGTTGTTGTAAAACTTCCAGTTTCAAGATAGACAACAGATTCATAAGCTGCATCACCTACATCTGTTACAATTAATTTTATATGATAGGTCTGTCCTGGTGTCAAACCAGTTTGAGATGCAGTAAGAATGACCGTATTTCCGTTCAGTTCGGTTCCGTCTATTGTACCTAAATATTCTGCAGTTGCTGAATTCTGAACCCATGCTGGATTGGCTGCCTGACAGTTCGCCGCAGAAGGTGCGCCACCGCTTGACCCAACAGTTCCATTGTTTACAGCATTAATTGAAACTTGTGAACCATTGGCTAATCGGGCAATATTTCGTGCATTGTTTGTGAATCCTTGTCCACCTGCTATTCCCGGGCCACTGATCAGGAATCCGAACTTATCATTATAGGAAGAACATTGATAATTAATTAATCCTGAGTTGTCTGTAAATTCTTCTGATCCAAAAATATATCTGAACTGTGCAATATCACCTACCGGTACAAAATCAAATTCAAGAATTGCGGCATTGAAATAGTTCGTTAAACCTGCAAGAACATTCAAATCATTAATAACAGTAGGACAGGTACTTGTTTCTCTTATTTCTCCAGGGACGCAAGAACTGTAATTTCCGGTCATCTGAGCGACAGCTTGTGGATTTTGTCCCAAAGTAAGGGGGATTTCAGATGTATTACCTGTACTAAGTACAATCCCCGAAGAAAAACCCATTTGGGCCAAGGTGGTTGTAGCGGTCGTAAAATAACCGACTTGATATTTGCTGGAACTGTTGTAAACACCTGAAAAGGTAACATTGGATACGGTTACACCACTAGAGACAGGAATCAATACCCCGTTGATAAGTTGGTTCGTGGTGTATAGAGTATTGTTTATTGTAATTTGAGAAAATGCATTTCCGACAATTACCAAAAGAAATACAGCAAAAAGATTTTTTTTCATAGTTAAGCAATTGATTGTAACATGATATATAAAAACCCTAACAAAAAATTGCATAATAAGGTTCTAATACAAATTTAATGAATACTTAATTCGATATTAATTCAATGATTTGAAATGCTAAAAAAGGAGGTGAAAGGATACTTTATGAAGTAAATGGTTAGATATTTTAAAGTGAACCGTTTCACTTAATTCCCATACATCATCAAAAATGCCTTCAAGAAACCATTGATGTCACCATCCATTACAGCGTCAACATTTCCAGTTTCATGTCCTGTTCTAACATCTTTTACTAATTTGTAAGGTTGCATGACGTAGTTACGGATTTGAGAACCCCATTCTATTTTTTTCTTGCCAGCTTCTATTTCATTTCTTTTTTCAAGACGTTCACGAAGAACCAACTCGTATAATTGAGAACGCAATAATTGCATCGCTTTTTCTTTGTTTCCTAATTGAGAACGTGATTCAGAATTCTCAATGATTATTCCAGACGGTGCGTGACGCAAACGAACTGCAGTTTCAACCTTATTTACATTTTGACCTCCAGCTCCACCAGATCTAAAAGTATCCCACGTAATATCTGCAGGATTGATATTGATTTCAATATTGTCATCCACTAAAGGATAAACGTAAACTGAAACGAAAGAAGTATGTCGTTTTGCATTTGAATCAAACGGTGAAATTCGCACCAATCGGTGTACACCATTTTCTCCTTTTAAATAGCCAAACGCAAATTCACCATCAAATTCTAAAGTCACAGTTTTTATTCCAGCAACATCTCCTTCTTGGTAATTGAGTTCTTTAATTTTGAAGCCATTTTTTTGACCCCACATCATGTACATTCGCATCAACATGGAAGCCCAATCACAACTTTCTGTTCCACCAGCGCCAGAAGTAATTTGTAAAACTGCGCTCAAAGAATCTTCTTCTCCAGAAAGCATATTTTTCAATTCAATTTCTTCTACTTTGTCAGCAAGAATTGAAAATTGTTCGTCTGCTTCTTTGGGTTCAGCCATTCCTTCTTTGACGAATTCAATCAATACTTCTAGATCATCAAAAGATGCTTTCAATTCGTCGTATGCATCTATCCAAAATTTCAATAAACGAATTGCTTTCATTTGAATTTCTGCAGCTTTTGGATCATCCCAAAAAGTAGGATCTTGAGATTTCAATTCTTCTTCCTGCAGTTGCAAACGCTTTTCATCTATCTTTAGATAAGCACCAATAGCAACAATTCGTGCTAAAACTTCTTTAATTTGATCTGAATTTACCATGACACTGCGAAAGTAATCAAAAATATGTTGAACAAATTCCATTTTTCGCTTTGTAGACGCAAGAAAAATTATACATTTGCCTCAAAACTTTTATAAAATGAGCGTTCCACAAAATTTGAAATACACAAAAGACCATGAATGGGTAAGTGTAGAAGGCGATATAGCAACAATTGGTATTACAGCATTTGCACAAAGTGAATTAGGTGATATAGTTTATGTTGAAATTGAAACTGAAGGAGAGACTTTAGATCAAGAAGAAGTGTTTGGTTCTGTTGAGGCAGTAAAAACTGTTTCTGACCTTTTTATGCCAGTAAGTGGAGAAGTGCTTGAATTCAATTCAAACTTAGAAGCAAACCCAGAATTAGTAAACTCTGATCCTTACGGTGAAGGTTGGATGGTTAAAGTTAAGCTTACAAATCCTTCTGAAGTTGCTGAATTATTAGACGCTGCTGGATACTCTGCTTTGATCGGATAATCAATACTAAATATACTTTGAATCCCTTGGTCTATTGATTGAGGGATTTTTTTTATCTTAGAAAAAACAATTCATTCATGCGCCTATTTTTAATTCTTTTTTTGACATTTTCGTTTGACTCATTTTCTCAAATTGATACATTAATATATGAAGTTCAAGACGTTGAACCTGAATTTCCAGGTGGTTTTGAAGAATTGTTGTCATGGGTGCAAACTTCTCTTGTCAACGAAACTTTTACATCAGAAGAAGCTTCATGTTTAAGCTCAATCTTTATGGAATTTGTCGTTGAAAAAGATGGCTCTATTACAAATGTTAAAGCTCGAAATAAATGCAACAGTAATTTGTCACACTTTGAAAAGTTATTTATAGGAAGTCCTAAATGGGAACCTGGCTTAAGAAAGGGGCAAACAGTAAGATCTCGTTATCGATTACCGTTAACTATAAATTTAAATTGAAACTAATTTTATTAGTAACTTGATGACGAGCCCCCAATATT
The DNA here is from genome assembly GCA_041161265.1 of Bacteroidota bacterium. GTDB lineage: Bacteria > Bacteroidota > Bacteroidia > Flavobacteriales_D > Crocinitomicaceae > M0103. The sequence continues at coordinate 9,337 of JBEAUV010000049.1, read as the reverse complement.
CTCAATCGGATGCCAAGTCGTTTTCACTTCTTGTGTATCAGAAATCATATATAAATCTTGTGAATCTGCCCTGTTCCAATCTTTAGAATAAGAGAAAACACGTTTTACATTTAAAACTGCATTTTCCTGGATTTGTTTAAGCGCTGCTAAATCATCTCCGCCATAAACAATAGCATTCACATCCATATGGGTAGATAACGTTTCATTCAATTCTCTATTCGTACCGGTAAGGATATTAACAACTCCACCTGGAACATCAGAAGAATTTAGTACTTCAGCAAATGTCACTGCACATAGCGGTAAATTTTCAGATGCAATTGCAATACATGTATTTCCACCACAAATAACTGGAAGTACTATTGAAACTAAACCAATTAATGAAGTGTTTTGCGGTGCTAAAATTCCAACGACTCCAGTTGGTTCTAAAACCGAAAAATTGAAATGAGAAGATGCAACTGGATTGACAGAACTTAATACTTGTTGATATTTGTCGCACCAACCAGCGTAATAGACAATGCGGTCAATCGAAAGATTTACTTCCTCTTCAGCATTCTTTTTAGTTGAACCTTGTTGAATTAACTCACTAATAAACTGTTCTTTTCTTCCTTCTAGCATTTCTGCAATTCGATACAGAATTTGACCTCTGTTGAAAGCCGTTCGTTCGGACCAAGAACCAAAGGCTTTTCTAGCTGCAACGATAGCATTTCGAACATCTTTTCTTGACGACAAACAAATATTACCTAATGGTTTTCCTTTTTTGTCTAACGGTGAATAATACCGCCCAGATTCAGTTCGAGGAAATTGTCCTCCAATATAAATCTTATATGTTTTTAGTATTTCCAATCTGCTCATCTTAACTTAATTTTACGTAAGAATTTAGTCCATGTAAACCGCCTTCTCTTCCAAAACCACTTTCTTTATATCCCCCAAAAGGGGACGTTGGGTCAAATTTATTATAAGTGTTCGCCCAAATAACTCCAGCCCTCAATTTTGAGGATAGATTAAATATTCTTGACCCTTTATCAGTCCAAACACCTGCTGCTAAACCAAAAGGCGAATTGTTTGCTTTTTGAATTACCTCATCAACCGTTCTGAATGTTTGAATAGTCAAAACAGGTCCAAAAATCTCTTCTTGTGCTATGACACTTGATTGTGCAACGTTTATGAATAAAGTTGGTGGACAATAAAATCCTTTTGAAGGAATTGAACATTTAGGTTGATACATTTCTGCACCTTCCTGTTTTCCAATTTTGATGTATTTATGTATTGTTTCTAATTGTTCTTTAGAATTAATTGCTCCAATATCAGTGTTTTTATCCAGTGGATTACCCAGATATAGAGAATCCATACGACTTTTAAGTTTTTGAATCACCAAGTCTGCAACAGATTCTTGTACATACAAACGCGAACCTGCGCAACACACATGACCTTGATTGAAGAAGATTCCATTGACAATTCCTTCGACTGCTTGATCAATTGGCGCATCGTCAAAAATGATATTAGCCGATTTCCCCCCTAATTCTAATGTTAATTTTTTAGAAGTTCCAGCAAGTGCCTTTTGAATAATTTTCCCAACATTTGTTGAACCTGTAAATGCAATTTTATCAATATCCGGATGATTCACAATAGCCGCTCCAGTATCTCCATGTCCTGTCACAATATTTACTACACCAGCTGGTAATCCAGATGCTTCAATAATTTCTGCTAAAATCAAGGCTGTTAGAGGCGTTGTTTCTGCAGGTTTTAAAACGACTGTATTTCCTGTAGCTAAAGCTGGGGCAATTTTCCAAGCCGCCATCAATAATGGAAAATTCCAAGGAATAATTTGTCCTGCAACACCTAAAGATTCTACTTTCCTATTTGGGAAAGCATATTCCAATTTGTCTGCCCAACCAGCATAATAAAAAAAGTAATTACATGCTAAAGGAACATCAATATCTCTTGATTCTCGAATTGTTTTTCCAGCATCCAATGTTTCAACAACAGCTAATTCTCTCGCACGTTCTTGCATTAATCGCGCTATTCGATAAATATATTTCGCTCTTTCGGCTGAAGGCATGATTGACCAAACTTCAGTATATGCTTTTCGAGCTGCTTTAACTGCTTTATCAACATCTTCCTGATTACCATATGCAATTTCAGCAATCACTTCTTCATTCGCAGGATTAACCGTGTTGAAATATTTACCAGAGGAAGGTTTTACCCATTTTCCATCGATAAACATGTCATATTTCTTTTTAAGATTTAGATGAGATGTACTTTCAAGTGATGGTGAATAATTCCATTCCAATTCTTGCTCGTTGTTTTTTTTCTTTGTTGCCATTTTAATCAATTGAGAAATAATCGGAAGATTGGTATACACCTGTTTCCATCTTCATGATTTGCATTAATATATCATTTGCTAGGCTGCTTGCACCGAATCGAAACCATTCATTTGTTAACCAAGCATTACCTAGAATCTCTTTCACCATAACTAGATTATGCAAAGCCAATTTTGACGTTGAAATTCCACCAGCTGGTTTCATTCCGATCATAATTCCTGTTTTGTCATAATAATCTTTGATTGCCATTAACATGGTATAAGTAACTTGCATGGTTGCGGCAGGTTGTATTTTACCTGTTGAAGTCTTAATAAAATCTGCACCTGCATAAATAGCAATATCACTTGCCTTACGTACGTTGTCTAAAGTTGCTAATTCACCCGTTTCTAGAATTACTTTTAAACGAGCTTTCCCACATATCTCTTTTATTTTTGCAATTTCATCAAACACAAAATTGTAATCCCCAGATAGAAATTTTCCTCTAGAAATTACCATATCAATTTCATCGGCTCCTTCATCTAAAGCAAATTGTGTGTCTCGTATTTTAACATCCAAAGGTGCTTGCCCACTTGGAAACGCAGTTGAAACTGAAGCAACTTTTACAGAAGTTCCTTTGACCTCATTTTTTGCAATACGAACCATACTTGGATACACGCATACCGCTGCTACCGAAGGTAAATTTGGGTGAATATCGTGAAGATGAAGTGCTTTATAACACATTTGTTTCACTTTTCCGGGAGTATCTTTTCCTTCAAGTGTAGTAAGATCAATCATATTCAAGGCAATTTTCAAACCTTGCAACTTTGATTCATTTTTGATACTTCTAGATTGAAATCTTGCAACACGTTCTTCAACTCCAACCTTGTCAATGCTAGGTGAAAAAATAGTATTTGGATGAATGATTTCCTTTTTTGCTAGTTTACTTTTCATTAAGGTATTATTTACTAGAAATTCAAAGATACTATTTCAGAATGGAAGTGAATAAAAAAGCCCCGATTAAAAATTAATCGGGGCTTTAAAAAAAAAATTAATTTCTTATTTAAAACGATTCGTTTTTGTTTTTGTAAACTTATATGTTACACCTACTGAAACATTATAAATTGCTCCCATTTTTGAAAAATCTTTTGAATCAAATGCTCTGTCCAAATAATGACTTTGCTTTGGTAATAATACTGTTGATAAATCAAGATTTATTAGGAAGTTATTATTGATTTTATATTGTGGAGTAAAACCAAAAATAATATTCACCATGTCATCATTTCCTTTAAATACAGGATCCGTAAATGTTCCTCCGTTTTCCGTAAACGATTTTTTATAACTTGGATTTATGTTTGTTGCAAAACCAAAACCTGTATGGAATAATAAGCTAAAATATTTTACATTCATTTTCGCAAGCTCACTGATGCTAAGAACACCTTGAACAGAACCTCTTAACATATATGAACGATCTTTTATCTCAGTGCCATCCGACAAAGTTTTCACACCTCTAAAAGAGTCATAACCTCCATCAACTTTTAACCCAACAAAATTATTTATCATATAACCAACTGCTCCATCCATGTGAAATCCAGGTTTTAATTTTGAGACATCAGATGTTATTCCGTTGAAACGCATTCCAAAATTCGCCTCTAAAAAGAAACCTTTTCCTCTTTGTGCGCTGGAAAACAACGATAAAAGAAGTGTTAAAATAAATAATGACTTTTTCATGTGTAAATTTAATTTGAGAGCAAATATAGAAATATACTTAAACTATTCAAAATCTATTTTATATTCTATTTTTTCACTTTTTACATTTTCTAAATCTTTTAATACTTGAGAATTGAAAATAACAAGTCCAATAGAGTTTATTCTTGTTTCAAGAATACCTTTCGTGACAAGAAATGTTTTGATGGCTTGTATCCTTTCTTTAAAAAGTAGTAAGTGGAATTCAGCATCCCCTAAATTATCTGTATATCCATGTAAAGCGATATTGAGTTCCGGATTACTATTCATAATTAAAACCAATTCATTTAAACTGGCAATAGCAGCAGGTGTTAAAACAGAACGATCTATTTCAAATTGAATATTATTCGATGTGTTGTTTAAAAAATAATTTACTTCTTTGGAGATTTCTGGACACCCTTTGTTTTGGATGAACCCTGAGGATGTTGGACAAACATCTTGAAGATCGCCAATCCCATCATTATCTGTATCTACGCATCCGTCTAGTGAGTATAAACCACTTAAAGTTGGACATAAGTCATATTGATCAGCGATTCCATCATTGTCGGTATCGATTAATGCTTGCCCTTTTGAATTAACAAAAGATCCCTTTTTAGTATCTGGTTCAATGTCGATATAATTTGGAACACCATCTAAGTCATCATCAATTATTTTTTCTTCTAATGAATTAATATCTTCTTTAATCATTTCAATTTCAACATCTCCATTTTTGGAACTATGCGCCCAATCAGCATGATTTGAATGTTTACCAAAATAATAATTTAGCCCTATAGTGACATTGAAGAAATAAGCGTCAAATCCATGTCTATCAACTAAATAACTATTCATGTCAAATGTATAATCTTGACGTCCGTGCACAATAAAGGATAAATTTCCTGCAAGTGAAATTCTTTCTGAAAGTTTTATTAATGGAGTAATCCCAACTAAAAAGTTAAGCATTTCATCTGATTTTGCTTCTAGGGAAGTTGAACTCTTAACATTATTCCTCCACATATATGAATATCCAGCTCCGGTTTGAATATGAAGACCTATTCTTTTAGTCCAAGTATTAAATTCTAATATTTCACCTGCATTTACGTCCATTTGAAATGTGCTTCGCAGATAATGTGTGTTGAGTGCCCCCATCCCTATAAAATCAAAAAAGTCATATCCTAAATCAGCAGAAACGCCGAAGTACTGATTTAACATGTATCGACCATTCAAACCAATGTGTTGCGGTTGATAAAGAATTGTATGGCCCTGAGCTGGTTTTTGGCCATCATGGATGCCAAAGTTCAATGCAATCGACCATTTGTTTAATTGATTTAAATCCTGGGATTTTCCGCCAAAATGGAGAAAAATAAATAAGAAAAAAAGTGATTTTTTCATTTCTCAGAGTTGATGACTTCTAAACCAAAGTTATGCTTCCTTTATTATAAAAAAAATGACATTCATCATAACCGCATATGATGAATGTTATTTTTTCTTGAAGTTATACATTTCAAAAAAAAGACAAAAAAAAACCTTGAAAATTTTTATTTTCAAGGTTTTTTTTAGAAATAATATCTATTATTCAATTATAACTTTAAACTCAACTCTTCTATTTTGTGCACGACCTTTGTCAGTATCGTTTGATGCAATTGGCAGTGTTTCACCAAAACCTTCATTTTCTAGTCTGTCTTGAGCAATACCATTTTTAACAAGGTAATTGTTAACTGCAAGTGCTCTTGCCTTAGATAAAATCAAATTTGCTTGGTCTTCTCCTTGATTGTCTGTATGACCATGAATCTGTAAATTTAAATGCTCTTCTGTTTTGAGAACTCTAACTACATCATCTAAAATAGGCAACGAAGCAGGAGTTAGAATATCTTTATTAGACTCAAACTGAACCCCTTTTAAGGCTTTAGTCATAACGTCCTTTACTTCTTTCGTTATTTCAGGACACCCTTTATTAATCAAATTACCTGCAACATCTGGACAAACATCTTTTGAATCTCCAATTCCATCACCATCTGAATCAACACAACCATCCAATGAAAAAGTCCCTTTTAATTCAGGACATAAGTCATAAACATCAGCAATTCCATCATTATCGGTATCTTTCAAAGCTTCTCCTTTTGAATTAACATAAGCATTTTTTTGGGTTGTTAATTCAATATCTCTGAAATTTGGAACACCATCAGCATCATCATCCTTGGTTTTTTCTTCCAATTCACGAACTATTTTTTCATATTGACTATTGTCTGCCGCAGAACCACCATATACCGTTGGTGTCCAATCAGCATGCTTTGCTTTTTTGCCAAAATAATAGGAAACTCCAATCGTATAATTAAAGAGATATCCATCAAACCCAGTTCTTGCAGGAGTTAATTCTGTCATATTGAAATTGTGTGTTTGACGACTATGTGCAATAAACGATAAATCTCCTGTCAAAGCAAAATGTTCATTAATTTTAAATTGTGGGGTAATACCAATAACGTAATTCAACATGTCATCGACATTCTTTAAAAGAGGATCATTTGCATTAATGATATTTAAAGGATCATTTTTTCCAACCCACATGTGAGACATTCCGGCTCCTCCATGCATTAATAACCCAATTGATTTTGTCCATGTATCAGAACGCAATAAATCCCCAAGATTTAGAACACCTTGAACTGAGGTACGCAAGTAACGAATATTACTTTTACCTGAACCATTAGCATCAAATAAATCAAAGCCCATATCCAACATCAAACCAAAACGATTATTGAACATGTATCTACCGTTGGCACCAATATGATGAAGTTGGTAAACTTTTGTGTACATTTTAGCTGGTGTTAAACCATCATGACCTCCAACACCCAATCCTACAGACCATTTATTCATGTCCTTCATGTCTTGTGAAAACACAGTAAAACTCATTGAGATTATTGATAATAGCAATATTTTTTTCATTCTTGTAGTTTAATAATTGAGTGTAAATATAGTTTTATTTATTTATTTATACTGTAAAGGATAATAAATTAAGTAATTAACACACTTTAAAAAATGATTTTACAATCATAATTTGATTTTTCAATTCAAACCACCATAATTGATAAATAATCCGTTGAATTTGAAGAAATAATCAATATTTCACTTGTATACGTGTCATTTTTTTTTGAATATCTTTAGAATGTATTAACTTTGCTTTCCTTAATGATTTATGCCCGGTTATAAACGAATAAATATTTTGAAACCCAAATTAAATGAAAATCCTCATTGGTATGTTGTAAAAACAAACCCTCAAACTGAGAAAAAAGTTTATGAGCGGTTATTGTTAAATGATTTCAATGTTTTCCTTCCTCTTTACAGTGTGGTGCGCCAATGGAGTGATAGGAAAAAGACAATTTCACTTCCACTGATACCTTCTGTGATTTTTATTAATTGTACTTCCGATGATTTATCGAAATTATATTTGATTCCTGGAACGAATGGAATTTTAAATTATTTGGGTAAACCGGCAGTAGTGCAAGATTATGAAATTGAGAATCTTCAAATTCTGTTGAAAGAATGGGATGGAGTTGTTTCTAAAGAATCTTGTACAGAATGTTTGAATGATGGCGTTAGTGTTGAGGTTGTTCGTGGTCCCTTTAAAGGATTGATCGCAACTTCGATTACGATGAATGGAAACCATAGAGTAATTGTTGAAATTGATGCTCTTGGAAGCAATTTCGTTGTGAATATTCCGCGATCTTTTTTAAAGAAATTGAATAAAGTAGCAGCTTGAAATAAGTTGTAATAGAAATATAATTTATATCGTTTTCGTTGGTTTTAATATGGGACTAGCGAAGGCGAAGCCATATAAAATTGTCACTATAAGATGAAGCATTTTTCAAGAAAAAGACACGTCGCTAAAACCCTCACTTGGAGGATAGTCGGTACACTTGATACAATATTACTTGCTTGGCTCATATCCGGCGATATTAAAATTGGCGCCGCGATTGGTGGAGCTGAAGTGATAACTAAACTTTTGTTGTATTACTTGCATGAAAGAGTTTGGTACAGGACCAATGTATTTAAGTCAAGTTCAAGTCGTGTAAGACACGTTTTGAAGACAATTACATGGCGACTTGTTGGCACTATGGATACTATGTTTATGGGTTGGTTGATTTCGGGTAACCCAATTGTTGGATTGAAGATTGGAGGACTAGAATTAGTTACTAAAATGGGGCTTTACTACCTCCATGAGCGCATTTGGCATAGAAGTGATTTTGGATTATTGGAAATTGCTACTGAAATGGATCAAGAAACAGGCGATCTTGAGTTAAATACTTCTAATGTTTTTAACCAGAATTTCTCAGTACACCGTTCAGATAGAAATTTAAAAAACAGACACAATTCACTCATGATCCTTTTTACAGGACTTTCGGGTTCGGGCAAATCTACTATCGCTAATAAACTTGAATTAAAATTGCATGATATGGAATTGCAAACGTATTCTTTAGATGGTGATAACTTAAGACTTGGATTAAACAAAGATCTTGGTTTTTCTCCTGAAGATAGAAAAGAAAACTTAAGACGAATTGCTGAAGTCTCCAAATTAATGGTAGATGCTGGAATTATCACAGTTGCTGCATTTGTTTCACCAATGAAAGAAGATAGAGAATTGATAAAAAATATTGTTGGTGCAAAAAACTTCATTGAAATCTATGTTAATACTTCTCTTGAAGAATGCGAAAAAAGGGATGTGAAAGGATTATACGCCAAAGCTAGAAATGGAGAAATTTCTAACTTTACGGGGATTAGCGCTCCTTATGAAGCACCTGAAAATCCTACGATTGAAATAAAGACAGAAAAAACAAGTGTCGATGAGGCAGTTGAGAAAATTATAAAAATTATTCATGAAAAATTAGAAATGCCTAATGAGTAAATATTATTTAAATTATTTGGATGAACTTGAATCGGAAGCAATTTTTGTGCTCCGTGAAGTAGCAGCTCAATTCAGAAATCCTTCAATTCTATTTTCTGGAGGTAAAGATTCAATAGTTGTAGCACACTTGGCGATGAAAGCTTTTTATCCTGCAAAAATGCCCTTTCCCTTATTACATGTGGATACAGGACATAATTTTCCCGAAACAATTGATTTTCGTGATTCACTTGTTACCGAAATGGGCGCACAATTATTAGTTGGGTCTGTACAAGATTCAATCGATGAAGGTCGTGTTGCAGAAGAAAGCGGAAAAAGAGCTTCACGTAATGTATTGCAAATTGCAACTTTATTGGATGCAATAGAATCAAATAAAATTGATTGCGCAATTGGAGGAGGACGAAGAGACGAAGAAAAAGCACGT
>JBEAUV010000048.1:0-14468 GCA_041161265.1 Bacteroidota bacterium | reverse complement strand
TTCTAGTGGTATTTCTATTCAGTGGTATGAACAAGGAAAAGGAGATAATTTAGCTGAAGGAGATCTTGTTTCAATTGATTTCAAAGTTAAAATTAAGGACGGAACTGTTGTTGATGGAAATCATTTATTGAACAAAGAATCTTTACCTTTTTTAGTTGGATTTGGACTTCAAACTCCTGGTTGGGAAATAGCTTTAAAAGAAATGAAAGTAGGCGATTTTGCAAGGGTGTTAATTCCAAGTAAATTAGCGCGTGGGAGTAAAGGAGTTGAAGGTTTAATCCCTCCAAATGCTGATAATTTATTGTACATCAGAATTTTGAAGAAAGAAAAGCCGGATAGAATTGTTGATGGCACCAAAGTATGGATACTTGAAGAGAATAAAGATAATAAACTGAAATTCAATAATAAAACTAATATTATTTTTCATGGAATGGCAAGTACTCCTTCAAATGCAATGTATGTAAATACGTTCAGAACGAACAAACCTTTCACTTATCGTTTGGCAGATCATGGACTTGTCCCAGGATTGCGAAAAGCGTTAATTAATGCTAAAAAGTCAGATAGATTATACATTGTTGTCCCACCTTCTGAAGCCTATGGTAACCAAGGTTATTTGGATTTTGTAAAGCCTAACGAAAGTATTTTTTACAATGTCTTGGTGATGGATGTAGTGAAATAATTAGTTGTTTTACTTATATTTGGGGTGTAAAACTAGATAAATGAGGGTGTTTCAATTGAAATTACCACGAAGATTTTTGTTATGATAAAAAAGTTATTCTCCATTCTTTTCTTTTTTGTTGCCTTTTTTTCAACGCATGCTCAGCAGATCATTGACACAATAGAGACGTCAAAAGGTCGCATGTTTATTTATGCCAATAGAACATGGGAGTACGAAAAAGATAAAGGTTTTGACGGTATATTAAATCCACGAATGCATAGTTTGCTGACTAAGGATTCAACATTGAATTATATTCAAACTTGGGACAATAATACATGTTATACTTCTTTAAGAAAAAATGATCTTTCTCGATTAAAAGATACTTTGTGGTTGTGTGTCTTAGAGGATGTGCATAGTGAATTTAGGTCGCCAGTTGACGGAATTGTTACATCTCGTTATGGATACAGAAGCGGAAAACATCACAGTGGAATTGATTTAGATCTTGAAACTGGGGATACTGTTCGAAGCTGTTGGTCTGGAAAAGTTAGATATGCTAAATACAATGATGGTGGTTTTGGAAATTTGGTAATTGTTCGACATTATAATGGTTTAGAAACATTTTATGCCCATTTGAGTAAATTATTAGTTGTGCCTGATCAAGATGTGAAGGCAGGAGATATTTTAGGTTTAGGTGGGAATACTGGTCATTCTTTTGGATCACACTTGCATTTTGAAGTCCGTTTTTATGATGCAGCAATGAATCCTGAAGAGGTGATCGATTTTGAAAAAAGAGTGTGTAAAGACGAAAATTTATTTGTCCATAAGGGTTTATTTAGACCAGGGGCAAAACCGACCGATACTTTAGATGAAGGTGAAAGCCCCGTGCAAACTGCACCTGCTGTTCAAACTGCTCAAAAGAAATACCACAAAGTAAAATCAGGCGACACATTGTCGAATATTGCAGCAAGAAATAACACTTCAATTTCAAAAATTTGTCAACTAAACGGAATAAGACCAACAACAACTTTACAAATTGGGAGAAGTTTACGGGTTAAATAAAAAGAGTAAAATTATTGATATCTAAAAAATCATAAAATTGAATGACATTATTTAAAAATATATTAGTTATTTCCTTTTGCCACTTATTATTAAGCGCTTGTTCTGATTATAACAAGGTTGTCAAAGGTGATGATTATGAACGTAAATTTCAACTAGCCAATGAATTGTTCACTGATAAACAATATTTACGTTCTGTAACTTTATTTGAACAAGTATATCAACGTCTACCTAAAACTGGTGAAGGTGAACTGTCTTACTTTAGAATCGGTAAAGCATATTATGAAGTAGAAGATTATTACATGGCGGGATATTATTTAGGCGCATTTACACAGCGTTTCCCATATAGTCCTAAAGCACAAGAATGCCTTTTCTTATCAGCGATGTGCTCTGTAAACAATTCTCCTGAACAATCATTAGATCAAAATGAAACGGAATTAGCAATTAATAACTTACAGCAATTTATCGATAAATATCCTACTTCCAATTTGGTTGATTCCTGCAATCTGATAATGGACAAATTGAGATTTAAAATTGAAGGAAAAAATTACGATGCCGTCAAATTATATTCTAAAACAGAAAATTATCGTGCCGCTGTGACAACTGCCTTGACTTTCATGGAAGATTACCCACGCTCGGTTTATAAAGAAGAAGTGTTTTTTATATTGATAAAAAATTCACGTTTTCTCGCTATCAATAGTGTTGAGAATAAAAAAAGAGAGAGAATAGAAGAAACTATTGAAAGATATCGTATTTTTGTCAACGAATTCCCCAATTCAATATACAAAAGTGAAGTCAATGACATCAGTGATGAAATGAATAAGGAGCTTCAAAATTTTAATTAAGGAAAATAAATTAAAATGAATTTTAAAAACAGTACAGCAGAGCGTTCAACGGTAACAAGAGATACAGTTGAAATGGAGAAGAATACAGCGAACATCTACGAATCAATCGTAGCAATGTCAAAAAGATCAAATCAAATTAGTGTTGAATTGAAAGAAGAGTTAACTCAAAAGTTACAAGAGTTCGCTTCTACGACTGATAACTTAGAAGAGATTTTTGAAAATCGTGAGCAAATTGAGATTTCTAAATTCTATGAGAAGTTACCAAAGCCTGTGGCTATGGCAATGCAAGAATTATTAGAAGATAAGATGTTCGTAAGAATGCCAGAAGAAAAATAAATCATGCAAGGAAAACGCATTCTTCTTGGGATAACCGGAGGTATTGCTGCATACAAAATCGCATTCCTTGTTCGTATATTAATAAAATCAGGGGCAGAAGTCAAATGTATAATGACTCCTGCCTCTTCTGATTTTATAAGTCCCTTAGTTCTCGCAACACTTTCTGGAAACCCTGTTGGGATTGAGTTTTGGAATAAAGATACAGGTGTTTGGGCCAATCATGTGGAATATGGATTGTGGGCTGATCTATTTGTTGTCGCTCCATTAACGGCCAATTCGTTAGCAAAAATGGCAAACGGAAGTTGTGACAATCTTGTTTTAGCTACGTATTTATCAATGAAAGCACCTGTTATGGTTGCTCCAGCAATGGATTTAGATATGTATGCTCATCCTTCAACTAAACGAAATATAACTCAATTAGAAAAAGATGGTGTTGTAATAATTCCTGCTGAAAGAGGTGAATTAGCAAGTGGTTTAGAGGGGGAAGGACGAATGGCTGAACCAGAAACTATTGCAATTGCAATTCAAAATCATTTTTCAACGCAATTTCCCGAAAAATCATTGAGTGGTAAGAAAGTGTTAATAACGGCTGGACCAACATATGAAGCGTTAGATCCTGTTAGATTTATTGGTAACCATTCTTCGGGTAAAATGGGTTTCGCTTTAGCTGAATCCTGTTTGACTCAAGGAGCTGATGTTACCATAATTTGTGGTCCTACAGCATTAGGGTTGAAGCATGAAAATTTAAAAACCATTCATGTAAAGACTGCTGCCGAAATGTTAGGGTCAGTTCAGGCAGTTTGGAATAAAATGGATATTGGAATTTTCGCAGCAGCAGTTGCTGATTATAGACCAAAAAATGTAGTCAACGAGAAAATTAAAAAGAACGACGATTCACTAGTTATTGAATTTGTTAAAAATCCAGATATTTTAGCATGGGCAGGTTCGGTCAAAAAAGATATCCAAATTTTGGTTGGATTTGCTTTAGAAACCAATAACATGTTAGCAAATGGTAAGTCTAAATTAGAAAAGAAGAATTTGGATTTGATAGTCATGAATAATTTGTCAGATCAAGGTGCTGGTTTTGCTGGCGATACGAATAAAATAAGTATATTGGACAATCACAATAATTTAACTAATTTTGAGTTAAAGTCTAAGTCTGAAGTGGCGAAAGATATTGTTGAATATTTGATCAATCTCAAAAAATGAAATTTATAGTTTCTTTACTCTTTTTTATTGCTTTATCAATATCTATTAAAGCTCAGGAATTAAATTGTCAAGTTAGTATTATTACAGATGCTCGTTTAGAAGTTACTACTGTCGAAAAGGAAATTTTTGAGCAATTGAAACAGACAATCTATGACATGATGAATACTACTCAATGGACTAAAGATAAGTTCAAAGTTGAGGAACGCATCAACTGTAATATTCAACTTCAAATTAATGCAATTCCCTCGTCAGGAACTTATTCTGGTTCAATGCAGATTCAATCTTCTCGACCAGCATTTAGTTCTTCTTATAATACGACTGTTTTCAATTTTCAAGATGATGATATTTCTTTCGCTTATTCACGAAATGCAGTTTTAATATACGCTCCAAATCAATACAGAGATAATTTAACATCAATATTGGCTTTTTATGCATATTTCATTATTGGAATGGATTATGATTCTTTCGCTTTGAAAGGAGGGACTCCATATTTCAATGAAGCGCAATCAATTGTTTCAAACGCACAATCTTCAAATGCGCCAGGCTGGAAATCAAATGAGGCTGGTAAAAGAAATCGTTTTTATTTAGTAGATAATGTTTTACATCAATTATTCGAACCGTTGAGAGAATGTAATTATGAATACCATCGAAAAGGCATTGATAAATTGTACGATGATAAACTTGCAGGTAGAAAAGCTATTTATGAGGCATTAAACAAACTTAATAAAGTTGTTACAACACGTCCTAATTCAATCAATCTACTGAATTTTGTTCAAGCTAAATTAGATGAAATAAAAAATCTCTACACTGACGCTGAAGTAAAAGATAAAACGGATATGGTAGCATTGCTGAAAAGATTAGATCCTGCTAATTCATCAAAATATCAAGCAATTCTCGAATAATGATTAAATCATTACGCATACAAAATTTTGCGTTGATTGATCACGTCGAATTATTTTTCAATTCTGGTTACACGGTTATTACAGGTGAAACAGGATCAGGGAAATCTATATTATTAGGAGCTTTGAATTTGATATTAGGAGAAAGAGCAGATTTTTCTGTTATTGGTCCATTATCGGATAAAGCAATTGTAGAAGCTGATTTTGATTTGGGTTTGTATAATCTCGAACAATTTTTCAGTGAGAATGACCTTGATTATGCTTCTCAAACATTTATTCGTAGAGAAATAAATAATAATGGCAAATCGAGAGCATTTATAAACGACACTCCAGTATCACTGAATATTCTAAAAGAGTTGACAAGTTGTTTAGTGAATATCCATTCTCAATATAATACACTTGAATTAAAGAGTAAAACGCATCAATTGGATATTGTTGATACACTTTCAAATTTGAGTAAAAAACGCAATGAATTCTCTAAGAATTATAAACTTCTAATCGAAAAAAGAAACGCATTAGAAGGTTTGAAATTGAATTTGTCAAAATCGCTTCAACAGAGTGATTATAATAAATTTCAATTGGAGGAATTGGAAGCTTTGAATCTCGATCAATCAAATTTTGAACAGGTTGAATTAGAATTAAAAAAAAGTGAAAATAGCGAAAGTATTATCACTGCTCTTAATTCGGTAGTTGAAGTTATTGGTGGGGATAATAAAGTTGTTGATCAAATTCGTTCTTTACTTTCAAGTTTAGATCGCATAAAAAACGTTGACGATAATATCAATAATCTTCATGAAAGAATTAATTCTGTTGCAATTGAGTTAAATGATATTTCTTCAGAAGCCAATAATTCAATTGATTCTTTTGAAGTGAACCCTGGGGAAATTGAAGTTTTGACAGAGTCGTTGAATCGATATTTACATGTTTTAAAGAAACACAATCTCCAAAATCAACAAGAATTAATTGAGTTTAGAAATAATCTTGAAACCGATTTGCTGGATACTGAAGAAACTCAAAACCAAATCAACAAATTGGAAAGTGAGTGGGATTTATTAAACAATGAATTAAACAAAACTGCAATTACGCTGCATAACGAGCGTGAGAAAGCTGTTCAATCAATATCAAAAGAATTGCAGAAAAGTTTAGAAGAGCTTAAATTACCACAGACAAAATTGGAATTTAAATTATCTCTTAGAGATGAAATGAATCAATTTGGAAAAACAGATGTTAATATTCTATTTTCGGCAAATGTTGGCATCGAAGCTATTCCAATTGAAAAGGCAGCTAGTGGAGGTGAATTATCACGAGTAATGCTTGCTTTGCAAAAAATGATTTCTGAAAGAAAATTGTTGCCAACAGTTCTTTTTGATGAGATTGATACAGGAGTTTCCGGTGATGTTGCTCAAAAAATCGGATCACTTTTACAAAAAATGGGCGACAATTTTCAATTAATAGCAATTTCACATTTACCTCAAGTAGCTGCAAAAGCTGCTCATCATATGAAAGTAGAAAAGTCAATTTTAGGAGATAGAACTATTTCTAAAGTAAGACTTTTGACTAAAATAGAGCAGGTGGAGGAAGTTGCTCGTTTAATGAGTGGTGAACTTATTACCGATGCAGCAATTGAAACAGCGAAAGCTTTAATGAACTAATGACCGATCAATTTAAACTCACTTTTGAAATTCCAGAATTCTCTTCTAAAATTGAATATGGAAAAGAAATTCTATTTCTAGGGAGTTGTTTTTCAGATGAAATTGCTTTAAAAGTAAAACATCAAGGTTTTAAAGTTGATTCTAATCCTTTTGGAACAATATTTCATCCTTTAGCATTGAGTCGATTTATAAAAGAGACTTTGTCAGAAAGAGTTATATCTGAAAGACCAGTGCAACAGAACGATATATTCTTTTCTTGGGATGCAAGTAGTTCAGTTTTTGGATTTTCTGTCAATGAAGTCATTGGAAAAGCACAGAAAGCGAGGTTGAAATGGAAAAGAAGTTTATCAACTGCGAGTCATTTATTTGTCACTTTAGGATCAAGCTGGGGATATCATTTAACTGAAAATAATTTATTAGTTGCAAATTGTCATAAATTTCCTGGAACAAATTTCCGAAAAGAATTGTCACTTCAAGCTAATATAGTTAGCGAATGGAAAGAAACTATATCTCTTTTGCTAGAACACAATCCGAGCTTAAAAATAATATTTACTGTCAGTCCAGTTCGACACATAAAAGATGGTTTAATTGAAAATAATAGGAGCAAGGCTGTTTTGTTAGATTCAGTCAGGATTCTTGAAAAAGAAATGAACTGTTCATATTTTCCGTCTTTTGAAATTGTAATGGATGAATTAAGGGATTATCGGTTTTTTAAAGCAGATCATGTTCATCCGAACGAATTAGCGATAAATTATATTTGGCAACGATTTTCAAATTGCTATTTCTCGAATGAAACAATGGAAATCGTTAAGGAAGTTCTTAAAATCAGAAATGAAGAAGCGCATAAAAGCATCACACCAACAAGTGAAGCTTCTGTTATTCAATTAAAGAAGTTAAAAGAAAAGCGTGAGCAATTATTGATTCAATTTCCAACTGTTCAATTGGATTAAGAAAGTTAAAAGCAAAAAAAAGGCCGAAGCCTTTTTCTTATTTTGTTGTTACACTTCCAGTGTATTCTGATTTTTCTCCTTTTTCTGGATTGTTTAGTGAAACAGTCCACATAAATGCTTTGTCTTTTTCAACCAGTTGACCTGTTCTACGATCAATTCCTTTCCATTCGTCAGATGAATCTGTTGTTTCGAAAACAATCCCACCATCTTTTAGATCGATGATTTTCATTTTGAAATCAACTTGTCTTTGCGTTAATGCATAAGGCATAAATGAATTATAGGCGCTTCCCGTTGAATTTGATAAATCCAACCATAATACAGCCATTAAATTATAGTTGTCAACGATTTCTACAGTTTGTGAAACTTTTGATTTACACCCATTTGATCCTTCAACAGTTAATGAAATAGTATAGTTACCTTTTTTAAAGTAATGAACACTTGCTTCTTTTGCTCCGTTTTCAGTTTGTTTTCCAAAATCCCATAAATATGAATTCCCGATTGAATTGGTTGAAACGTTTACAGTTGGTAAGCCCTTTTCATAAATATTTTTATCGTCAATTGTGAAATCAGCGTTAGGTGATGGCATTACATTAAATGATTTACTTGTAAGTTCACCATTTTCAGTATATCCAATTGCATATTTCCCTTCCAATTCAGGAGTAATCGAAGTTGTTTTATTTGATTTAACTATTGTTTTTGAACCGTTTGGATCTAATAGTGTCAAATTAATATCATTCTTATTAACGATTGAAATAGATTCACCCAAACATATATTACTAATATCAACAATTTCAATCTTTTTTGAAGTGATAGGTGTAATTCCAGTATAACTAATTGGATTTATAGCTTGATTTATATTTTGATTAGAATTGTTAACATTCAAAGGTGTAATGATATTCACCTCATTCAATATTTGTTTTACAGGATTAACATCGTTAGCAACTTCAATATTATTTACTGAAGCATCTTGAGATACAGTATTAGTTTTGCCTGATTTATTATTAGTTGCATTTAATGAAGTATTATCACCGTTAACATTTCTATTAGCAGTATTCAATTCATTTTGTGCAGTTTTAACATTGTCCATTGACGTTGATTTGTCAGCAGGCCAAAGTGCAATTGTTGTAACGATAACTGCGACAGTTGCTGCACCACCTAAGTACCACTTCAAATTTGATTTAGGGGAAACAGGCATAACTTTATCAAGTTTTTTGCTCATTGCTTCCCATGCAGAAGGATCGTACGGTAATTCGTACCCTTTTAAACTTTCCTTAATACTATTTTCTAAATTGTTTTTCATTCTATTTAATGTTCATGAATTTTTCATTCAATATTTTTTGCAAATTCATTTTTGCTTTGGCTAGGTTTGATTTCGACGTTCCTTCACTTATACCAAGAAGTTCTCCAATTTCTTTATGAGAATAATCTTCTAATACAAATAAATTGAATACCGTTCTATAGGCAGGAGATAATTTTTGAATTGCTTCCATTGCTACTTCAGCTTTCAAATCCCTAAACTCTAATTCTTCTTTTTCCACCATTGGATCAGAAGCACCCAGTTTAAAGTCATTATCATTGTCTGTCAAATAAGGATCCTTTTTCGATTTTCTAATAGCATCAATTGCCGTATTTGCAATAATCCTTCTTATCCAACCTTCAAATGAACCTTTATAATCAAATGCACCTAGTTTTTCAAAGACCTTAATAAAACCTTCCTGAAGAACTTCTTGAGCAGTGTCTCGGTCTGAATTGTAACGCATACAAACCGATAACATCTTCCCGTAAAAAAGCTTAAACAATTCCTCTTGCGACCTTCGATTGTTCCGCAAGCATCCTTCTATAATCTCTTTCAGTTTTTCTTTGTTCTCCACAATCTTATCGTTTGTTAGACGGGTTAGTTATTCTTCGGTTGCCTTATTCAAAAAAAAAAATGATAATGAACCAATTTTACTACAAAATAACAGAAATATTTATCAATTAGTGTTATTTTTGCGTGCGATAAAATTAGAATATAAATCCAAAATATAAAGAATGAAAGTAACAGTAGTAGGAGCAGGGAATGTCGGAGCAACTTGTGCAGATGTTTTAGCTCAAAGAGAAATTGCAAATGAGATCGTTTTATTGGACATCAAAGAAGGTTTTGCAGAAGGTAAAGCTTTAGATATTTGGCAAACAGCTCCAATCAATTTGTACGATTCACGCACAACTGGTTCAACGAACGATTATTCAAAAACTGCAGATTCTGATGTTGTTGTTATTACTTCTGGACTTCCACGTAAGCCAGGAATGTCTCGGGATGATTTAATTGCTACGAATGCTGGAATTGTAAAAACAGTTACTGAAAATATTGCAAAATATTCTCCAAATGCAATCATTATTATTGTTTCTAATCCGTTAGATGTAATGACATATTGTGCCTATTTATCTGCGAAATTTGATTCAAAGAAAGTTTTTGGAATGGCTGGTGTTTTAGATACTGCGCGTTACCGTGCTTTCTTAGCAACTGAGTTAAATGTTTCTCCAAAAGATATTCAAGCAATTTTGATGGGTGGGCATGGAGACACTATGGTTCCACTTCCTCGTTATACAACTGTTTCTGGTATTCCAGTTACTGAATTAATTTCTGCAGAGAAATTAGACGAAATTATCGAACGCACGAAGTTTGGTGGTGGAGAAATCGTTAAATTATTAGGTACATCTGCTTGGTATGCTCCAGGAGCTGCTGCTGCTCAAATGGTAGAAGCTATTGTACGTGACCAAAAACGTATTTTCCCAGTTTGCGCTTGGTTGCAAGGTGAATATGGATTCAATGATATCTATTTAGGCGTGCCAGTTGTTTTAGGTAAAAATGGAATTGAAAAAATCATTGAACTTGACTTAAATGCTGCTGAAAAAGAATTATTAAAAGAATCTGCTGTAGCTGTTAAAGGTGTAATGGATGTATTGGATAACATGAATGTTACAAACGCATAATTAATACAATAAACTATTGAAGAGCTCAATCGAAAGATTGGGCTTTTTTTTTTGTGAGAAGTTCCGAATAATGAGGACATCGAGCGATAGTCGAGATGCCGAATCTTAAATGAATTGGTCGCTAAGCTTATTAGAAAGTAACTAATTAATTCTCAAACGCCCCAATATCCGGGCTTGCACCTCTTGCTAGACCTTTAATATCTAAATTGGGTGTTGGTGGAAATGAAGGATTTGCATTGTTATTTAGTGCAGAACTCGCTGGGAATAAATAATCATCGGTCGTTACATCATTGAACAATGGGTTGTTGTTCCAAAAAATGTTTTGATAGTAATTATCTGTTGCAGCAGGCGCTCTTTTGATCAAGCAATTACGAATATCAAAACTTAATGTGATGGCAGCATCTGGAATGGTGTCAAATACAATTTCAGAAGTTTGATTTCCATAAATGACGCTATTGTATATTTTTCCTTCGTTGATAGAACCTATATTAGTAACGTTATTGGTGTAATCATTGTAAAAATTACTGATTCCAACGGCTGGAGTTGCAGCTTCACCAGTTCCATATCCTAACAAGTTGCAATGGTTGAAAAAGAAATCTCCTCCTTCGAGCACAAGTAGCGCATGGTTGCCATTTTTTGTGATTAGACAGTTTTCAGCTTTTACTTTAGCACCAGAATAAATAAAGACTCCATAACGTGCATTGTTTTCAATAATGGTGTTAGTCATCGTAAGTGTATAACCACTTGCAACGGCATCTTTCGAATACAAATGTACTCCAGAAGTTCCGTTTTTTATAATAGCATAGTTTATAATGGAAGGACGAGCTTCTTGAAAGTAAATACCATAATATTGACCTGCAACATCATCGTACATTGCTTCTAAGCGATCACCCTGAAAAGTAACTTCATTATTCAGGGTTCCGTTAATATTCAACGTTCCTTTATAGTTGTAAAGAATGGCATTTTTATGCATGTATATATGAGTGTTTGGCAGTATGTTTAGCGTTTTAGCTGAATCAACTGCTGCATAGCCGTAAATTACATGCGGTTTGTCATTTGCCCAAGTTGTGTCACCGGAAATTGGTTTGATAATATCTTTATAATGGAAATAAGCATCTTGTCCCCAAACCGCCAATTTCACATATTGATCGACACCATTTGTTCTGAAACGAATGGAATCTTCAATAATCATTGGAAGGGTTTGGCTGTTTACGTTCAGTGTTACTTCAATAAATGCAAATAAACTATCTTCTCCTTCAATTTCAATGTCAGATAAGGTTGTTCCAATGTCACCGTCAATATTCATACTAAATGGCGAATTGACTCCACCCATTAATTCAATTTCTTCAATGTTGACTGTCTTCTTTTCCTTGTTGTAAATTTTGAATTGTTGTGTTGTTGATCCAATTGTTGTAAAAACTGTGTCGAACACAAGCGTGTCAACCGAAAATGAAAGATTACCTTTTGAAAGAAAATTGGATTTTTTACAACTAGAAATGATTCCAGCAATAGTGATTAAAAGGATGAATAAAAGAAAACCAGTTCTTTTCATGTAAATTTGAATTCTAAGTATGCAAAAATAACGAAATGAATCAATCTTTATTTTAATTAAGAAAAAAGGATTTATTTTGATCGACTTCGTTAATGGGAAATTAGGTGATTTAGAGAATTCGAAAATGCGATACAAGATCGAACTACAAATTATCCCAGAACTAGTTCGTAAAGCGCCACAGAAGAAAGAACGAAAAATAAATTCGTGGTAATCATGAGCTTTATCGACGGTTCCGGTGCGAAATGTAATGAAGAAGAGGGAAGTTCCTTGGATAATTTGTGAAAAAGCATTTTTTAGCTTCGCTGCTTCTTCGAGGTGTTTACTTTTTGTTGCTTTGGACAAAAAGTAAAAAGAATTGAAAATTTGAAGTGTATTTGTTCTTATTTTTAATGATGTTATTTCATGAAGCACCATGTTCATGAGATGAGCAAAGAAGTTAAATTAAATTAATACCAAAAAAATCATTTTATTTTAAAAAGTTTATTTAACTTTGCAACCCGTTAAAGGGCTAAATAGCATATAATACATTCAAAAATGAAAAAAGATATACATCCAGAAGATTACAGATTGGTAGTTTTTAAAGATATGTCAAATGAATACGCATTCGTTTGTCCTTCTTGTGCAACAACAAGTGAAACAATTAAATGGGAAGATGGTAACGAATATCCGTTGGTTAAATTGGATATTTCTCACAAATCTCACCCGTTCTTTACTGGTATCGTTCAATTCATCGATACTGCAGGACGTATTGATAAATTTAAGAATCGTTATGGTCGTCACATGAAGTGAGACAATCATTCATAATATTGAGCCTTTCGTCTTTTGATGAAAGGCTTTTTTTATGTTTTTTAACGAAACAATTTGAGCAAAAAACCGTTTGATTTTTGAATACAACTATCTTTGTTTTTAAGTGATAAAAAATCTTTTAATATTCTTTTTAGTAGCAAGTAATCTCCTTGGTTTTTCAGTGTATGCTGGTAAAATTGACAAAGGATTTGAAGCCTTGAAAGAATACAATTATTTCAAAGCGAAAGACCTGTTTGAAAAATCTTTAAAAAAGAGTGTGTCACCAGCTTCTTATGGTTTAGCGTCTATTTATTCTCGAAACGATAATCCATTTTATTCTTTAGATTCGGCATTTAATTTTATCTTAAAATCTGAGAGTACATATGGTGTAATTAGTGAAAAGAAAAAAGTCCATTACAAAGAATTCAATTTTGATTACAATTCAATTTTGGAATTACGCGCAAAAATTAGTTCGGCTTTTTATTCCATTGCCAAAAATGAAAATTCTGTTAGTTCATTTACAAACTTTATTAATTTGCATCCATGGGCAAATGAAATTTTCGAGGCAACGAATACAAGAGATTCTCTCGCTTATGATCTAGCTAAAAAAACAAATTCGTCAGTTGCGTTTCAAGAATTTTTAAACCTTTATCCAAACAGTGCTTTGTTTTCACTTGTGCAAGCTGATTTTTACCTTGCCCAATATCATGAATTTACCGTTACAAATAGCTTGCTCTCATATTTAGAGTTCATGGCTAAATGTCCGAGTAATCCATATGTTTTGGAAGCTGAAGATCGAGTTTATGAAATTTCAACAGAATCAAATTTAATAGAGTCTTATTATTCTTTTATTCAAACATATCCGAAAAACCGAAACCTCAATTTGGCTTGGAGAAATATCTATCAGCTTTACATGGCAGAATATTCGGATGAAAGAATAAATCAATTTAAGATAGATTACCCGAATTATCCATTTTTTCAAGAATTGGAAGAAGATTTAATTTACATGAAACTCAATTTGCTTCCTTATAAAGATCAAAGTTATTATGGTTTCATGGATTATTCTGGTGAAATTATTATTCAAGCTGATTATGAACAATTGAGCTTTTTCAAAGAAGGTTTGGCCTTGGCAATGAAAAATGGATCATTTGGTTATATTGACAAAGCAAATCGTGTTGTAATTCCTTTTCAATATTCATCTGGAACTGATTTTGAAAATGGAAGAGCACTAATTGAGGTTGAAGGTAAACAAGGGATGATTGATCGTAGCGGAAATCTTGTTTTCCAACCTGTATTTAAAGATCTTGGTCAACTTTCAGAGAATTTGGCTTACGGATCTAAAGATAGTCTTTACGCTTATTACGACAAAAACAGTAACCTAAGAATCCATGAAAAGTTTGAAGAAGCTTATGCTTTTATCGGCGGGATTGCAAAGGTTCAACAAAATGGTAATCAGGGTTACATTGATGAGTTCGGAACATTTGTAGTACCGCCAGGATATCCGGAAATTTCTTTTTTCAATGATTCTTTATTAATATTTAAGGATGAAGAG
>JBEAUV010000047.1:0-14657 GCA_041161265.1 Bacteroidota bacterium | reverse complement strand
AATTAATTCATTCTCCCCTTTCGCAACACATTCACCATTTGCTTCCAAAATTCGTGCTTCAGCCAATGAGATTCTTTTTCCATCACAATAAGCTACAGCAAAAGCATCAGCATATCCTAATCCTTTAATTTGATCTCTTACCTCTACAACTTTCTTACTGTTATTGAAATATCCTGCCATGTATCGTGTAACGCCGTTGTTCAATTTCTCACCAGATATTGGATTGAATTCTTTGAATAAATCTTGTGGAATTGGCTTCGCAAATGCTCCAACTTGGACACGGTAAACTAAACCTGTAGGACTCTTAACATCAACTGGAATTGGTTTTGCTGCAGAATACGTGTTTGTACCTTCAGACTTAATATCTAAACCACTTGCAGGAAGTGGAACTAATGCAGCAATGACAGCCAATCGTTTGATTGGTAAAATTCCTCTTTCAACAAGATTTTGCATTTTCATCGCTTCTTCTGTATTCGCTGGCAAAGCTTCCTTTGCAATTTGTTGTTTTACTTTTAATTCACTTAGAAGGGTTTGTTTCTCCCCTTCCATTTGTTTGATCTTTTCAACATTCAATTGAAGCTTCTCTTGATTTTCTTCAGTTGGATTATCAATGCTATTCTTAATCAATTCTTTTGTAATTGATTTTTCTAAGTTCAATTGAGCCTCTAAATTAGCAATTTGTTTTTCAACTTCCAATGCTGGTTTTGCCTTCTCTTCATAATTCTTATATTCTTCTGTTGCAGCAATTTCTTGTTCTTCAACATAAGAAACAGTATTTTTCATTGCTTTAGGATCAGTTGTTGTTTCGATCTTTTCTTGCTGAGCAAGTCGAGAATCAATCGTTTCTAATTGTTGTTGAACAAGTGTTCTTTGTTGAATTTTCTCAGCTCTTTGTTCTTTCAATGCAATTAATTCTTTTCCTTTTGCCTTCGAAATTTCATAATCCAATTCCTTGATTATTCGAGTCAACTCCCCAATTTGAATTGAAAAACGACGTTTCTTTTCTTCTAGCGTAATGTTTGATTCCAACGATGTAATCGCGTTTTCTTCTTCTAGTTGTTGTATTTTATTCTCAACAATTGCTTCCTTTAAAATGTCATTCGCTTGTTTTTCCTTTTGTAAGGCCGTATTCAACAAGTAATTCTTTTCTTCTTCACTTTTTGTTTCTTGCGCTTCCTTAACTAATGTTTCTACTTCTTTTGATAACGACTCTTGTTGAGTGATGGCAGTTTCAGAAGTTAATTTTGTTTCAGCATTTAACGCAGAACTAGCTTTCAATTCATTTGTTTGTGCGTCGATTGTTTTTTCTTTGTTTGCAATTTCATTGGTAATCAATTTATTTTCTTGCGTCGTTTGCTCCTTTTGAACTTGAGTTAATTCTTTTTGAATGACTTGCTTTTCCTTTGGCGTCAATTCTGGATTCGTTAAATCACTTTGTAATTTATTTTCTTTTTGATTCAATTCAGTCAACAAAGGATCGTTGAATTCATTTCCTTCATTCGTTACATCAGGGCCAGCAATACGTTCCAATTCTCCGATAGAAATCTTCCATTGACGACGTCTTTCTTGAACTTGACTTAATTCTTCTTTTAACCAATTTACTTCTTCTTTCAATGCTTCATTTTCAGAATCATTTTTTAATTCGTTTGACTTTTCAGTAATCTGAGTTGAAAGCGCTTTTTCATAATTTGCAAGAATTACATCTTGTTGTTTCAATTCCTCAATCGTCTTA
Source organism: Bacteroidota bacterium (assembly GCA_041161265.1). GTDB lineage: Bacteria > Bacteroidota > Bacteroidia > Flavobacteriales_D > Crocinitomicaceae > M0103. Next base: position 12,925 of record JBEAUV010000047.1, on the reverse strand, counting down.
AAATCATCAGTCATTGCAGCATTGTTTCCTTGCAATAAATCTTCTCTCAAGTTATTTACAAATGCTGTTTGTTTGATTTCATTATCAACGACGTCAACATTTCCTGTTCTATAATTCTGCTCGTTTTCTTTGCTCTGAATAAGCTCTTGTTTCAATACTTCATTCGCAGCAAGAATTTCTGGATTCTGCTTTTTCGCAAGTATCTTCTCATTGGCTGCTATTTGGGTTGCAATTCTTTCTTGATGAATGACTTCTCTTTCAGCTAAATCAGAATTCTTCGCTTCCGAAGTTGAAGCTTTTAACGTTTCGATATCAGCAGAATAGTTTTCGTCAACTTTAGTAATGATTTCGGTTTCCTTAAGTTGAGCATTCAATTCCGCATTTCGATCTGTTAATTCAGATACAACAGCTTTTTGACTAACAATCAATTCTTGAACTGCTGCTAATTTCTGTTGACTTTTTTCGTCCGTTGGATTCTTGTCTAACAGTTTATTCAAACTCTTTTCTTCCAATTGAAGTTTTGTCAACAACTCATTTTCCAATTTGATTTGCTCAGCAATTTTCTTGCTTTCAACCATTTTGGAGTTAGCCAATTCCTCTTTTCTAGAAGTGTAATCTGGTAAAACATCGGCAATAATTTGTTCTTTGTCAAGTGTATTATCAACAGCTTCATTTGAATTGTTCAGGATATTTTTATTCGCAGCAATCAACTTTTCCGTTTCAAGTTGAATTGCTTCAAGAACAGCTAATTCTTGCTTCAATGCATTGTCAGTTGGTGATTGATTCAATCGTTCTTGAATCTTAATTTTCTCAGAAGTTACTTTGTCAAGGAATTCATTTTCCAATGTCAATAACTGCTGTGCTTTCTCTTTAGTTGAAAGGTCATTATTCCCTTCAATTGCTTCTTTTTGGGAAATGTATGAAGCGTCAATTGCCTCTATTTTGTCTATTTTTTGTTGAGCAGTAATTGTCGATTCAGAAGTTGAATTGTTCTTTTGTTCGTTCAAACGTTCAATTGATGCTTGCAAATCAGTTCGAATTGCTTCCAATTTCTTTCTTTCTTCAATTTTCTCTTGATCTTCAGGATTATTCATCAACGCCTCTTCAATTGAGAACAATTCATTGTTTACTTTTGACAAAAGAGAAATTTCCTCATTTAAAAGCTTTTGAATTCTTTCAGATTCATCAAGATCTAACTTATTAATAACTGCAACATTGTCGAAGTAAGAAGGATCTATTTTATTAATCACTGCTTCTTTTACTTCTTTGGTAATACTTGAATTCGTCGTCTTTTGTGTAATCTCAATCTGACGATTTTCAATTTTCTTTTCAAATTCCTCACTCAGCGCATTTAAAATTTGTTGCTCTTTTTTCAATTCAACAGAAGATGGATCTTCCATTAATTGATTTTCAACATTCTCAAGCTGATCGTATACTTTTCCTAATAATTTTTGATCCAACAATTGAACTTGCTCCAACTTTTCTAAATCAGTTTGATTGCTTTCCTCAATGGTGCTCACATCACTGAAATATTCAGGATTCAATTGCTGAATAAGTGCATTTTTTTCTTCTTTGGAAACCAAAACCACCGGTTCATTCGAATTTAAAACAGCTTCATTTTGAGCTACTTTTTCTTGAATATCTTTTTCGATTTGGCTTAAAGCGGCTTGTTCTTTCAACAACGTTTGGTTACCAGGATCTTTTTCTAATTGTCCTTTGACAGCTTGTTTCTTTTCTTCAATCGCATTCAACAATGCCTTTTCTTCATCGATCAATTGCTGCGCCTTTTCCTTTTCAGAAATTTCTGTTGATTTTTCAATTTCCGCTACGTTAGCTACATATTCTTCAGACAAACCGTTGATTGAATTCAGCTTTTCTAGCTCAGTTATAGCATTGACTGGCTGACCATTTTTAAGCGCTGCTATATCTCCATTGATACTATTGATATTGATCTGCGTTTCCTTTTTCAATTCAGCCAAAACAATCATTTTATTTTTAGCTTCAGCATTGAAAGGATCTTTATCCAATACTTTTTGAGCAATTGCTGTTTCTGCTTGTATTTTTTCTAATAATTGTTGTTCTAACTTTAATTCAGCATTTTTCTTTTTTAAATCAGAATCATTTCCTTTCGTAATATTTTCTCTTTTAGAGATATAAGTAGGATCTAGTTTATTACGAAGAATATTCTTTTGTTCAATCAGACTTTCCGCTGATAATTCAACATTCGATTTACTTTCCATAATTTGAGCACGTTCTTCCATTCGTGATTCAATCAAGGATTTCAATTCTAATAACTTCGCTTTTTCTTCTTGTAAAGATTCATTATTCGGTTGTTTCACCAATTGTTTCTCTAAAGCAACTAATTTAGTATCTATTGCCGTCATCAACTTTTGGTCTTTTACCTGAAGTTGTGACATTTTCTCTTCCTGACTTAGTGAAGCGTTCTCATTAATACTTGCTACTTCTTTTGCATAACCAGGTTGAATATTCTCAATTAATGCATTAGTTACTTCGCTAGAAGACTCACTTGTTGAAGAATTGGAAATTTGTTCTTCTCTATCTTTAATATCGTTTTCCTTTGTTGCTTTCAATTCAACCAAAGCAGCCTTATTTTCTGTTAACGTTTCATTACTTGGGTCGACATCCAATTTTTCATTAACTTGAATTAATTCATTATCAATTTTGTCAATCAACGTTTTATCAATTTCATTAATTGCTTTTAGTTGTTCTTCTTTGGTTAAAACATTATTTGACTTTACTTCTTCAATTTTATCTTCATACGTCGGATCCACTTGCGCAATTACTTCCTTACTAATAGGATTTTCATTGGCGTTTGTTGCTGCAATGATTTCAGTATTTCTTTCTAAAATAGTTTCCTGCGTTGTAGCTTTAATTTCAGTCAATGCTTGTTGTTTTCCTTGCAATGTTTTGTCAGCTGGATTTTTCGCCAATTGAGCTGCAACAGTTTTTAATTCTTTGTCAACAGCCACTATGAATTTTTCGTCTTCCTTATTTAATGCCTGTAATTTCTCTTTTTCAGAAAGTGAATTGTTTGCAGAAATTTGTTCTTTGCGAGATTCAATTGTTGGATCTACTTGGGCAATTACTTCCTTAACATTCGGTGTTTCGTTTGTGTTTGTCGAAGCAGCTATTTCAGTATTTCTTTCTGAAACAGTATTTTGCGTTGTTGTCTTAATTTCAGCCAAAACTTGTTGTTTTCCTTGCAACGTTTTATCTGCTGGATTCTTCGCCAATTGCGTTGTAACCGTTTTCAATTCCTTGTCAACTGCAACTAAGAATTTCTCGTCTTCCTTGTTTAATGCTTGTAATTTCTCTTTTTCAGTAAGTGAATTGTTTGCTGAAATTTGTTCTTTACGAGATTCAATCGTCGGATCAACTTGGGCAATTACTTCCTTAACATCTGGTGTTTCATTGGTAATTGTTGCTGCATTTATTTCAGTATCACGCTGTGTAATTAAGGCTTTCGTATTTTGCTTTATTTGAGTTAAAGTTTGTTGTTTATTTTGAAGTGTTTTGTCACTTGGGTTTTTAGTTAATTCAGCTGAAACAGCTTTTAACTCTTTATCAATTGCAACAACTAAATTTTCATCTTCTTTATTCAATTCTTGAAGTTTCTCTGTTTCATTTAAATTAACGTTCGCTTCAATTGCTTTTCTTTCTGCTTCATAACCTGGTTGAATTGTTTGAATCAACTCATCAGTATCTCCTGTTCCATTTTGTGACAATGCAGATTCAACCTGTTTCTCTCTTGTTGAGATAAGAACATCTAAGTCCTTTTGATATTTTAAAATCTCTTGTTTTTCTTTATTTAATACATCGTCAAACTTATTATCAACTAATAATTTTTCAATTTCGGCTAATCTTTTATCAAGCAGTTTATAGGTGTTTCTGTCATTAGATAATTGCTTATACATTTTATCCTCCTTGGACATAAGTGGATCATCTTGAATTCCTTTTGAAGAAGCCAAGTATTCTTCATAAATATTGTTGGCTTTTAAACCTGATGAAATGACAATTCTTTCTTTCAACGTAGGATCTTCTTTTTCAAGTGCAATAATTTGCTGGTTTACATACGCTGTCAATGTATTCGTATTTGTTTTTTCAGTTTCAGCTAATGCTTTACTTGCCTTTTCTTTACTTACAACAGCAATTGATTTATTCGAAATAGCATCTTGTAAAATTTGAATCTGTTTATTCACCAAATATTTCTCTTGACTTTTCTTGTCGATAATTTTCTGAATATTATCCCGTTCTTCGTTTATCAGGTTAATTTCTTCTTGTTTTTCAGCTATTTTTTGTTCGATGGCCGCAACGTCTTTCTTCTTAACTGAACCAATTGAATTTTGAAGTGATTGAATTTCTATTTCAAGCGTTTTTACATCTCTATTATAGCCATCAACTTTTCCTTTTAACGAACTAATTTCATTATCATATTGAACAACTTTATTAACTAAATTCTGCACTAAATCAGTTGAATTATCATTCAATATCTCTTGAAGAAAAACTTTGTTTTCCACGATTAATTGAACAGCCTCTTTTTCGCTTCCAGCTTTATATAATTCGTCAAACTTTTTGCTTATTGATATCAATTTTTGTTGATCTACGCCACTTGTTGATTTGGACAACACCTCTTTAATCGAATCATTTAAATGCAATAAATCTTTGGAATATTTGGTGAGCTCAGATTGCTTTTTAATAAGTGCTTCAGCTTCTTTGAGTAGGATATATTTATTTTCTTGATTTTGAGTTTTATTTGCTTCGGCAACTTTGCTTTTTATTTGTTCTTCAATTGCTAAAAACTCAACTGAATTTTCAACGACCAAATTATTTATATTATTACCGATATTGTTAATCAGATTGTTGTTTTCAGTTCCTTTTTTCAACTGTTGATTCAATACATCTGATACTTCAACAAGTAATAAATCACCTAGTCCTAAATCTTCTAAAATTTCTTTATTGATTTTATCTTTTTCAACTTCATTCATGTCAAATTCTTCAACATTGACATTCAAATTTGAGCGCATTTTTATTACTTCAGCTAACACAGCCGCTGGATCATCAACTTCTTCATCAAATAAATTGACAATTTTAACAACCTCTCGACCTTCTTCCATCGTATGGATGATTTTTTGCTTGAGGGGTTTAAACTCCTTCATGAATGGAATTGAAACAATGAATTTGAATTCATTTGTACTTCCTTCAATTCTCATAACATACTCGTACTTTCCTCCTTTTGGAAAAGTTATTAAATAAACAGCTTTGTCGTTAGAGTTGAATTTCCCAATTACTTCGCCATTCGCATAATCTTTAATCTCAAAGTTGATTTTTTTATTTGTAGGGTCAATTTCTGAAAGGAAATTCCCTTTAACAACAGCTAATTGCAACGGAACTCTGTCGACATTTACTTTGTAAACATATAGTTTACCAGATTCACTTTGTCGAGCTGAGGCAAAATAGGCGTTTTTATTTAATGAATCAACAACATAAAACATGTCATCGTCAGGAGATGATACAGCAAAGTCCATATTTTCTGGTGGACCAAAAGAATTGTTATCGACATCAAATTTACTTCTAAACACATCAAAACCACCCATAGAATTGTGGCCTTTAGACGAGAAGTACAAATAATTCCCATCAGGATGCATATATGGGAAATCTTCATCAAAAACTGTGTTTACATTGCCTTGAATTGCCTGAGGCATACCCCAAGAACCATCAGGCAATTTTCTCCTTACATAAATATCTTTTCCAGTATTGCCATTGTCGCCATAACTCGAATAATAAATTAATGATGCATTTTGAGGAAAATGAACTAATGGAATATGACTATTTTTCTTATCTAACTTTGTTTGAAAGTCAGCAGTAACAAGTAAATCCCCACCAATATCTTGCAAATCATAAACACGGAAAAATTTATCTGTAGTAATCTCTCTTTTATCAGAGACGATAATATCTGTTATGGTTGTCATCAAACGCTTCCCATTTTGGCACATTTGAATTTCACGTTCTGCGTCTTTTACCTTATCTCCACTTGGATTTTTTTCCAAGTATTGGGTATACTGTTTTATTGCTTCATTGAATTGATAGTTTAAATGCAAAGCTCTTCCTAAAAAGTAATATGCATCTGGCGAAATTGTAGGATCATTTACAGCAAATGAAAGATATTTAATTGCGTCTTGCTTGCTGTTGGAGTTAAACAAAAGACACGTACCATATTTATAATTATATGTCGCGTCGCGCGATTGAAGAGATAATAAACGCAAATACAAAGGAGTTGCACTCAGATATTGTTCAGAATCGAACAATTTGTCTGCTTGCGCCTTCATTTCTACCTCAGTTTGCGCGTTATAAAAAAACGGAAATAAGATAAAAAGTAAGAGTAATACTCTATGTTTTTGAATGTTCACTTAATTTAAAAACTGTACACTATTTAATACCAATGGAATAGTACGTTTACTTCTTGAAAAGGTTCATCTTTGTTTCTTCTCCCTTCATTAACCTTCCAATGTTTTTTCTATGTGCAAAAATGACAAGACAACTCAATAAAATACTAAAGTAAAAAAGCCAATTAGAATCCTCTTGAATAACAAACCTAATTATTAAAGGAAATGATAAAGCGGCAACAATAGCTCCTAATGACACAAATTGAAATAGAATGAAAATTATTAAAAAAAGCAAAACACATATTGCGGCTGCGAGTGGTTGTAATCCAATTATAACACCTAAAGATGTTGCAACACCTTTACCTCCTTTAAACTGAGCGAATATTGGAAAAACATGTCCTACAACAGCGAATATTGCGGCTAAAATCTGAATTTGAATAACGTGATCATTTTCAATTCTCAAAGTCGAATGTAAAAGAATAACAGGTAAAAATGTTGCCAATGCACCTTTTATGATATCAATTGATAAGACCACAATTCCAGGTTTTTTCCCCAATACACGAAAAGTATTTGTTGCACCAGCATTTTTACTCCCGTGTTCGCGTACATCAATGTCGTACCATGCTTTACCTACCCATACCGCTGAAGGAATTGATCCTAAAAGATATGCTGTAATTGAAAAAAGTATAAAATCCATTATCATTCAAATAATCTTAAGAATTTACTCAAATAAACTTGTGCTGAAGTTGATTCAAACTTAAAATTCTTTGTTTTACGTTTTTCTTCTTTGATTGCATTGACAGCAGTATTAAAATCTGCATCGCCAGAAACAATTCTCATATCCCCCTCTTTTTTGGTCATTGAATAATCAAAGTAATAATCTCTTCCACCTGGAATATCAATTTGTAGCCCGAATCGGTCACCACCATTTTCAGAATAAATCTGTTGGAAGAAGGCTCTCATTGGTACATATTTCATAATTGGCTTTTCAAACATATTTACAAGCACTGCTGATTCAACACTTGTAATCAAACCTTTTTCTTGTGACGATAACTTATCATAAGATGAAAGTCTTAAACCTGTAATGGTCATTGCCGTTTCTATTTGCTCTGGCAATTTTTTAATTTCTCCTTTAATGGTATAATCAGACTTAATTCTATCGGCAGTTTTTAGATCAGTCCATTCAACCAATGCTTCCTCCAAAGTAGTTGAATTAAAATCCATAGCTTTTAACCCCTCAACAGCATTAATTCGTGTCGCAACATCTTGCATTACGCCTTTATCAAGCGCCATGTTAAACCTCGCTGTAAGATTCATTGAAGTTTCTCCTGATTCTTGGTTGTAATTCACTACACCAACGGCATCAACAACAACATCACCATAATCCATTCCTAGATTCACAACACCAAGACCGTTTAAGGAACAACTTTCAGTATGCAAAGCCAAGAAATTTCCTTTTTCAGCTCTACTCAACAATTTTTCTTTCGAGGCAATTTGAAATTCTTTTGCAGCTATATTGTATTGCAAATAACCACTTGCTGTCATAACAACAGGATCATTACTATCAGTTAACTGTGACAAGAAAGTTGGATATAATTTTATACTATCGGTATCTTTTGAATTACGCCAAACAATACCAGCAGAAATAGTTTCACCATTTAAATTCTTCATTTTTGCAGAAACAGGAATTTGAATGTTTTTCGGATCAATTGGAGCACTAAAACTCATCCACGTTTTATCAAATTTCTCACATGTATGATGAATTCTTGTAGCACCTTCGAAATTGATTAATGGATTTGAAGCCAATATTGCCACTTTTCCATAATAATCGAATTCAGAACTCAATTTAAAACCTGCCTTTTCGTCAATCGTACCACTCGCATACGTTTGATAGGCAGTATCTAAGGTGATTTTTTTCATTTGAAAATAAGTCAGCACACTATCCTTATCATAATAAGGGTACTCCCCACTACCTAAATACGCTCTTTTCGCTGTTACTTCAACATTTGCATTTGTAAACGTATGGTATTTCGTAATGTAATTCGCTACGATTTTTGCATTCGTGAATGGCTCCATTTTAGCTTTTTTATGGATTATCACCTTCATACTATCTGGATAGATACGCGCATCTGCAATTTCTATATATTCAACTTTTTCACAAAATATCGTTCTTAGTTTTAAGTCGTACTTCGCTTTTGGCGCTCTAAATTGTAAAGAATCTTGGTCTGGATGAACAGAAAAGAAATTCGGTCCAACTAAATCCATATCTGTATCAATTGTAATATCTTTCTCTCCAGATTTTTCCAACTGCAACTCCGCATAGTCCATGAACCAAGAAAATTTATCCATTCGGCAGATATATTGGTTTACAGGGAAATTAACTTGGGAAGATCCTTTATTTGATTTAAATTCTCCCATTCTTTCTTTAAATGAAATATGGGCTTCAACATTTTCTGCTTGGAACGCCAGTGGGTCCTCTCCTTCTTCAGCAAAAGTGTTTTTCAATGAAAAGCCAGAAGTATCTGCGTCAATATCCCACCGTTTAAAGTTATAATCATCTGAAACGGTTGTTGCAGTTTTAAACGTCATCAATCCATTACCTCTCATTCCTTTTGGAGTAACAATTGCTTGGCCTCTTAATTTTGCTTCAGCTTTAAAAAACAACAAATCACTTTTTGGTGTTGATTGTGCACGTAAAAAGTTTTTCTTTGGTACATACGTTATAAATGCTTCTACAGATTCAACATCCGGAAATTCAACTCCAGTTTCTATCGGTCTATTAACAAAATGTGCTAGTCCAATTGTTGAATCAGGTAAGAAATTTAGTGCTTTTGAAGTGGATGTTGATTCAACAAAATTAATTACTCCTGCTCCTTGGAGACCATTAAAGGATAGTACAATTTTATTCTCATATTTTGCTCCTACACCATAAAAATCATATCCACCTGGAGGAGCTTGAGTTGCAAAACCAAATGAATAATCAGCCATTATTTTTATATCTTCTGTGATTTTAGGAAAAATACCAGCAGATGTCAATTCGCCCTTAAAACGCAAAGTTTTTTCTTGAAAATCATCCAAACTATCCATATCAAATGGAGCAACAGTATAATAAAACCTGGTACTATCATATACACCTCGGAAAACAGATTTAGCATTATAATATACGAAGGATGGTTTTGTTGATTTTAATTTCGGGAAATCTTTTATGGTTTTGTCATTACCAGAGCGATTTGAAGGATTATCAACAAAAAGTTCACCTTTAATACCATTTATATTACTCACCATTGGAATTGGTTTTGTGCCATCTGCTTGTTGCAAAGGACGCACACGGAAAATAGATTCTCCAGATTTTAAAATATTAAATTTATAATCTCGATAATTAAAATTTGCAGAATGTGTATTAATCTCCAATTTACCTGCATTTATCCAACCACTGAATTCAAAATTTCTATTTTCTTTTAGTACAACTCTACTTCCTTCTGGAAAAACAGTGGTATTTTGCATATCAGAGATTTTCACTTTATCAACGCCGTTCAAATCAATTTCTAAAGTTCCAAGATTCATTTTTCCGAAATAAGTCATTAATCTTCGATCTTCAGACTGTTTTTTAAACAACTCTTTTAAGGCTTGTAAATTTGGGTCTTCTTTAATTTGTTCTTCTGAAAATCCTTTTAATTCTTTCGGTCTCAAATCTGATGTGAAAACCATATTATCGTAATCTTTTTTCCCAGCTTTCCCCAAAACAAAATTATCAAGCTTTGGGTTAACAGTAACCATTTTTGTTTCCAAATCATAATTAATGAAACCCATACTTGAAAGTTCAATCAACAAAGGTTTAACTTGCTCAATAGTCTTACCTAAAGCCGTTGCTGCTTTGCCTTCATTGATAACATATTCATCATATTTATAGCAATACTTTGAAATTGCAGCTAATGGATGAATTGATTCTAATCCTTGTAATTTATCATAAAGTCGTTCGTCAAAATAACTTTTTGATTCGAAACTAGCCACTCTTTGTTCTTGAGAAGTACCAAAATCATAGGTGTAATAAATATCTTGTTCATCAACTTTCCACGAAATTTTAGGCACAAAAATATCAACCATGTGATAAGAATCATGGAAAGGAGACATTCCATTACCCGTATTTGTTCTACCTAATTCGATCGTTTTCTTCTCCAAATCATAACCAAATTGTAACCCACCATGAGTAATTGAATCCCCAGTATTGAAATAAAGTGCAGTCGCAGCATTATTACTAGAAATTTTGGTTGGAGAAATATAAATGTATTGTGCACTTACTTTTATAAAGACTGTGTTATTTCTATAAATTAAAATTTTAGCAGGATCTAATGGCGTTCCCATTCCAACAAAACTTGCACCTTGCATTGTAAATCCACCATCATAATCAACATTTTCCTTGATGCTTTTAATTCTTAATCGTTTCTCATAAGAAATGAACTGGGGAAAAACTTTATCGTCTTCACGGTTTATAGTAAATGCTCTATCTGTTAATTGACCTAAAATCGGTTTGGCGAAATATTTAGATGTAAACGCAACAGAATCAGCTGAAAGATTTGGTGTTTTACAAGAAATATCATATTTCTTGAGCGTTGCAAAAGTTTCATTTTTCGATAAGCCAACCTTCTCCCATGTTAAAGTTCCCCCAAGTCCGTCCCATTTTTTTAATACAGGATCATAGGTTCCAGTTGTTTTAAAAACAACCAAACTGTCAATAAATGGTTGATCTTTTTTAGTTTTAGAATCCCTATTTTCAATTCGACAGATCAAATTACCATTTGAACATTTAATAAATGGTTTATCTGTAAATTCAAATGAATATTCTCCTCCTTCATAAAACCATTTAAAATTGGATGATTCAGCTATTTTTCTTTCTGAGAAAAATCCAGCTGAAAGATCAATGAAATCTTCGAATTTCTTCACATTTGTTTTGTCTAAAAGCTTTTCAACCGAACTTTGCCAAGCTTGAAAACTAGCATTTGATTGTTTAGCATTTACTAAAGAATAAACAGAAAAAACATATTGGTAAATTTCAGGATAAGGACTCATTTTTTTTGTCTCCATCAAATTACACGTTTCAACCATTTTGGTGAAATATGCATCTGGGAAATTACTTGTCTCTAATAAAATAAATGGTAATGTTTTCTTTGCAAAATCATGAAATTCACCTTTACCGAAATCGATCATTGATTTTTGAAATTCTTTGGTGAATTTCTCTCTGTTATTAGAGAATGTTTGAGAAAATGAAACGAATGAGCACATCAATCCGCATAACAATACAAGTCTTTTTAATACCATACTAACAAATTTATTTTTTCAATTCTATTGCCGCCCAATTATCTTTATTTAAAACTCGATATTTCTTCAATCCCAATTTTTCAGCAATTATTACTAATTCATCTACATCTGAATCAAAAAAACCACTTAACAAGAGGGTACCATTGTGATTTAACATTTTAGCGTAAGAAGGTAAATGATCTTTTAAAACATTTTTGTTGATGTTGGCAAGAATCAATCCAAAACTTTTACCGTCTAAAACTTCAATATTTCCACAAATTGCTTCAATCTTAGTACACTTATTTCTTTCGGCGTTTTCAATTGTATTTTCAACAGACCAATCTTCAATATCAACCGCTACTATTTTTTCTGCGCCTAATTTTTCAGCTACAAATGCCAAAACACCTGTTCCTGTACCCATATCAAGTACATCAGATGGAATGGAATCTAATTCAAATAATGCTTTCGACATCATCCAAGTTGTTTGGTGATGTCCGGTTCCGAAGGACATTTTAGGTTGAATTTCAATTAACATACCTTTTAACTTCTCCTTCTCATGAAATGGCGCGTGAATCGTTAAATAATCTTCAACTTCTACAACTTGAAAATCGGCTTCCCATATGGCATTCCAATTTTGTTGAGGAATAATTTTAACCTCCCACTGCGCCTCAAAATCTTTTGATGGAATCTTTAAAAAAGTATTAAAAATAGGATCGTCAACATCAATCATTGTCACTTGTCCAAAAGCTTGAATACCAGTTTCTGTTTCTACAAAACTTTCATAACCATTTTCAGCCAATTCAGATATTAGGATTTCCGACCATGGATCCTTGGGTTCTATATTTACAGTTAATTCTAAATAATCCATTAAAATGATCTTGCGATTGAGATGAATGATTCTGCTTGTAAAGATGCTCCTCCTATTAATCCACCATCAACATTTGGACAAGCAAATAACTCCTTGGCATTTGAACCGTTACAACTTCCTCCATATAAAATGGAGATAGAATCCGCTATTTCTTGATTATAATATTCACTTATCCAAGATCGAATGGCACAATGCATTTCTTCAGCCTGAGCAATTGTAGCTGTTTTTCCCGTTCCAATAGCCCAAACAGGTTCGTAGGCAATGATACACTTTTGAACTTCTGAATCTGAAAGATGAAATAAACTATCGATTAATTGTTGTTTCACATAACTTTCTTGAGATTCTGTTTCACGGATAT
>JBEAUV010000046.1:0-15396 GCA_041161265.1 Bacteroidota bacterium | reverse complement strand
AAATTTCAATGTTACGTTCCTCCGTCCATTTTTTAGTTTCAATTTCAGCATTGGCAATAACGTCATCAGTAATTTTAAATTTAATGTCGTTTTCTTTGGTAATTTTTCCTTTACGAATTGAGCGATATAATAATTTTAATCGGTCATTAATGAAGTATGTAATAAAGAAATAAAATACTCCAAAAGAGATTAAACCTGTAGTTAGTGGCAAACCAACAAGCACCCAAAAAGGAAAATTCATTACCTGAATGTCGATAATGAATGTAATGATCAAGGTAAGAACAAAAATGATTGAACTTCCTCCAATAAGTAAATGAATTGGTTTTAAATTTTTCACGCTATTCACTAAATGTATATCCGACTCCTTTGATAGTGCGAATATAATCATCTCCTAGTTTTTCACGCAATTTTCGAATGTGAACATCAATTGTTCTTTCACCAACGATTGTTTCGTTGCCCCAAACGATAGTTAATATTTGATCTCGTGTATACACTTTGCCTGGCCTACTTGCCAGTAATTCCAATAATTCGAATTCCTTTTTAGGTAAAAGTAAATTAATACCTTTTGTAGTAACCATGAATTTTTCACGGTCTATTTGAATATGATTTGATTTTAATTCTGATTGAGCTTGTGTTGGTTCAGGTTTTTCTAATCTTCTCAATAATGATTCTACTTTACTAATCAATAATCTTGGCCGTATTGGTTTAGTAATATAATCATCTGCTCCAGCTTCAAATCCTGCAATTTGCGAATAGTCTTCTGCTCTAGAAGTTAAAAAAGCAATAATTGGTTGTGCAATGTTTAAGTCCTTTCGAATAATTTGACATGTCTCAATACCATCCATTACAGGCATCATAACATCTAAAAGAATCAAAGATGGGCTTACTTGCTGGGTCATTCTAACTCCCTCTTCACCATTCGATGCTGTGAAAATTTTGAACCCTTCTTTTTTTAATGAATAGGATAGAAAATCGAGAATGTCTGGTTCATCGTCGATTAAGAGTATTGTGTGACCTTTATAGTTTTCCATTTGGAAGATAAAAAAAAAGGGCTATCCATTCCGGATAGCCCTAATATTGAATTATTTTTGAACGATTAGTTTGCGTAACAATTGACCATTGTCAGATTTCACTTGAACAGTATATAAACCGTTCGCTAAATCTGCAGTTGGTAAATCAATTACATTCATTCCAATCATCATATCAGCTGAAATAGTAATTACTTGTTGCCCCATTTGGTTAGATACAATTACTAATACGTTTTCAGTATTTTGGCTTTCAAAACGAATTGTTGCATTTGCATTTGTAGGGTTAGGGTAAAGAACTAATTCAGAAATTGTAAGTTCATTAATACTTGCAGTTTCAAATTTAGGATCTATGAATGATGCACCTGAAGCAGCAACACTTCCAATATTCAAACGAGCATCTGGCGTCGTTCCTAATGCAGGGAACATATTTACCCAGTTGATTTGTGCAATAGTAGATGTTGAATCGTTATTGTTAGTTCCGAAGAAAGTATTGTAAAAAACTGGAGTCGCAGTAACACATGTTGTAGCCGATGCAAAATTTGCAAGAACATTGTTCGCGAATACTAAAGTATCACCTGTAACATTGTCTTCTGATGATGTACCTTCAATTGATAATCCTTTTTCCCAACCAGTTACTAATGAGTTAAATACTGAAGTTGCTGTATTTCTTCTTAGACGGAATGCTTTTTCGAATTTCTCTCCAACTGGAAGAACAGTTGTTCCATTTCCTTTTGGTCCAACAATCGTTATGTTAGAAAAGATTGGCATTGTTAAAGGTTGTGCGTTAGATCCCGCTGCATCGTTATCTGATTCAAAAGCATTTGAATCACCAGGAGCATCAGAAAGGTTTTCATCACGAATAACTAAACCAAATTGAATTTTTCCTTGGAAACCATAATCAGTATCAAAATCATCATCTAATCCACGGTAAGAAATAAGGTGCTTACAGTTTACTTTTCCACCGAACCATTCGTATGAATCATCTCCAGAGAAAGAAACTTGTACATAATCAATAATTGTTGCTTTACCAACTGAACCCATTGTTAATCCGTTGATTTCTTTATTTGGCTCTAATGCAATTCCAGGGAATTCGATACGAACATACTTCAAAGTTCCTGAGTTGTCATTATCATTACTTCCACCATGTTCAGTATCAGTTGTTGGCGCTAAACCTTCAATGTTTGCAACTCCTCCAGGTTGATTGTTAACTCCCAAACCAAGGATTACTATACCACCCCAATCACCTTCAGCTCTGTTTCCAGGTGCATTACTAGAAGTAAATACAATTGGACTTGCAGAAGTACCTTCAGCCATGATTTTCGCACCACGCGTAATAATTAATGTTCCTTGAGTTGCATAGTCACCACGGATAATTGTACCTGGCTGAATTGTTAATGTTGCGTTGTTTTTTACATAAACTTTGTTCTGTAATAAAACAACACCACTCCATGTAGTATTTGTTGTAATATCAGTTGAAACTGTTGTAGTTGTCGCAGGATATACCGTGTTTTCTGGATCAAAATTTGACCAACCACTTGTCCAATCTGTTGCAGATGTGCCATCAGTTACGGGAAATGCACCTTTGTAGCTAACTACATCCCAGAATTGTGCGTTTGCCGCAGTAACCATTCCTAAAGCAGCAAGTAAAACGTAAATCTTTTTCATAATCTTAATTTCTTTTTTTGTTTGTACAAATGTAGAGTGGGTATTTTCATGCGCAGTTATTAGACTTTTATGCTTAGTTTATCTTTACATTAATAGAAAGATATATTTTGTTAACATTGGATTTTGGTCACAAAAAAAAGGAGCTCATAGGCTCCTTTTAGTGTCACATGAGATATTTGTTACTTTAACTCCTCGATTATCGAGAGTGGAGTAGTTTTCTTTTTATCGATTCCAAAATTGTACTTCAATGAAACAGTTAAGGTTTGTCCAAAAGTGATTTCTTGCCAAACATTGTCTGGTGAAGAAGCATATTTGTTATCGGTATTTGGATCAGCTGTTACGATTGGGTCTTTTAATTTTTCGTTATCAAATTTCTGGTTACCGTTTAAGTCTTGGAAGAAAACTAAATCTTGAGCAAGTAAATCTTTGATATTCAATTTAAATTCAAAGCGCTCATTAAATGTTTTTGCAAATTGTAAATCAATTACGTTTCTACCATTTTCCCAAACACTCGGTTCTTGAACATTTCCTACGATGTAAATTCGTTGTCCAACCAAATTATAACTTGCACTTACTGACCAGTCTTGAGTTGGATGATTATAAATAGCACCTGCATTGATAATGTAAGGAGATTGACCTTGAAGCGGACGAGATTCGCCAGAACCGGTAATTTCAGATAAATCTACTTTTGAACGAATTAACGACATATTTGTGTACAAGGTCATATTGTCCCAAAAAACGCTTGTATCTTCTTTGTTAACGAAACCAAGGTTAAGTCTGTATTCTAATTCTCCACCAATATTTGTTACAGTTGGGACATTCGTGTAATACAATTCTGGTGCACCAGATGTACCTGTTCTGTTTACAAGTTCAATAGGATTAGTAAATTGCTTGTAGAAACCAGAAACACTGAATATTTGTCCTTTTCCAGGATAATATTCGTAACGTAAATCAAAGTTATTGATTGTTGCTCGTTTCAAGTTTGGATTACCAGATAAGATATTGTCCATTACGAAATTGTAGAAAGCAAATGGAGCTAATTCACGGAACTCAGGACGTGAAACTGTTTTGTAATAACTTGCTCTTAGGTTCATTTTTTTCGTTAATGAATAAACTAAGTTAATAGAAGGCAATAAATCGTTTACGGTTGAATCGATATTCCTACCAACGTTAGATCCAAATTCGATATAACTGAATTTCTGATTGTATGACTCAACTCTCAAACCTCCAATTAGTCTTAGTTTCTTTGCAATTGTCGCGTCTGCCATAACAAATCCAGCATTTAAGAAAGAAGATGCTTGATAACTGTCATCAACACTGGATGCTTCGTCTAATTTAAATCCACCTTGACCGTTATCAAGCAACCCTAAGTTTTCTGGTGCGAAGATTTCGTCTTCTGGCAACAATAATAATTGGCTATTGAAACTACTTCCTTGAGGCTTGTATTGAGAAAAACCAAAGTTTCTTGAATCAAAATCACGTGCTCTGTATTGGTGCATCCCACCAATTTTCAACTCCACTTTATTTGTGTCGTTTTTACCAAAAGGAATTGAATAATCATATTTCAAACTACCAATTGATTCATTCAAACTCGACCAAAACATGTTACCAGAAGCCGTAGGAATTGTTCCGTTTGATTGGATAATCGCAACATATTGTTCGACAGTATCCGTTTCTAATAAGGAATACTTTCTGTAAACCGATCTTCTTAAATTTGGGACATCTCTTTTGACATTACTGAATCCCATGTTCCAATTGAACTTACCTGTTTTCAATTCGTGATAACCTAAAAGTTGAGAAGTCATCAAATTGTTTTGAGTATACCAATAATTAGTTGATTTTTCCCATTGTCGTGGGTCGTTATCCAATTCACGAACTCCTCTTCTGATATTAACTTTGTCTTCAGAATTCACAGAGTATAAATTCTTGAATAGAATTTTGTTTTTAGAATTGAATTTATAACTGAAGTTCAATAATCCAGTATTCAATATTGTTTGTGTAAAAACAGAGTCATTTAGTTCCATTTTAGTGACAACACCAGCAGCTTGTTCTTCAAATTCTCTTCTGATCAACGAGCTTGTATTGAAATTGTTTTGATAACTATAAGCGAATACGAATCCAAATTGATCATCTTTTTTAAGCTTGTAACTTCTTCCAAGTGAATATTGAAGACTTCCGCTTGGTAATGCTTTTCCATATGTTTTACCCCAGCCAAAATTCATTTTCTGAGCTAGAGTTGCTTTTTCATCTTTGTTAATTGCTGAAAAAGCAGCGGTTTCAGGAATGCCATCAGGTATTTGCCTTGCACCTCCACCAAATCCTAAGAAATCCAAACTCCCACCTTCCGAACGAGCGAAATCTTTGAAAGTAGTTAATGTATTGTATGCACCACTTAATTGAATGGATTGAAAATTTTTATCTTTTGGTTCAGTTGTACTTAGATCAATCACACCCCCGGCAAATTCTCCAGGTAATTCTGGAGTGGCTGTTTTCATGATAATCAAATTATCCAACATGTTTGATGGGAAAATGTCAAATGAAAATGCTTTACGATCACTTTCTGAACTTGGAAGTGAGGCGCCATTAATTAAGGCGAAATTGTATCGATCACTCAAACCACGAATAACCACAAACTTATTATCTTGAACACTCGCGCCAGATATTCTTTTCAACACATCACTTGCTTTACTGTCAACTGACTTCTTGATCATATCCCCAGAAATACCATCTATAACACTAGCATTGTTTCGTTGTAAAATAAGTAAATTTGTATTTGATTCTTTATCAACCGTTACGCGAATAGTTACAACACCAATTTCCTTAATTACGGCTTCCATTGCTACAACAAGTTCTGTCATTTCTGCATTTTTAACTACAACATCTGTTACAATTTTCGTGTTATAGTTATTGTATGAAAAAGATATTGAATAAGTACCTGTTTTAATTTCATCAAATACAAATTGACCATCTAAATCACTTAGTGCTTTTATTTCAGATCCTTCAATTGAAATTTTGATACCTGGAATAGACTCTCCGGAAACAGCATCTGTTACTTTTCCAGTGATTATTCCTGTTTGCGAGAATGTAAAAGTTGAAATTAAAAATGATAATAGAAAACCAGCTAATTTTGAGTTCATACGTCTTTGTTTTTTTACAGTGCAAAGGAACGCTGAATCAGTTATTTTCGAATTACAGAAACGTTACTAGTTTATTAATTCAAGTTAACATTTAGTTAACGATAAAGATAGTTTTAATTAACATTATGGGTTTTGCTTTGAAATTTCAACAAATTTGTATCCAATTCCTTTAACCGTTTTTATATAATGGTCACCAATTTTTTCTCTTAATTTTCGAACATGAACATCAATTGTTCTGTCACCAACAACAATGTCTGAACCCCATACTTTGTCTAAGATAATTTCACGTTCAAAAACGTAATCTGGTTTTGAAGCTAATAAAGCCAAAAGTTCGAACTCTTTTCGAGGAAAATGAATAACTGTGCCATTTTTCTCAACTATATATTTCTCACGATTTATAACAAGATCTTTGACATCATCATTTGATAATGTAATCATCCCTTTTCTGCGCAAAAGAGCGTTAATGCGACTTATCAATACTTTTGGTTTAACGGGTTTGGCAACATAATCATCTGCACCAGCATCTAAACCGGCTATTTGACTATAATCTTCATTTCTTGCCGTTAGAAAGCAAATTAACGTTTTTTGAAACCCTTCAGTTCTTCTAATTGCTTCACATACTTCAATGCCATCCATTCCAGGCATCATAACGTCTAAAATGATTAAATCGGGTTTGTTGGCAAGCATTAAAGCTAATCCTTTTTCACCATTTTCAGCTGAATATACATCATAACCTTCCTTCTTGAGATTGTAACTCAACAATTCTCTGATGTCTTCTTCATCATCTATTACTAATATTGTAACCATCGTAATGTGAAAATAAGTTTACTTATAAATAATGTGCTTATAAATATAAGTAGAATATTGGAATCTTAAAGGTTCCAATAGCCAATTCATTTTTTTGTTGGATTTATTTTGTTTTACTTGAACTGTAACAAAATCAATCCTTTAAAGAATTTATTTTGAAATTGAACAAATAATAAAAACGCTCAATTTTACCCGAATTATAATTTTTCTATTTTTTGAGTTTAAAAAATTCTTTGTCTTTTCTGCTGAAAAGACATAAAAAATACTTAAATTTGCTACAGTAGTAGTAGGTTAGGTTGATTAGTATAGCAAGAGCTTTGAACGCCAGTTCAAAGCTCTTGTTTCTTTTAGACAACTTTTCCGTGCTGATAAATTTTTATATTTACAGTATATTCTAATTCCATGAAAATTAAAATTCTTTTAGTTGAAGATGATACAAGTCTAGGCTTTATTATTTCAGATCAGTTGAAATCTGATGGTTATAGTGTTACACTTTGCACTGATGGTGCAGAAGGGTTTAAGCGTTTTAATGAAGAGAGTTTTCATCTGTGTATTTTTGATGTTATGATGCCCAAAAAAGATGGTTTCAGCTTAGCAAAAGATGTACGTAAAATAAACAATGAAATTCCCATTCTGTTTTTAACGGCCAAATCAATGACCGAAGATAAAGTCGAAGGTTTTAAATCTGGAGGGGATGATTATCTAACCAAACCATTTAGTATTGAAGAATTGCAGGTTCGACTTTCCGCTCTTTTAAAAAGAGTGAATATTATAGTTGATACTCCTGAAGAAACAATTATTCAACTTGGACACTATTCATTTGATACAATCAATTTCAAATTGATTCACCCAAATTTTGAGAAGACGTTAACCAAGAAAGAGGCACATATTTTAAAAATTCTTTGTAAATTAAAAAATCAAGTTGTTCCAAGAGATGTTGTTTTGAATGCTGTTTGGGGTCAAGACGACTATTTTGTCGGAAGAAGTTTAGATGTCTTTATTACGAAATTGAGAAAATACTTCAAAGAAGATAATTCTATTCAAATCTCTAATGTTCACGGTATCGGGTTTAAATTGGAAATTGTAAAATAAAATGATTTACATTCTTCATCTTGAAACATCCACAAAAGTTTGTTCTGTTGCACTTTCTTGTAATGGAAAACAAATTTCACTTAAAGAAGATTTAAGCAATGAATATTCTCATGCAGAAAATCTGACTTTATATATTCAGGATGTTTTAGATCAAAGCAAAATTTCATTAAAGGATTTGAATGCGGTTTCTGTGTCTTCAGGACCAGGTTCCTATACAGGATTGCGAATCGGTATTTCCACAGCAAAAGGATTGTGCTATGCATTAGAAATCCCGTTAATTGCAGTTGATTCTTTAATCTCTTTAGCAACTCAAGCGAAAGAAAAGCACCTAGGTATCAATTTGTGTGCGCTAATCGACGCACGCAGAATGGAAGAGTTTAATGGATTTTATGATTCAAATCTTATGTCGTTAAAACCTATTTCAGCAGATATAATTGAGGCGGACAGTTATAAAGGATTTGAACCTTTCGTTTATTTTGGAGATGGATCAAACAAACTAGAGGATATTTGGAAGGATAGAAATTGTAAAATTGACAAATCAATTTATTCATCTGCAACCGGTCAAATTTCGTTGGCTTTTGAAAAATTCAATAATAACCAATTTGAAGATGTTGCTTATTTTGAACCTTTTTATTTGAAAGACTTTATCGGCTTGAAAAAAGCTTAGTTGTTTATATATTCTGAGATTTTCGATTCAAATAATTGGTTCATTTCAAAATCGTCATGTCCTTGATTTTTGATCGGATAAAATTCATCTCCTTGTTTCAAAAGTTTTGACAGTTGCTGTGATGCTTCAAAAGGAATTACTGCGTCTTTATCTCCATGAATAATTAAAATTGGACTTTTAACTTCCTCAACATATTTATACGTTTCAAATTTATACTTTAATAAAAACGTTGGGATAATTTTATACTTTCGAATAGTCATATCCACTAAAGAATAATAGGGTGCTATTAAGATCAATTTTTCAGCATTATTTGTTGAAGCTAACATTGCTGCAGGTGCCGTTCCGACTGAATAACCAATAATTGTGATTGAGTCTTCATTATAACTTTTTTTAATGAGATCATAGGTTGTTTGAACATCATTGAAAAATTGTTTTTCGTCCTTCATTTCACCTGTACTCTTTCCGAAACTTCTGTAATCAACAGTAAAAAAATCGTACCCTAAACCAGTGTAAAATTTGGCTGCATTTTCTTGGTCAAATAAATTTCCAGCATTTCCATGTAAAAAGAATACTAAACCTTTCGATTTTTCCACTTTGAAAAGCGCACCACTTAAATTAGCCCCTTCAACAGGAATATTTATTAATTCAACAGGAATCGAAAATTCTATTTTTGTATTATTAGAAATTTTTTCTGGATGGAAAATAAAACTCTCTTGAGCGAAATACATATATCCGCATCCAATTGTATAAATAAGTGCAGCAAAGATAAGTAGACGGGTAATAAATTTTTTCATAGTATAAACATTCAAGAATAGGAAATGTAAAGATAGAGATTCTTCAATCAATTTGGGGAAAAGATGTTCAGAACATTGTATTTTTATACTCTAAATAAAAAGTAGTGCAAATTCGAAAATTAATATCAGAATCGCCTAGACCATTTATTATATCTGGACCATGCAGTGCCGAAACGGAAGAACAAGTATTTACAATCTCAAAACAAATTGCGGACAATAAGTTGGCAAGTGTATTGCGGGCTGGAATTTGGAAACCACGAACACGCCCCGATTCTTTTGAAGGAGTTGGTGAAGTTGGATTGAAATGGTTAGCAGATGCTGGTAGATCTGTCGGTTTGCCAGTTGCAACAGAAGTAGCCAATAAAGCACATGTTGAATTGGCCTTAAAAGCTGGTGTTGATGTTTTATGGATCGGCGCAAGGACCACAGTTAACCCATTTGCGGTGCAAGAAATTGCTGACGCATTAATGGGTACTCAAATTCCTGTATTAATAAAAAATCCTGTGAATCCAGATTTGGAATTATGGATTGGTGCTTTTGAACGATTGGAAAAAGCTGGATTGAATGATTTAGCTGCGATTCATAGAGGTTTCTCCGTTTACAAACACCCAAAATATAGAAATGTACCGAACTGGGAGATTCCAATTGCGTTGAAAGAAAGAAGACCAGATTTGTCAATTATTTGCGACCCAAGTCATATAACTGGAAATCGATCATTGATTGCTGAAGTTTCTCAAAAAGCAATGGATTTGAATTTTGAAGGATTGATGATTGAAACACACAATAATCCTGACAAAGCATGGTCAGATTCAGCGCAGCAAGTAACGGTTGAAAATCTTAAAATAATCATCAATAATTTGGTCTTGCGTTCTAGTCAAGTATCCAACGAATTTGCTTCCTATTTAATAGAAATACGAGATAGAATAGACATTTTGGACGACCGTTTATTTGATTTGTTGACTGCAAGAATGGCATTAAGTGAAGAGGTAGGACAATTCAAACGTGAGAATAACATCATGATTTTGCAGCAAGAACATTGGGCTAGAATTATCAATAAACGGTTGGACCTAAGTGCTGATTATGATTTGTCAGAAAAATTTGTGCGACAATTTATGGATGCAATGCACCAGGAATCAATACGCCATCAAATAAAAGTGATGAACCCAAAATCTGAAAACGATAGTTCAAAATAATGATTCAAGAAATTCATCCAGCAATTCTGAAAGGCGAAATTCTTATTCCACCGTCTAAAAGTGATTCACAGCGCGCAATTTTATGTGCTTGTTTGGCCGATGGAAAATCAATGCTTAAAAATTGTGGGGAAAGCGAAGATGAATTGAACATGCTGAATACTATTAATGAAATAGGAGCAAAAGTGCAACGAATCGAATCAAATTCAATTGAAATTTGCGGAATCAATAAGTTTCCAATTAGTAAAACGATTCAAGTTGGTGAAAGCGGTTTGGGGTTGCGTTTGTTAACAAGTATATGTGCAGCAAATGAAGGAGAATTTGTGCTTGAAGGAAGTGGGACATTATTGAAAAGACCTATGAACTTTTTTGATGAAACATTCCCGAAATTGAAAGTTGATTTTCATTCAAACAACGGATACTTGCCATTTAGAATCAAAGGCCCGATGACAGAGGCTACCCTAACCGTTGATGGCTCCCAAAGTTCTCAATACATTTCAGGATTGCTTATGGCTTTTCCAATTTTATCAGGAACAACTTATTTGAAAGTAGAAAATTTGAAAAGCATTCCATACTTGGAAATGACGATTAAAACTTTAAAAGAATTTGGAATTACAATAGAACATCAAAATTTTGAAGAGTTTATTATTGCAGGAAATCAGCACTATTTACCTACGGAATATACCATTGAATCAGATTGGAGCTCTGCGAGTTATTGGATAGTTGCGGCTGCATTAGGTTCTGATATTTTAATAAAAGGATTATCTATGGCTAGTTTGCAGGCTGACAAAAAAATCCTTGAAGCCTTAGCAACTGCGAATTGTACACTAATCAATTTTGAAAATGGTTTTAAAGTTGAAGGTGAAAATCGAAAACCGTTTCATTTTAATGCTACCCATTGTCCAGATTTATTCCCTGCATTAACAACTCTAGCAGCATTAACGCCAGGTATTTCAACAATTGAAGGCGTTCACAGACTTTCAACAAAAGAAAGTAATAGAGCTGAAGCATTGCAACAAGAATTTCAAAAACTGGGAATTAAAATCGAATTTCAAGAGGATAAAATGGTGATTCATGGACAATCCATCATTATAGGAGGAAGAGTAGAATCTCACCATGATCACCGCATCGCAATGTGTTTAGGAATTGCTGGAATATTTGCAAATTCACACGTGATTATTGAAAATGCAGAGGTTGTTTCTAAAAGTTATCCTAATTTTTGGGTTGATTTGAATGCATTAATATTACCTTCATCCTTGTAACAAAACTAGTTATCAACGTTATCACCACCAAATTCAAACTATGAAAACACGTTTATTTCCAATTTTTCTATTGGTTATTTTGACAATAGAATCCTACACCTTGAGTGACAAGAAATCGTTTAATCTCAAAAAGCATTTAACAAAAGCATTTGTATATGTACCTAGTGGTATAGCTATTGTTAATGGCGATTCAGTTAGTATACAGGCATTTTATGTTTACAACAAAGAAGTGACAAATTTCGATTACTTGGAATTTCTGTATGATTTAAAAAGCAAAGGTGATCTCGAGTCATTAAAAATTGCCACCATTGATACCTTGGGTTGGAACTCACTTAATTTTTCGAATCAAGCTTATGTTCAATATTATCACAATCACCCAGCATACAGAGACTATCCAGTCGTAAATATTTCTCATGAAGCAGCTCAAATGTATTGCAAGTGGTTAGGTGAAAGATATGATCAAAAGTCAGCCACTACAGGCAAATTCAAGTTTCGACTCATGGAAAAAGCAGAATATATTCGTGCGGCAAGAGGAGATTCTGAAGCAAACTATGCATGGGATTCAAATTCACTTAGAAATTCAGGAGGAAAAATTCAATGTAATTTCACCCAGTTCGGTTCAGAAGATATACATAGAAATGAAGAAACAGGTAAGTTGGAAATTATTGTTGCTCCTCGCGATTTTTGGGATAATGGTTTTTCAGATATTTTAGCACCTTCTGTTTCTTATTGGACAAACCAATTCAATATATATAATTTAAATGGAAATGTAGCGGAAATGATTGTTGAAAACGGAGTCGCAATGGGAGGTTCTTGGAGAAATACTGGCTACGATGTTCGTGTTGAATCGGAACAGAAATACATTGGACCAAATCCATCAACGGGCTTTAGAGTAGTGATTTCTGCATTTTAGAAATTTCACTTTTTGTCGAAAAATAGTAATAACTCCTTAGCAATAAATTTCTATCGAAAGCTAAGATGTGCTATTTTTGAAATCAAAAAATTAGTCATGACTCTTAAAGAAACGATTGAAGCAGTTGAACAATTTCATACTGCTTTCGGTATAGAAAATAATTACGAGCAAACAACCGAACTTTCAAAATCTGAAATATTGCTGCGTCATCGATTGATGGCGGAGGAAAATGAGGAATATTTAGAAGCAGCGATGAATGGAGATATTGTAGAAGTCGCTGATGCTTTAGGTGATCAATTGTACATACTTTGTGGAACGATTTTAAAGCATGGTTTACAACATAAAATTGCTGAAGTTTTTCAAGAAATTCAACGTTCCAACATGAGTAAATTAGACGCTGATGGAAATGCAATCTATCGTGAAGATGGAAAAATAATGAAATCTGAATTGTACTTCCGACCAGATATTAAATCAATTTTGGAAAGCATTTAATGGATAAATTCAATCTTCGCGTTTACGGTTTATTAATCAATGATTTGGGACAGATTTTAGTTTCCGATGAATTTCGACACAATCATGCATTTACAAAATTTCCAGGTGGAGGGGTGGAGTTTGGTGAAGGGTTTAAGCAAACCTTGAAACGTGAATTTCAAGAAGAATTGAACATCGATGTAGAAGTTGGAGATTTGTTTTATTTCAATGAAAATTTTCAAGTTTCGGCCTTCAATTCTAAGCATCAACTTATTTCATTTTACTATTTCGTGGATTTTCCTGATTGGAAAAATATTGAAGTCAATCAACACGAACTTCCTTTAAAAATAGAAGGAGAGAAACACCGTTGGATTGATTTGAAACATCTTGAAATCGAAGAGTTGACTTTCCCGATTGATAAAATTGTTGGTGAAAAATTAAAAACAGCGATAAAAGGATTTCAATAAAAAGTATCTGAAATTCGTTGGCAAATCATTTGGTGTATGCGCTTGTTCACTTCAGTTTGATTTTTCCAGTAAAATTCCAATTCATTTTCTGTCAATAAACCAAGAATAGAACCGATTAGTTGATGTTTAATATTGGGTTGATTCCCAATGAATTTCTTAACCGTTTCCTGAAATTCTGTTCTAGACGTTTTATTGGTTATAAGCGGTTTGAATTGGGAATTTGCTTCAAAATACGTCTTTAAAAAGCCATGTTGAAATTTAATTACAGGACGTAACACATTATTTTGAAAAGACTCTAACGTTTTAGTTCCTTCTAATGTTAACCCAGGAATTAAAGGTCTAAATTCAGTTAATAATTCTCTTTCCATAACACGCTTTTGATTATTAACAAATTAAGTCAATTGTTGTTTATTCTGTTTCAATCGAAACGGCATAAGGAATAAATTGCTCAATGTATTCTTGAACTCTGTAATCCTTCATGGTTGATGAAAATAACATTTGTTGACATTTCGGCAAGCTTTCAACAACGCGTTCAATTTTCATTTTATGACCATCTTTAAATAATGTAAGGGCATCATCTAAAATAAACATTTTCAATTGACTCACATTGATTCCATTCTGTATATACAAATCATAAATGCGACGCATTGTACCCACAATTATTTCTGTACCGTCAAAAATATCATTTCGTTGTTGAATTTGATTTCCTTTCTCATTCGCTAAATCAACAGTTAAATCTAAGTTTCTACAAATTCTATGAAATTGAGCATGCAATTCTATTGCTTTTTGGTCGGTTGAACAAACAACAATTGCTCGCGGTGAACCTTCTCCAGGCTCAGTAATTTTTTGCAATACGGATAATAATATTGCTGTTGTTTTGCCGCTTCCTTCAGGTCCCGTTCCAAGAATATTTTTACCGGCTTTTACGGCGTCAATTATTTTAACTTGAAATTCATTGATTTCTGAAATGCCTTTATCAGGTAATATTTCAGCAAGTTCTGCACGTAATTTTGATAAAGCCATTAGTCTAATTTTTTATTTTCTTTATGTCGTGAATGGTCACGGTCTGTTTTCTTTTCTAAATTCTTCTTGATCGCCTCTTCCAAATCAATTCCAGTTTGATTGGCTAAACAAATTAATACAAATAACACATCCGCCATCTCATCTCCAAGATCTTTCCCTTTATCGGATTCCTTTTCACTTTGTTCACCATAGCGTCTGGCCATAATCCGCGCAACTTCACCAACTTCCTCCATCAACATCACTGTATTTGTCATCTCATCGAAATAACGAACACCATATTCTTTGATCCATTGATCTACTTTCTCTTGCGCTTCTTTGAATGTCATTTTATTCTAATCTATATTTAAATTAAACCAACATAGTTCACATAGAAATTTAAACTATAAACTATCAGTTCTAAACTTATCACTCAACACTCATCACTCTTTCTAAACCACATAGCGCTGCACTGAGCTTGTCGAAGTGGCACATAGTCCACTTATAAAACTAAACTATTAACTATTAACTATTAACTATTAACTATTAACTATTAACTATTAACTATTAACTATTAACTATCAGTTCTAAACTCCACCTCGACTGTCGCTTATTTCGACAAGCTCAATACAACGCGGCGTTCGTTTATCAATCCTCATTCCCTATTCTTCGAATCAATCACTATCGTTACAGGTCCATCATTAATCAAACTCACTTTCATGTCTGCGCCAAATTTTCCAGTTTGAACCTTAATTTCTGAAACATGTTGAAGTTGCTCACAAAAATAATCATATAATGGAATTGCTTTTTCTGGTCGTGCAGCTTGAATGAAACTAGGTCTATTTCCTTTTTTCGTCGAGGCGTGCAATGTGAATTGACTTATAACTAAAAATTCACCATTAAT
>JBEAUV010000045.1:0-15700 GCA_041161265.1 Bacteroidota bacterium | reverse complement strand
CTACATTCTCCACTTCGAAAAGAAATGGAATTTCCAGTTGTTATTGGACTTGGATCAATCCACGTTGAAACAAGTACATTATTTAGAAAGGCTTTAACCGTTCCATTCGAAGGGTTATAGGAGATTTTAAAATCGTATTCACTATTTGGATTAACAACGACATCATCATTTGTTTGAAGCACCAAATTATCTGAAGTTGAGCGATAGATTTGACATTTATCCGTGTCCGTTCGCCAATAAACTAAATAAGAATCCCCACGATTTGGCAATATTGGGTCGCTGCAGAAGAAATGCATCCCTGCTCTACGATTTGTTCCTGTTCCACCAATGGTTCCTTTCCAATGATAAACATATTCCGTACTATTTGTTTGGTTTATGATAGAATAACTTGCGGAATTTGTTTCCGTAGTAGTTGTTTGATTCAATTTACCAGCATTAATTCCCCAAGTACCAAGACCAGTTGTCCATTGATTCGTTAAGGAGGAAGAAAAATCTTCAAATAAATACCCCAATGTTCGATTTCCAGTTCGTTGAGTTCCATCAAAATCAGTTATTAAACTAAAAGCTTGTTGAACCGCAGAGTTGTCAGAATCTGTATAATTAACATTGAAATCTGTTGTTTGCCAGTTACCAATTGTAGAAATTGAAGTTGAAGGAGCAACATCATCTTGATTACACGTATAACTTGCAAGAAATCCTGGTCGCGTAGTAGAAAGATCAGATGTAAACCGAAAAGTTACTGCTCCGGATGATGTCGTGAAGGCTCCAGGACTTGTAGTTCCTGTAAATGGACTTCCAGCAATTTGTGGCGATGCGATTGAATTCCCATCATAGATATAGAGATAATCATAATTCAATTCAACATCAAAAAGACTAAAGTTAACATCTAAACTTGTCGCATTTGGAGGAGAAATCGTCCAGGTATAATCTTCATTGTTGTAATAATTTTTTGTTGCCCCTCCAAAATCGTGAATTGTTCCTGAGCATGAATCAACATAACAATCCGTCATTTTTGCATTGATTGCATCCCATAATTCGGTATAACCATCATCGTACCCAAGCGCCCAAATTCCAATTCCTGCTATTCCACTATTCAAAACATGCTGCAGACGTTCACTAAAAGCATTCTCTTTTGCAATGTAACATTGTTTCGGTGTTCCAGCATTCATGAACAAATATTGGTCAGTCTGACTGTCGTTATCATAAGAATGGTTTGCATTACTATAAAATCCTGTTGAATTATTTCGAATATAGGAATAAGTTCTTGACACCCCAGTTGCTGTGGTTGAAGACGGGATAGCCAAAGTTGCAGTTGACCATTCTCGTCCATAATTAGGCAATCCAAGTATTAATTTATTCTTTGGGCAACCAGCTTCAACATAATCAGTAATTGAACGAGATAAAGTGTAATTATAACTTGTTCCAAATTGGTATAAAGGATCGTTTGGTCCGGCAGTACTGCTTCCTGAGTAATAATAATCATAGCCCATTATGATATAATTATCCACTTCTGGTTCCATAATTTGAAAATTGAAAACAGAACTCCAATCAACAGAATAAAGAACAGTACTCACTTCCGAACCTGGAATAGCTGTATGAAATTGGTTCGCTAAATCAACCATAAAATTGGCGAAGTTAGCGGATTGTGATGTTGGAAGTCCCTCAAAATCAATATTCACCCCATGTGCACCTCTAGTAGAAATTAAAGTGATTAAATTGGTGATAAGGGATTGTTTTGCTGTTGCATTCGTCAAGAAAGAAGTATGGTTTGCAAAAAGCGTGACACATAAAGTAACTTTTGTTGAGCCTGTTGCCAAAGCAGCATTTACAGCCGCGCTTGTCGACCAACCATGAGTTGAAACGGCATTTCCATTTAAATAATTTACTTCATAACTAAAAAAGGACAAATGACTTAATAAATCCCATTGATAATTTTGGTGCGCACTTCCGATCCAGTATGGATGCCAACCATAAACTTTTTTATTAAGATTGCAAAGTACTTTTTCTTCTAAAGGTTTTTTTGTAGCAGGAAGTGTATCGTAAAATTCGGAAGTTGCATTTCCTTTCGAATTGTGCAATTCCAATTCAGATTGGTGTATGCTTTGCGAAAAAGCATGGTTAAATGGAATAAATAGAAATATCCAAAAAAAAAGAATGCATAGTGATTTCATGTAGTCAAAAAGTTGACTGCAAAACTATATCATTCAATGAAGTAAACCAAATAAAAGATTACGATCGATCTTCTTCGAATAACACATTTGTTTTGTGTTTCAAGGTTCTCAAAACAAGAGAAATGAACAAACCAGCCGTTAAGGCAATTGCATAAACAATTTTGAAATGAGGCTGTCCAGTTGTGAACCAATCTCTTAAAAATGCCACGAATACAAATCCAATAATTGTAGCAGTAACCCCTGAATATTCTCTTCTCAAGATTGTTTTCATTGAAAAAGGAATTTCTGTTTTAATGTGATTTTTCATACTAGGCCAAAAAGGCGGCACTTTCATAGACCAATCAACGTAGTCTTGTCCAAATTTACTTTCCAAGAAACGTTCTTCAGCAAACATAATACGCTCATAAAAAAGCCAAAAAAGCAAAGAAACAACTAAAACGAACCAAATATTATAGGTAAACATTACAATTCCTATCCACATAAAATAATTCCCTAAATACAAAGGATGACGAACAGTTGAATAAATTCCTTTGGTATTCAAAGCGTCAGCAACTTGTTCTTTTGTATTTCTTCCAGAAGTATGTTTACTACTCGTTCCAATCGCTATTGCCCTGATTACTTGACCAGAAAAAGAAAAAAGAACACAAGTTATGAACAAGATTAAATCTAAAGTCTGATTCGAGTCAAACAACTTATAATCAGTAAAGTAAACTGTTGGTATTGACATTAAAAACAATATAACCGGTATTTGACCGCGGTATTTGAACAGGATATTCCCGTTTTTTTCAAAAGAGTGTACTAAAGCCATTGAAAAGAATTATGTAAATTGCGTGTTTTTGTTGCGAAGTTAACACAAATTGACAATTACCATGACTGAGAAAGTAAAATTCGAATTAGAATACCTTTTAAAAACATCTCCAAAAGTACTTGAGAACATGCTTTGTACACCAAGTGGATTAAGTGAATGGTTTGCGGACGATGTGAATATTAAGGATGATATTTTTACTTTTTTCTGGGATGGAAGTGAAGAAAAAGCACGATTATTATCAAAAAAACCAAATTCTAAAGCAAAATTCAAATGGATTGAAGACGAAGAAGATGGAAATGATTGTTTTTTCGAAATGGCTTTTGATGTTGACCCAATGACTAAAGTTGTTGTTATGACGATTACTGATTTCGCTGAAGAAGATGAATTAGAAGAATCTCAAATGCTTTGGGAACAACAAATAGGAGATCTTCGCAGAATTCTTGGAGCATAACAAGCTAATAAATCTCAAAATTGTTCGTTATTTACTTACTTTTGAAAGCTTTTAAAAGACAAATCCATTGAAACGTCTGTACGTTTTTAGTATTCGCTCATTTGTAGGACCCTTTTTTGTGACCTTGGTGATATCCATGTTCATACTTATCATGCAATTTCTTTGGAAATACATTGATGATTTGATGGGAAAAGGAATCGATACGCTTATAGTTTTAGAACTACTTTTTTATGTTTCAGCTAGTTTAATCCCTCTTGCACTGCCTTTAGCAATTTTACTGTCTTCAATCATGACAATTGGTAATTTAGCAGAGAATAATGAATTAACAGCTTTAAAATCTAGTGGTTTATCTCTATATAAAATCTTGAAACCTCTTACTTTTGTGGTCATCGGTATTGCTTTTTTTACCTTTTATTTTGCTAATTATGTTATTCCCGTAGCTAATTTAAAATGGCATTCACTCATTTATGATATTCAAAACACAAAAATTTCTGCCATTTTAACTCCTGGCGTATACAGCAAAGAGCTCGATGGTTATGCAATTAAAGTGGAATCAGGAACAGATGATCATTTCAAAGGAATTCTTATTCACGACCATACAGATCCGAAGGAAATAAAGACGATTAGAGCAGATGAAGGGAAAATATACAAATCTCAAAACGGGAAGTATTTGTTTTTTGAATTACAAAACGGTTTTGTAACAGAGGAACTTTCGCCAGAGTCTCCCAATTATACTCCTGACGGTAAATTGCATTGGACAAAAAACAATAATAGACCTTCCCGAAGATCAACCTTTGACAAAGCAACTTATAAAATTGATTTAGCCGGTTTTTCCTTAAAAAGATCACAAGATGAATTGTTTGCTGACAAGCATGAAATGTTAAATGTGTTTCAAATTTATTCAGCAATTGATTCAATAAAAGTTAATGGTAGAAAAATATCAGATAATTTCTTACAAAGTTTAAAAAATGACCATCCTTATTTTCAAGCTTATTATTTTAAACCAGATACATTAAATCAGAACAACGGAAATATTAAAGACTCATTTGTCTCAGAAATTATTCAGTTCAATAACTTGAGTCAATTAGACCAGGTTCAAGCTATCAATATGACACAAGCGAAGCTGCGTAGAAAAAATCAAAATCTTGAAGGTCAAAAAGAATATATGATGAGTGTTAACAATGATATAAATGGTTATTTGATTGAGTTTCACAGGAAGTTTGCGTTGACTTTCACCATCATTGTCTTGTTTTTTATTGGGGCTCCATTGGGCGCTATTGTGCGTAAAGGAGGTTTTGGTGCGCCTGTAGTTATTGCAGCGTTATTATTCATGATCTATTTTGTTTTAATTAGTATTGGGGACAGTTTAGCTGCTTCACAAGTTGTTTCTCCTTTTATCGGAATGTGGTTTGCCTCAATGGTTTTAATGCCAATTGCCTTTATATTAATGCGAGCAGCAGCTAACGACTCCGCTATTTTCAGTAAAGAAAGTTGGATTAAGTTATTCAAACGTTTTAAAAGCAAGAATGCGCGTCCTTTATCTCACAAATAAACCTATATTCCCTACTGTTGATGGTGGCTGTAAGGCCATGCATCAATTTGTAAAATGTTTGGTACACAATGAATATGACATTGAACACATTTGCTTTTCAACCCATAAACACAAATTCAACAAAGAAAATTACCCTAAATTTTTACTTGAAAAAGTCCCAACGTCTTCGTTTGATATTGAAACGAAAATTCAAATTCTACCAGCAATAAAATCTTTCTTTACGCGAAAATCTTATGTTTTATCTCGGTTTGATAGCAGTGATTTTCATTCGCAATTAATAGCTAAAATATCTAAAAATGAATTCACACATATAATTATCGAAAGTTTATTTTTAACACCATATATTGAAACAATTAGAAGTATCTCAGATGCTAAAATTATTGTTCGTACACACAATGTAGAATTTGAAATATGGAAACAATTAGCCGTTAATTCTAAAAACCCCTTTAAAAAATTCTATTTTAAAAGGCTTTCGGAAGATTTAAAAATTACTGAAATAGACAATCTAAATAAGGCAGATTTAATAGCAACCATTTCAAATGAAGATTTAATTGTTTTTGACTCATTAGGTATATTGACTCCCAAAATAGTTATTCCAATAGCAATCGATTTATCTGAAAATAAAGTCGATTACACCAATAAGAATCTATTTTTTATTGGTTCTATGAATTGGAAACCTAATGTTGAGGCAGTCGAATGGTTAATCAGTAAGATTCTTCCAGAAATTAAAAAAACTCACCCTCAAACCCAACTTTATATTGCAGGATCATACATGGGAAATCAATTTCCAAGTGACAAGCTAAAAGGAATTGCAAATTTTGGTTTTGTACATGACAGCCAGCAATTCATGGAAAACCATGGTGTTTTAATTTCATCAATTCGCAGTGGATCGGGGGTTCGAGTAAAATTATTAGAAGCTTTAGCTTTAGGAATCCCTGTTGTTACAACAAAAGTTGGCGCTTCAGGAATGCAACAAAACAAGTGTGTTTATCTTGCTGAAACAACTGTTGAATTTGTTTCGCAAATTACAGAGCTATTAGATTCCCAAGAAAAAAGAATGGAATTGGGTTCAAAAGCGCGTAAATTCATTAAAGAAAATAATTCAATCCAAAGTATTTCGACCTATCTGAATGACAATATCTAGTAATTATAAGCCTAAATTGGTAGTGATTCTTTCACGTTTTCCTTATCCCTTGGAGAAAGGTGATAAATTGCGTGCGTATTATCAAATCAAAGAATTGTCAAAAGATTTCAGTATTTCGTTAATAGCCATTTCAAAACAAAAAATAAGCAAAAATTCCATTGAAAAACTCAATCAATATTGCAATTCAATTGATATAATTAAAATTACTAATTGGAGTGTTTTATGGAATTTATTCATGTGCGTTTTAAATAATAAACCATTCCAAGTTGGCTATTTCTACTCTTATAAAGGTCACTTAAAAATTAAATCTTTACTTAAACTTATTAAGCCTAATTATATTTATTGTCAGCTAATTAGAACTTCAGAATACATTAAAGACTATCACGATTGCCCAAAAACTATTGACTATATGGACGCATTGTCAAAAGGTATCGAACGAAGAATTTTAAAAGCGCCTTGGTATTCAAAATGGCTTTTTATATCTGAATCAAAAAGGTTGAAAATTTACGAAAGATCAATTTTCGATTATTTTGAAAACAAAACGATAATTAGCGAACAAGACAAAGAATTCATCAGTCATCCTCAAAAATCAAAAATCGTATGTGTTTCGAATGGAATTGATAGTTCTTTCTTTGAAGAACAAGACCACACAAATGAATTCGATTTGGTATTTGTCGGAAATCTAAGTTATGCTCCAAATGTTGAAGCTGTAGATTTTATTTCAAATCAATTATTAGCAAAAAACATCAAATTAACATGTTTAATTTCAGGTGCATCTCCTCGTTCATCTGTTCAAAAAACATGTAATTCTAATCAGCAAATCACTTTACAAGGTTGGGTTGAAGATATTCGAACAACGTATTGTAGAGGTAGAATTTTCATCGCTCCAATGATGATTGGTACAGGAATGCAAAACAAACTTTTAGAAGCTATGGCACTCGGAATACCATGTATTACGACCAGTTTAGCTAATAATGCAATAAACGCAATTCATCTCGAAACAATTTATGTTGCAAATACTGTTGATGAATTTCTTGAAGCAATTGAAATTTTGACATCTAATTCGGAAATTTATCAACGTATAGCTCAACAAGGAAGAGATTTTGTTCTTAAGAATTATAACTGGAAAAATGCAACTTCTGTGTTAAAAGATCTTATTTTATCGAAGTAAGTTCAATTACAAGTGACTAATTACAAGTAATAAGTTGCTAATTCCAAATTACAAATCCCGAATCAAAACCCCTTGTGATATGGGAATTTTACTGTAATTTTGGAGCTCGAAAAACATACAATGGAATTTACATTAAATACTATCGAAGAAGCGATAGCAGAAATCAAAGAAGGAAGAGTAATTATCGTTGTTGACGATGAGGACAGAGAGAATGAAGGTGATTTTCTAACAGCAGCAAGAAATGTTACTCCTGAAGTTATTAATTTCATGGCAACACACGGAAGAGGTTTAATTTGTGCCCCAATAGTAGAAGATCGATGCGATGAATTAGGATTAGGCTTAATGGTTCATTCTAATTCAGCAACTTACGAAACTCCATTTACAGTATCTGTTGATTTGAATGGACATGGATGTACAACCGGAATATCAGCGAGCGACCGATCTAAAACAATTTTAGCGTTAATTGATCCCGCAACAAAACCAGAAGATTTAGGCAGACCTGGTCACATTTTTCCATTACGCGCAAAGAAAGGTGGAGTTTTAAGGCGTGCTGGGCATACAGAAGCTGCTACAGACCTTTCACGATTGGCAGGATTTGAATCGGCTGGTGTAATCGTTGAGATTTTAAATGAAGATGGAACAATGGCCCGATTGCCTGAATTGTTTGTCATTGCACAAAAATTCAATTTAAAAATCGTTTCAATTGCAGATTTAATTGAATACCGTATAAAAAACGAATCACTGATTGAGCGAATAGTTGATGTGAAAATGCCAACAACACATGGAGATTTTCAACTGATTGCTTTCAAAGAAATCAACAGTGATCAAGAGCATTTAGCATTAACAAAAGGATCATGGGAGAAAGACGAAACTGTTTTAGTACGCGTTCATTCTTCTTGTATTACAGGTGATATTTTTGGTTCTTGTCGTTGCGACTGTGGACCTCAATTGCACAAAGCGATGGAAATGATTGAAGCTGAAGGAAAAGGTGTGATTGTATATATGAATCAAGAAGGCCGAGGTATTGGACTTTTGAATAAATTGAAGGCATATAAATTACAAGAAGAAGGTTACGACACATTAGAAGCGAATATCAAACTTGGATTTAAAGGCGATGAACGTGATTATGGAATTGGCGCTCAAATTATTCGTTCATTAGGTGTTTCAAAAATGAGACTAATGTCAAATAACCCAACTAAAAGAACAGGTTTGGTCGGTTATGGCTTAGAAATAACTGAGAATATTTCACTTGAAATTGCAAGTAATATTCACAATGAATTGTACTTACAAACGAAGCGTGATAAGATGGGACATGTTTTGAAAATGAAAAAATAATGTTATTAGCAAAAGGAATATTTAAATCATACGATTCACTTCAAATACTGAAAGGTATTGACCTTGAAGTGAAAGAAGGTGAAGTGATTTCTATAGTTGGTTCTTCTGGAGCTGGAAAAACGACCCTTTTACAAATACTAGGAACATTAGATAAACCAGATCAAGGAACAGTTGAAATCGATGGTGTAAATCCTTTTACGCTTAGTTCAAAAAAATTATCCGCGTTTAGAAATCAATCGGTAGGATTCATTTTTCAATCACACCAATTATTACCAGAATTCACTGCCCTAGAGAATGTTATTCTTCCCGCATTGATAAAAGGTGAGACATTGGAAAAAGCCAAAGTTGAAGGTTTACGTTTGTTAGAAATCATCGGTTTAAAGGAGCGTTCAGAACATAAACCGAATGAACTTTCAGGGGGTGAACAACAACGCATAGCAGTTTGTCGTGCATTGATTAATCGTCCAAAAGTAATTTTCGCTGACGAACCATCTGGAAATCTTGATTCGCATAATTCGGAAGAATTGCACAAACTGTTTTTTCAATTGCGAGACGAATTCAAACAGACATTTGTCATTGTAACACATAATGAATCGCTTGCGAATATGACAGATCGTAAATTGGTCATGAAAGATGGGTTTATTGTTTCAGGGAATTAACCCATGAATTTTCAAGAATTAACAGACTTCCTCAATTTCAAAGCGGAGCAATACGAAAATCCAATATTCTTAGAAAGTGATCCAATTCAACTTCCACATCGTTTTTCTCGGAAAGAAGATATTGAAATAGTAGGATTTTTAATTTCAACTATTGCTTGGGGAAATAGAAAAAGCATTATCAAAAGTGGTGAACGCTTGCTAGAAATCATGGAGCAAAATCCTTTTGAATATATCAAAACCTACAATTCAAAGAATTTGGAACATTCGAACTTTGTTCACCGCACATTTAATATCGTCGATTTAGATTTCTATTTTCGAAGTTTACAAAATATTTATTACAGAGGTACATTAGAAGATGCTTTTCAAAATACGAGTTCTTTTAATGGGGTACAAGGAAGAATTATTTCCTTTCGAGAAAAATTCATGGAAGTTGAACATTTGGACAGATCCCACAAACATTTGTCAAATCCTTCGAAAAATTCTGCGGCAAAAAGGCTCAACATGTATTTGCGCTGGATGACCAGAGATGCAAAAAAAGGAGTTGATTTTGGAATTTGGAAATCGATATCGACGAGCGAGCTATTTATTCCGCTTGATGTACATACGAGCAACAACGCAAGAAGATTAGGACTTTTAGCACGCAAACAAGACGATTGGAAAGCTTTAGAAGAATTAATGGCTCAAATACAACTAATGGATCCAATTGATCCTGTTAAATACGATTTTGCACTTTTTGGATTAGGAGCTTTTGAAAAGTTCTAGAGTTATTTCAACGCGTCAATATTCTCAAAACTAAAATCTTGAACAAGAACTAAAATCGCTCCATTTAGCTGTCCATTCATTCCACTCCATCCATTGTTTCCATTTGAACCGTTAGAAACTGGCTTTTGCCCAGCCATCGCAGTTCCAGCCTTCCCTCCTTTTCCACCAGCACCAGACGAGCCTGCACTTCCAGGAATACTGGTTATATCCAAATTCTTTTGTAGGTCTACAGCGTTATTATGAATAAACACATCAATGTTTCCTCCATTTCCACCATTTCCACCGCTACCACCGTTACCACCAATTCCTCCATAACCAGGATTTTTATTTTTTGAAGTATTTATTACACCATCATTCCCTTTGCTACCATCTCCACCTATTCCGCCATTCCCACCGTTTCCACCATTTGAAAGAATAGTTAAAAGTTTTGGTTGGTCGATTTCCTTCAGATTGTAATATGATTTCACAAATGTCTGTTGGTCTACGACTAAAATTTGATAACGTGTTTTTTCCTTCCAAATGTATACATGAATATTCATTCCTTGTTGTCCATTTTCACCATTTAATCCTGGATCGCCTGCTTTTCCATCTTGAAAAATTGACGGTGCATTGGCATTTTTTCCATTTGTTCCATTTCTGCCATTTGAACCTGAATAATTCACTGTTAAAGGACCGTAAAAATTCAAGTAAATGCTATCTTTCTGAGTGTAAATCATGTCATTTTTACAATTAAATTGAAATAGAACATTCACGATTGAATCATTAAATTTTACAGGACGTTCAACGATCACAAGTTCGTCTTTATGTATCCCAACTTGGATTACATCAGTATTCAGTTGCAATTTATGGTGTTGTGTGATTTCTAATTCCGTTCGGTCTTTCATTTTCATGACAATCTTGCCATTGAATTTGCCCCCATAATTTAAAGGCTGATTCGTATTGTATTCAATATTAATTCTTGAAATATCATCAATATCAATTTGTTTAAAGTTTTTGCAGCTATTTAGAAAGAAAATAACCAGAAATAAAAGATATAATTTTGACATGAAAAATAGTTTTTTTGGAACCATCAAATATACAAAAATGCTCTTTAAGCATTAATTAATAGCATATTATTAGACTTTCAAATCAAGGATTCTTCTAATTCTTTTAAATCTCTTTTTTAGAAACAGAATTTTAGCTACATTTGAAACATGCAATTCGTGTACCCTGAATTTCTTTGGTCGTTGTTCGCATTAGCGATTCCAATCATCATTCATTTATTTAATTTCAGAAGGTATAAAACACTTTATTTTTCTAGTTTAAAGTTCATTAAACACGTTGATCAACAAACACGTTCAACTCAGAAATTAAAACATTTACTCATACTTTTCATCCGTTTATTTGCTTTAGCTTGTTTAATCTTTGCTTTTTCCCAACCATTTATTCCTGTTGAAACTACAAATGGCGCTGGAGGAAAACCAGTTCTAGCCATTTATATAGACAATTCATTCTCAATGACAGCGAAAGGAACGGAAGGAGAATTGTTGTCTGAAGCACGTGAAATGGCCCGAAAAATGATTGGCAAAGCGAGTTTGGACACACGTATTTTACTCAATACCAATCAAATGAGCGGAATTGAGCAACGTTTAATCACAAAAATTGAAGCACTTGATTTATTAGATAAAATAGAACCAACAGCGCTGATTCGTAAATTGGATGATGTACTGAATTGGCAACGTAATTTCATTGATAAAGAAAGTGAATCAACACAGAAAATTGGAACACGTCAATATGTTTTCTTTTCAGATTTTCAAAAATCAACAACACGTTTCAATGAATTAACTGAAGATAAAAACGCTTTTTATTATCCAGTACTATTAACTCCGCAAGAGAAATCGAACATTTATATTGATTCCGTTTGGTTCTCCTCACCTATTCAGAAAATTGGTCAAAACAACGAATTGAACATTCGTGTTGTTAACAGTGGAAAAGAAGCATTAACGAATGTAGAATTGCACTTAAATGTGGATGGAAATCAACGAGATGTTTTTCTAGACATACCAGCTAACAATAAAACGGCAACTGTTTTCAATTATACTGAAAAGTCAGGAGGTTTTAAATCAGGTAAACTTTCTGTAAATGACAAGCAATTGTTCTGGGACGATGATTTCTTCTTCTCCTACTTCGTTGACAAAGAAACAACGGTATTGGTCGTAAATGGTGAGCAAGCGTCATCAGCAGTTACTCAAGTATATAATTTAGAACCTTTTTATAAAGTCACTTCAATCGAAGAAAACGCGTTTACCTTAGACCGTTTGAATCAAATAGACTTAGTTTTTATCAATGGTTTGAATGAAATTCCATCGGGAATGGCACAAAATCTTAAGTTATTTGCCCAATCAGGTGGGACAATTGCATTATTTCCTGGTACAAATTGTAAAACTGCTTCATGGAATTCGTTGTTAAGTGATTTGCAAATGCCTTCACTTGGTAAAGTTATTTCTAGTGGAACTAAAATCGATAAGTTAGTCTATGATGACCCATTCTTTTATGGTATGTTCGAAAAGAAAAAAGATAATTTGAATTTACCTTCATTAATAAAAGGATATCAAGTGATTCCTCAAGGAAAAAGTGCTTTTTACGAATTAATCCGTTTTCAAAATGGCATGCCGTTATTTTTAAGATCTGAAGGAGCAATTAATACCTATCTATTTGCATCGTCTTTATCCCCATCATTTGGAACGTTTACTGCGGATGCTTTATTCCCAAGTATTGTTCTTAGGATTGGCGAAATGAGTCAACGTAAATCACCTATTTCTCTAACAATTGGACAAGAATCATTTTATCCATTGTACAAAAAGCAAAGTGGTGAATCACCTATTCATTTGAAGAATAAAAAGATTGATTTTATTCCTAAAGTTCAAAAACAAGGATTGATAAATTACATTTCACTTAGCGGACAAGAAGCATTAGAATTGCTTACTGCGGGCACGTATGATATTGTTGATGAGAAAAAAGAAGCGGTTTTATCCTTGAATTTTGACAGAATTGAATCATCAACTGAATGTTTTGAAAAAAGTGAGATAGTAAGTTCACTTGAAAATGAATCGTTGAAACATGTTTCATTTAATGAAATTAGTGAAGGGCAAAGCATCACAAAAATTGATATAGAAAAACCGTTTGAATATTGGAAATTATTCATCCTTCTAACATTACTGTTTTTCATTTCAGAAATGTTGGTATTAAAATATTGGAAATAATTAATCGAAAGTGCAATGAAAATTCTCATTAAAAAAGCAACAATACTTGATCCTTCTTCTAGCCATAATGGCAACGTAATGGATATCTTAATTCAAGACGGAATTATTACTGAAATTTCAAATGATATTTCTGCTGATGATGCAAAGGAATTAGTAGGTTCCAATTTAACTCTTTCGCAAGGATGGGTTGATTTGAAAGCGCATTTTTGCGATCCAGGGGAAGAACATAAGGAAACAATTGATTCAGGTCTTGATTCAGCAGCTTTTGGAGGATATACACATGTGGCAGTTTTGCCAAGCACACATCCAGTTGTCGATGGGAAAACACAAGTTGAATACATCATACGCAAAGGAGAAAACCATGTAACAAGTATTCATCCGATTGGTGCAATAACAGAAAAGATGGCTGGTGAGAATTTAGCTGAAATGTATGATATGTCACAATCAGGTGTCACCCTTTTCTCTGACGACTTAGTTCCGGTTAACTCAGGAATAATGTTTAGAGCACTTTTATATGCTAAAAATTTCAATGGGAAAATAATTGCTTTCTCCCGTGATTATTCATTGGCAGGAAAAGGAATGGTCAACGAAGGGGAAGCATCTACGAAAACTGGAATAAAAGCTGATCCAACCATCGCAGAAATTATTCAAGTAGAACGTAATTTACGTTTGGCTGAATATACAGAAGGTAATATTCACTTTACCGGGATTTCTTGCGCAGAAAGTGTGGATTTGATTCGGAAGGCAAAAGCACGAGGAATGAAAATATCAGCTGATGTACATGTTTTAAATTTAGTTTACAACGAAACAGCTGTTTTAGCTTTCGATTCCAATTTTAAAGTAATGCCACCTTTCCGAAGAGAATCAGATAGATTAGCATTATGGAACGGACTGAAAGACGGATCAATTGATACAATCGTTTCAGATCACAGACCACATGACAAAGAAGAAAAAGATGTTGAATTCGATAATGCTTCATTTGGCTGTATCAATTTACAAACAGTATTTTCTGCACTTTCAGGTTGTGAAGAATTTAATTTGAATACTGTAATAAAGGCGTTATCACTAAATTCTCGTGAAATTGCTAACATTAATCAACATCCAATTGAAGTAGGTAACAAGGCCGATTTAACACTTTTTATTTCTGACAATCAATGGTTTTTAGAAAAGGAAATGATCACCTCTTACACATACAATACTCCTTTTGTTGGAAAAGAATTGAAAGGTTCTATTGTTGGAATAATAAATAACGGTAAATTAGCCTGCAGAGATTAATATTATGCCGGAAAAGAAGTCATTCATAAAGCAGTTTTGGAAAGAGAAAAAAATGGTTGGTGCTATGGCGCCAAGCTCACGTTTTCTTGCTCAGAAAATGCTCGCAAATATCGATTTCAACACAGCCAAAGTAATTATTGAACTTGGTCCTGGAACAGGTGTTTTTACGGATAAAATTCTTAAGAAAATGCTTCCTGATGCCGTATTATTGGTTTTTGAGTTGAACGAAAATTTCTGCAAGCAGCTTGTAAAAAGAATTAAGGACGAAAGAGTACATATTATTTATGATTCGGCTGAAAAAATTGAGTATTATTTAGCTGAATACAAATTGGAAAAGGCGGATGTCGTTGTTTCTTCGCTTCCTTTAGCAAATTTCCCCCAAGACATTAGAGATTCAGTTTTAAGAGCATCTCATAATTCATTAAAACCAGTTGGGAAATATATTCAATTTCAATATTCTTTACAATCAAAAAAATACATTAAAAAAGTATTTAATGATATTTCAATTGATTTTACACCATTAAATTTTCCTCCAGCATTCGTTTACACTTGTAACAAGGGAGATTAGATTTCCCCACCTTCTTTATCCTTTGTCAAGGAGGGAGACTTAAATTACAATAAAACACCTTTTACAGTTTGAAACATACAGATAACTATGTCAGTATTAAAATGGTATTATTCTTGCCTATCTTCGGTTGAACATAACATACCGATTATGAAAACAAAAATCGATATCCGAAGAATACTGCAAGTACCAGCGAAATCAACTAAGAAAATTAAATCTTTTGATCAAGGATTAATGGGACTAGGAATAAAAATCACAACCAAAGAAAGTTTGAAGTAAAATTTTTTAGTTCAACATAATTGTGCCTGACATTCAAATTAGAAATAAAAGGCAAAATCTTAATGTGATTGCTAAGGGCAGCAATAAATCTTAAAATTTCATTCAACTTCGTTTTGTGAAATTAAGAGAAATTGAAAAGCAATAGAACGAAATAACAAAGAGTTACACAATCAAAATTGAATTAATGTATTTTTGAAAAATCAATAATGTTTTTCAAGGTTTGGTCCTGTTGTTTGCTTTTGCCAAGTATATTCTGTTGTTGGATCGCCATTTTTTGTATAGGTAA
>JBEAUV010000044.1:0-15891 GCA_041161265.1 Bacteroidota bacterium | reverse complement strand
AATTATTCATTGAATGATTGTCTTTTCGATGGGACCAACTTAAATGCAGTTGGTAATCGAATATATCCTCAAGGTGGTGATTTGGATGAGTTTAGATTAAACTCCGACATCAATGGGAATAATTTTAATGAACAAAGCATTCATGTTTTAGGTGATGTTTCAGACGATCATGTCTGTAAATATGGTAGTAATGGTAAAATATATATTGCGGTTAACTTTAGGAATGAGTTTTCTGTTGCAGGAACTTTTGACACAGGAATTACTCGGTTTTTTAATGATCTAACTTGGGATATGGCATTTGTAAATGTCACAACAGACATGTTGGATAAATCTACACAAGTAATTCCAACAAGTGACGGCAGTGTTATTTATTTAGGATACATTGAAGGTGGAATGTTAGGGGGAAGCAGTGTATTTGTTTTAAAGGTTGGTCCAAATGATGATTTTCCTCTTATTAATTGGAGTGACTTTTCAAGTATTACAGTCGAAAGTTTAGTAAGTATTGATGAAATTCAAATAGAAGAATTGAAAGGATTTAATTTATATCCAAATCCATCTAACGGAATGGTCGTAGTAAATACTGGAACAGATGAGCTAATTGAAATCGAGATTGTAGATATGTATGGTAAAACAATTTGGAAAGAAGATGTTTTAAACAAAGGTCAATTTGATGTTTCAACTTGGAATTCTGCTGTTTATTTTGTTCAAATAAAACGAAACAATCAAGTTTTAAAAACCACTAAATTAGTTGTTCATTAATTCTTTTTTTGAAATACACTAACAGTATAGTTTCCTTTAAATTTTCTTTGCGACTTTTTGATGAAATGAGTGTCAAACCACTTTAAGGTTGTATCTGTTGGATGAGAAAAAGAATAATCCGCATCTATTAAAACAACTTCATTTTTTGAACTTATT
Organism: Bacteroidota bacterium; assembly: GCA_041161265.1. GTDB lineage: Bacteria > Bacteroidota > Bacteroidia > Flavobacteriales_D > Crocinitomicaceae > M0103. The sequence goes on along the minus strand of JBEAUV010000044.1, from coordinate 14,976 downwards.
CGTTCTAAAGTTTGCTCATTAATCAAAGGGTAAAATCCGTTTTTTATTTCATTTAATCGTAAATAATCATCCATAAATAACTGGCGATTATAATGATACAAAAATGTTAAATCATAATATTCTGGAGCAATTACAATTGTATTTATCCCTGTTGATTTAACGTATGTTGCCAATTTGTCTCCATCACGATTATTATCAATTTTAATATCGAATCGAGCAATGAAAATGATTATGAAAACAACCGATAAATACTCAAAAACTTTCCCTTTGTGACTTAAAATTAGTGCACTAAGAACGAATAGGGGAATTGTCAAAAAGAATAAATATCGATCTAGAAAAAGAGCTATTCCACCATACTTGGAAAGGAGGAAAGCTCCACAAAATGGCACAATTATAAGCACGAAAAGTAAAGTTATGATTTTTTGGTTTTTAGTTAGGAGCGCTTGAACTTCAGTTCTTTTCAATAATATGAAGGTAACTACAATCACTATTAACGTCATAAATACCCATCGATCATTAAAAAATTTATTGATAAAACCATATAGTTCTGAATGTTGAGCAGGCGAAACCCAAGTCCCACTTGTGTTTATTGAATTTACACGCATCAGTAAAACAGAAATCCATGGTAATGTTAAGGCAATAAAAACAACAACCGTGAGCAGTATTTTTTTCCAGTCAATCGTTTTATAAAAAATGATTATCACTATAATTTCCGACAATAAAATAAAAGGAAAAATGTAATGTGTATAAAACAATAAGGCATTCAGAAATCCAACTATTATGTAATTTACAACCTTTTTATCAGTCTTATCGATGAGTATTTTTAAAAGATAATAAAGTAAAATACTGTATTCTAAAACTAAAAGAGAATAGGTTCTTGCCTCAATTCCATGGTAATGATGGTAGTCTGAAAAAATAAAGAGTATGCAGAGAGTTATTGCAGCTTTTAGGTTGATAAATCTTTTTCCAATTAACCACAACACAGGGATTGTTAAAACTGAGAACAAGAGTGAAAGAGAGCGAACTGAAATTGCCCCAATTCCAAATAGTTGCTCCCAAAAATGTAGAAATATAAAATGAAGAGGTGGATTGTTTTCAGTTTTGAAAATTGAGAAAAGGTGTGGTAAGCTTTTTTGCGCATGATAGATTGAAAAAGGTTCATCTAAATCAATGGGCTGTGAAGTCAAAAAAGGAATGCTAACAACTAGTTTTAGTAATATTAAAGTAACAACAATAAAAAGTGATTTTCTCTCCATTGTTTACCATTCGAATGCTTCAGGTGTAAACCACTTGTTCTGAACACGCAATGTTTGTTCAATTACATCGCGGACACAATGTCTCCCACCTTTAAATGGAGATTGATAGTGACTGATGTTTTTTATCTCAACAGCCGCATCTTGGGGACATGTTGCTAAACCTACTTCTGACATGACTTGATAATCTGGAATATCATCTCCCATATAAAGTATCTCTTCATCTACTAGTTGATGAGAAGCTTTAATAGAATTGTAAACGGAAAGTTTATTGAACGATGATAAATGAACTTCATGAACTCCTAGTCCAAGTAATCTATCTTTTACATCTTGCGAATTTCCACCGGTAACAATTATAATTTTATAGTCCATTTTGACAGCATATTGAATAGCATACGCATCACGAGAATTCAATGATCTAATGATTTGATCTTGTAATAATAACACATCACCATTTGTCAAAACACCATCAACATCAAACATAAATGTGCTGATTTTATTCATTCTCTCTTTGTAACTAATCATGCTTCTTATAAGTGTTGATGATGCTTTTAGAAAGCAATTCGTATATTTCTTTAGGCATACCGGATAGCATTTCAGATTGCATTTTTATTGTTTCAAGATCATTTCTTTTTGCCGGTCCAGTCTGCGCATCTTCTGGGGTAGAAAGAAGTGTTTTTTCAACTGTTTCTTTCATTAATGGTTGTAAATATTCCCAATTAAGTGCTTCTTGATCTAAATATTTTTTTGATTGATAAAATAGGTGATTAGTGAAATTATTGACAAAAACAGCAGCTAAGTGATATTTTTTACGCTGTTCTGAACTTGCAAAAGTCACTTTTCTACTTAACAGCCAAGCCAAATCAAAAAGTTCTTGAGCAAGAAATGAATTTGTTGCTTCTATTAGAAAAGGAACTTCAAATAAATTGACTTCTCTTTCTTTTGAAAATGTTTGCAATGGGTAAAATACGCCAATATCTTTAAAGTCTTTAAACTTTTCAAGCGATACAGCCCCTGAAGTATAGGCAATTTTTGAATCTTTAGGCAGCTGTGAGACAATAGACTCAATGGCATCATCACTCGTGCAAATTAAAATTAAATCACCTCTTAAATCATTTATATTTGATGCAACTACCGATTTTACAGAATCAGCTAATTGATGTGCTAATTCTTTATTTCGACCATAAACCTCCTTGATTGCAATTCCTTTGTCAAAAAAAGCTTTTCCAAGATGAAAGGCTACATTTCCAGTTCCCATAATAGCAATTGATGTAATACCTTTCATATGGACTAAGTCTTATTTACCGTGACATTGTTTGAATTTTTTACCACTACCACAAGGACAAGCATCATTTCTTCCAACTTTCGGATCAGCTATTACTGGCTGCTGCTTTTCAAGTGGTGGCATTGAATTTTGAATTGCTTGCTGATACCCTTCGCTACCTTGAAAACGCGGTGGAGCTGAAGAAGATGTGTTCGAATTATCTTGGTTCAATTGTGCTTTGTCGTAATTATGTTGACTCGTTATTTCTTTATTCGTTGTCTGAACTTCCTGTTCAATCGGTAAATCCAATTTCATCAACAATTCAATTGCTTCAGAATTCAATCTACCTAACATTGCTTTAAATAGCTCAAATGATTCCAATTTGTATACTAACAAAGGGTCCTTTTGCTCATATTGTGCATTGTTTACGGCTGAACGTAAATCATCCATTTCACGTAAATGCTCTTTCCATTCATCATCAATTTTACTTAGAATAATATTCTTTTCAAATGATTTAGTAATAGCGCTTCCACCTGATTTGTATGCTTCTTCTAAGTTAATGACCATCTGCACTTCACGTCTACCATCCGTTAACGGGAAAACAATATTCTTATATTTATCTGACATTGTTTCGTGTACATGCTTAATTTGAGGGAATGCTTTGTGAGCAATTTTCTCATTTTTACGTATGTATTGTTCACATAAAGCAGCATATACTTTTTCAACTAATTCAGCTCTATCGATATTTTTGTATTCTGATTCAGGAACTGGAGATTCAATACCAATTAAACGTAATAAATCCATTTCAAAAGCTTCAAAACCATCCTTCGTATGCGCGTAAACAGTTGTTTCGCAGACGTCATAGAACATGTTGTCAATGTCTAAGTCTAAACGGTCACCATATAAAGCGTTCTTACGTTTCTTGTAGATTGCCTTACGTTGAGCGTTCATTACATCATCATATTCTAAAAGTCTTTTACGAATACCAAAATTGTTCTCTTCTACTTTCTTTTGAGCTCTTTCAATCGATTTAGAAACCATACTATGTGTAATAACTTCTCCTTCTTTCAAGCCCATTCGGTCCATCAACTTTGCAATTCGTTCAGACCCAAACTTGCGCATAAGGTCATCTTCCAAACAAACAAAGAATTGCGACGAACCTGGATCTCCTTGACGACCAGAACGACCTCTTAATTGTCTGTCTACACGACGAGAATCATGTCTTTCTGTTCCAATGATTGCTAAACCACCAGCTTCTTTTACACCTTCTCCTAATTTGATATCAGTTCCACGACCAGCCATATTGGTTGCAATTGTGACAGCTCCAGCTTTTCCAGCATCTGCAACAATTTCTGCTTCACGTTGGTGATGCTTTGCATTCAATACTTCATGTTTTACCCCTTTCATTTTAAGCATTCTACTCAAAAGCTCGGAAATTTCAACAGTTGTAGTACCAACTAAGACGGGTCTTCCTGCAGCTGAAAGTTTTTCAACCTCATCAATAACAGCTGAGAATTTCTCACGAGCTGTTTTAAATACTAAATCATTTTGATCTTTTCGAACAGCTGGCTTATTTGTAGGAGTTACGACAACATCCAATTTGTAAATATCCCAAAATTCTTTTGCCTCAGTTTCCGCTGTACCAGTCATACCACATAACTTGTGGTACATTCTAAAGTAATTTTGTAAAGTAATTGTAGCATATGTTTGCGTTGCGGCCTCAACTTGAACATTTTCTTTTGCTTCAATTGCTTGATGAAGTCCATCAGAATAACGACGACCTTCCATGATACGACCTGTTTGCTCGTCAACGATTTTCACTTTGTTTTCAAGAATCACATATTCTACTTCTTTTTCGAATAGGGTATATGCTTTTAATAATTGATTAATCGAGTGAATTCTCTCTGATTTGATACTGTAATCACGAATCAATGAATCTTTTCGCTCTAAGAATGTTTCTTTTTCAAGATTCTCTTTTTGTAATCGTGCAATTTCAGAACCAATATCTGGCATGATGTAGAAATCTCTTTCATCTGCACCGGAGATTAAATCAATTCCTTTATCTGTTAATTCAATCGTATTATTTTTTTCGTCAATAGTGAAGAATAATTCCTTGTCAATTTTCTTCATGTGCTTACCTTGTTCTTGCATGTAGAAATTTTCAATTTTCTGCAAGTGAGCTTTAATTCCAGGCTCAGAAAGGTATTTGATTAATGCTTTATTTTTTGGTAAACCACGGTGTGCTCTTAGTAAAGCGATTCCACCGTCTTCCAACATTTGTTTTGATTCTTTTCCTGCTTCAACAGTTCCAGTAATGACTGTTAAAAGTTTTTTTGCATCAGCCAAACATTGATTCACGTAATTACGTTGTGCCGCAACAACAGATTCTACTCTTGGTTTTAATTCATGAAACTCATGTTCTTCACCTCGTGGTGTTGGTCCTGAAATAATTAATGGTGTTCTAGCATCGTCAATTAAAACTGAATCGACCTCATCAACAATTGCAAAATGATGTTTTTGCTGAACTAATTCATCAACTCCTCCTGCCATGTTGTCACGCAAATAATCAAAACCAAATTCGTTATTTGTTCCAAAAGTAATATCAGCAAGATAGGCAAGTCTTCTTTCAGGAGAATTAGGTCTGTGTTTATCAATACAATCTACTTTTAAACCGTGAAATTGGTACAAAGGTCCCATCCATTCAGAGTCACGTTTTGCCAAGTAGTCATTCACTGTTACTAAGTGAACACCTTTACCTGAAAGAGCATTTAAATAAACGGGAAGAGTAGCAACTAATGTTTTTCCTTCTCCAGTTTGCATTTCGGCAATATTTCCTCTGTGTAATACAGCTCCACCCATTAATTGAACATCGTAATGAACCATGCCCCATTTTACTTCTGCACCTGCAGCTGTCCACGTGTTGTGCCAAATTGCTTTATCACCTTCAATCGTAATTCCATCTTTTGAAATAGCTAAATCACGATCGAATTGCTGAGCAGTAACAGTCAATTGACCATTTTCAGCCCATCTTCTCGCAGTCTCTTTTACAACAGCAAATGCTTCAGGCATTATGACAGCTAGAATTTCTTCTATTTTTTCATCGATTGATTTCGATAATTTATCAATTTTTTCAAATAATTCTTCTTTCTGATGAATAGGTGTTGCTGGATCTTGACCAATTTCATTCAATTGTTTCAATTCATCCTCTAAATCTTGAGTGCCTTCCTTTATTTGATTTTGAAAATAAGCCGTTTTTGCTCTTAATTCATCATCAGACAACAAATTTAATTCACTTGAAAATTGATTCGCTTTATCTATAATTGGTTGGTATTCCTTGGTGTCTTTTGCTGATTTGTCTCCAAAAAACTTCTTTAATAATCCTGCTATCATCTGTGTGTTATTCTTTTTGTAAGTGGCTTCAAATTTAATGAAATTTGGTTGCTATCATTAATAATGTGCCTTAAAATTTCGTGAATTTTGTCATAAATCATTCCAAATAGGCTTAAGCTGACAAATTGTCTTTGAGAATTGTTAATATTTTGTGTTTTAAATAGTTTGATGAGCATCATTTTTTTTTGAATTTCATAGTATCTTTGCGCCATGCATGAAATGATTTTGATACTTGATTTTGGATCTCAATACACTCAACTAATAGCAAGAAGAGTTAGAGAGATGAACGTTTATTGTGAAATACATCCTTGGAATAAAATCCCGGAATTAACACCAAATATTAAAGGTGTAATATTGTCTGGAAGTCCATTTTCTGTTAGAGATGAAGCTTCCCCAAAACCAAATTTAGATACTATTAAAGGTAAATTACCTTTATTGGGCGTTTGTTTTGGAGCGCAATATCTCTCACATAATTTTGGTGGAGAAGTTTTACCTTCAGCAATTCGTGAATACGGACGAGCACATTTATCTTATATTGATCATTCAAATATTTTGACACGTGGTTTGACTGATGGCTCTCAAGTTTGGATGTCACATGGAGATACTATTAAAAAAGTGCCTTCAAATTACAAGGTAATTGCAAGTACATCGGATGTTGAGTATGCCGGGTACCATATCGAAGGTGAACAAACGTATGGAATTCAATTTCATCCTGAGGTTTATCACTCTTTAGAAGGTGCTATTCTTTTGAAGAATTTTATGGTAGATATTTGTGGTTGTCAACAAGATTGGACACCAGATTCTTTTGTCGATGAGACTGTTGCTAAATTAAAAGCTCAAATTGGCGATGATAAAGTGATTTTAGGTTTGTCGGGTGGGGTTGATTCATCTGTTGCAGCTGTATTATTGAATAAAGCAATCGGTAAAAATTTACATTGTATTTTTGTTGATAATGGTTTGTTGAGAAAGAATGAATTTAGTCAAGTATTAGATTCATATCAGCACATGGGACTGAATGTTAAAGGGGTTAATGCAAGTGATAAATTCTATGCTGCATTAAAAGGCTTGACAGATCCTGAGTTGAAAAGAAAGGCAATCGGAAAAGTATTTGTTGATGTTTTTGATGAAGAGTCGAAACTAGTTGAAAATGCTAAATGGTTAGGTCAAGGGACAATATATCCTGATGTCATAGAATCCGTTTCAGTAAATGGAGGACCTTCTCAAACAATAAAATCGCATCATAATGTAGGCGGTCTACCAGATTACATGAAATTGAGTGTTGTTGAACCTTTGCGATTGTTGTTTAAAGACGAAGTAAGAAGAATAGGTAAATCATTGCATATTGATGACACAATTTTAGGACGTCATCCCTTTCCAGGTCCAGGTTTAGGAATTCGTATTCTTGGTGAAGTAACATTAGAAAAAGTGAAAATTCTTCAAGATGTTGATGCAATATTTATAAATGGTTTGAAAGAAGATGGTTTATATGATGATGTTTGGCAAGCAGGAGCAATCTTTTTGCCTGTTCAATCTGTTGGTGTCATGGGTGACGAAAGAACATATGAAAATGCGGTAGCTCTAAGAGCAGTAAGTTCAACGGATGGTATGACAGCAGATTGGTGTCATTTGCCTTATGAATTTCTTGCTAAAACATCGAATAGAATTATTAATCAAGTGAAAGGAATTAATCGAGTAACTTACGATATAAGCTCAAAACCACCAGCAACAATTGAATGGGAGTAAATTTGCTTCTGGCATACGTATTGTAAAACTGGATAAAACTGTTAATATGAAGAATTGGATTTTTGTTGCTTTTTTATTGTCTTTTAGTTGTGTTTTTGCTCAACCTGAAACAGCACAAACTGAAGTTATAGGTGGAAAGAAGTATTATATCCATTTCGTTCAAACAGGAAATACCTTATGGGGAATTCATGATATGTATAACGTGTCAGTTGAGGAGATCATTAAGTATAATCCTGGGACTGAAAAAGGATTGACTGATGGACAGAAATTAATATTACCAGTTCAATTACAAACAGTTAAACATACAGTTGAAAGTAAGGAAACTTTATTTGCAATATCAAAAAAATACGACGTTTCTGTTGAAAGTATAATTGCTAAAAATCCTACTGCTGAAATTGGAATTAAAGTAGGTCAGGTATTAACTATTTCAGGGGTAGAAAAAAAGATTATTACCACTGAAAATGTTCCAATTACAAATGTTCAAAATGAAAAGGCACAAACTACAGATCCTGTAATTGAGGATGCTGTAAAGTATAAAATTTCTTTTAAAGATACCATGATTCAACATGTAATTCTTGATCACGAAACTTTATATAGTATTTCTAAAAGATACATGGTTTCTCTTGAAGAATTACAAAGTTTTAATGGTTTAAAAAGCTCGAAAATTAAACCTGGTGATGTGTTGAGGATTCCAATAAAAAAGGAAAAAATTCAGCTTTTAGAAAAAAGAGAGGTAAAAACAATAGTTCTTAAAACAGTAGATACAACACTTTTATTTCCTAAAAAATCGCAATACAAAATTGCAATAATACTCCCTTTTAATTTAGAAAAAGGAAGCACAGATTATGTAGCAACGTTAGCCACAGAATTTTATATGGGTGCTAAATTGGCAATTGATTCATTAGAGAAAATGGGGCTGGAGGCACAGGTTTTTATTTACGACACAAAAACGGACACTATTTCTCTTAAAAAAATATTAGAAAAACCAGAATTTTCTGGAATCGATTTAGTCTTTGGTCCGTTGTCTGCAGATAACATAGATGTAGTCGCTAGATGGTGTAAAGCCAATAAAGCGCGAATGATTTGCCCCGTTTCCGCTAATGTTTCAGTAATAAAAAATAATCCGTTTATATATAATGCCGTTCCTTCCGATGCAACATTAATGAAAGGATTTGCAGAATTTACACTTAATAAAAATTCAAAAGATCAAGTGATAATAATTAAATCTACTAATGAAAAGGATTTGATAATGTATGAAAGCTTCAGGAATACTTTTTTAACATTTCCATTTGTTGGAGTTAGACCGAAATTAATCGAAGCAACAATGGATAATTATTTGTCATTCATGAGAAAAGGTGTAAACAATATTTTAGTTTTTCCAACAAATGAAAAATCTTTGGCTGTTAAATTCATGAATAACTTAAGTACTTCTTCTAGCAAATTTAATGATGAAAACATCTTTGTTTATGCTACAAAAGATTGGGTCAATTTTGATGATGTAAAACCACATTACAAGAATAAATATAATTTTCATTATGCTAGTCCAAATGATTTGAACTATAAATATTCAAAAACAGAGCAGTTACATAGAAAATATAGAGCCAATTACAATGCTGACATGACAAAAATGTCTGTTCAGGGATTTGATGTTTTATTTTATTTTACTTCTAATTTATTATTGAATAAGAAAGAAAATGAAATGATAATGAATCAATTTGAAATGAAACAAAATGGCATTGAAAATGGTTTTGAAAATTCGAAAGTTTATATTATTGAACAAGAGAATTTCGAATTGATTAATGTTCAAAAAAAGTAAATGAACAAAGATTTCATCTCTTTAGAATTCCAGTCATTACAAGACAGAATTTGCCAAGCATTAGAAATTATTGATGGTTCTAGTAAGTTTATCGAGGACAAATGGATTCGTGAAGAGGGAGGAGGTGGAAGAACTCGGATTATTCAAAATGGTTCAATAATTGAAAAAGGAGGTGTTGCTTTCTCAAAAGTGAATGGTCCAATAACGGATTTGATGAAAAAGCAAATGGGTTTAGAAGGAAATGAATTCTTTGCTACTGGTGTTTCGATAGTATTACATCCATCAAATCCACATATTCCAATTATTCATATGAATGTGCGTTATTTTGAAATGGATAATGGCGAATTTTGGTTTGGAGGTGGAATCGATTTGACGCCACATTATATTATACCAAATCAAGCAAAAGAATTTCACATAGGATTAAAAAATATTTGTGATAAATATGACATTAATTTTTACCCAAAATTTAAAAATTGGGCAGACGATTACTTTTTTATTCCCCACCGAAATGAAACTAGAGGAGTAGGAGGTATCTTTTTCGATCATCTTTTGGCAAATGAGACTATTTCCAAAGAAAACATCTTTAATTTTTGCATTGAACTAGGTGATAATTTCTCAAAATTGTACAAATTTCAAGTTGATTGCGGAAAAAATACTCCAGTAACTGAAGAGCAAATCAAATGGCGTAACCTACGAAGAGGAAGATATGTGGAGTTTAACCTTGTCAATGATCGAGGAACTAAATTTGGTCTTGTTTCGGGAGGAAGAACTGAGTCAATTCTTATGTCACTTCCTGCGAACGCATCTTGGGAGTATAATTATTTACCAAGTGATGATTCTAATGAAAACACAACATTAAGTTTCCTGAAAAAAGGTTATAATTGGGCTTTTGAGAGTTAGTTTAAAAAAGCAAAAAAATGATTTTTGTTAATATTTTAGGCAGCGATTCAATATCTAATGGTGTCATTTTATCCATCAGTGTCAGAATTGAAAACAATCAATATAGAAGTTTTATTCACGAAAACTTCAATTGGAGCAATTGTATGGTTGGATACGTCAGTCTCATAAGATAAAAATTATTAAATTGATTGAAAAAGGGAAGCGATAGTATCCCTTTTTTTATACATCTTATTAAAAAAGAGTAAATTCTAAATTTGATTTTTCTTTATAAATTAATTTTTTTAAATATTCAATATAACATATTAAATATTAATCAGATCATAATGGAAATTCATCGAGTCTAATTTTTGGTTATTAATAAGATTTTCAAAGTTAATTATAGGCAACTTTATGATTATATTTACGTTATTACTTTAGAAAAATTTAATTCTAATTTCAATTTAGAACGATAATGAATAAACTTCTACTCTTATTGACAATGATTTATCTGTCAAATCACTGTATTTCACAGCAAGAATTTTCAACTGAAAAAATTAACTTAATCGACAATCATTCAGCAACGTGGCGAACGTATTTCGAAAATGATCAGGTTCGAATTGAATATCAATCAATTAACTGCGATCCTGCAATGGGTTATGATTTCGAACAAGTCAATTTTAAGTTTGTAAATAAAACTTCTACAAAACTTGATCTTGATTGGCACATACACTTGTACCGTGATGATGTATGCAGAACCTGTAATTATCCAGAGGAATATTCACGAACACTTCGATTGGCTGCAAACGAATCAATGGAAGGTAATTGTGACCGAGAAACTATTAATGAATTAAAATTGTTTTCAAAATTCAATGATATTAATTATTCTGTTGGGGTGAAGTTGACTGCTTTCCATCTAAATGCTTTTACAATTACTACAGTTGAGTGAATCTAATTATTAAGACAGACATTACACATTAATAAATGGTATAATTACTACAATGAAATGAAAAATATAAATCAAATAATATCAATGCTCACGTTATTGACGTCGAACATTTTTACATTTTCAAAATCTTATCGATTAATATTTAAGGTAAGAATGTTTGTGTTGCTAATTGTCTTTTCTAGCTATAATTTAGGCGTTTACGGACAATGTAATGGAGGCTCTGCTTTCGGTTCTGCAACCGCTCCTACTTCAGGAAGTATTAACGTTAGTACATGTAATTATTTTGGAGAATATAATACAATTAACGCAGTTGTCTCAGGTAATATGTATACGTCTACTATTAATGTAGCTGGAGGCTGTATTACTGTTCATACTGGATCTTCAAGTGGACCTGTGGTTGCGTCGGGTACTACACCTTTAAACTGGACAGCTACATCTAGTGGTACTTATTACATTTTATACAGCTCAAGTTGCGCAGGTTGTGGTACTGATAATTCTTGTCATACAACTACTCTGGCTTTTGTGGGCTCAAGTGGAACTTGTATTGATGGTATTCAAAATCAAGGAGAAACAGGAATTGATTGTGGTGGTCCATGTGTTGCTTGTCCTAATTGCTATAATGGCATAATGGATGGAAATGAGACAGGAATTGATTGTGGGCCAAGTTGCCCATTACCTTGCCATTGCTCGGATGGAGTCTTAAGTGGAAACGAAACAGCTGTTGATTGTGGTGGTTCATGTGGTCCATGTCCAGTGCCTTGCAATGTTGATTTGACTTATGCTATAGCACCAGTTGTAGGTGGTTGTTGCACGTATGTTTTAAATATGTTTGATAGTTTTGGGGATGGTTGGAATAGCGCCTCAATTAGGGTAACTATTGATGGGGTTGTTCAAGGGCCATTTACAATAGCCTCTGGCTCTTCAGCGACTCAAAATATAAGTGTTTGTAATGGTAATTCAATAGACATTGATTACACCGCATCTGGTTCATTTCCAAGTGAAGTTTCGTTTAATTTTGTTAATTCAAGTGGTACTATTTTATATACTTCACCCCAAGGTCCACCTGTTACTAATAATATTTATTTGGGTACAGCAGTTTGTTCTACTCCAGGAGTATTGGATTGTAATGGTGGTCAAATTGCACTTACTGCAGTAGGGCTAGGCACATACAGTTTGCCCATGAATAACAATTTCAATGGAGGAGGTTTAGGCTCAGGTTGGGTTGCTGGTGGAGGACAAGCGGTTGGAACCCTATGTGGACCAAATTTAGATAATACGCCTTATTATTGGGCATCTACAGCTGGGACCGGAGTACCCCAATTGACTACTGCTTCTCTCGATGTCAGCTGCGGAGGAGTTATTTCTTTTGACATGGATTATGCCACTCAAGGTGGTTCAGTGCCTTGTGAAGGACCAGATGAACCAGACGAAGGTGTGACGTTTCAGTATTCAACGAATGGTGGAGCGACTTGGACGATTATTCAGTATTGGGATCCCCTTGGCGGTTATGATGCAGCTTTGACCAATTGGAATACTTATTCATTTCCAATACCACCAGGAGCTGTAGGGCCAAATACACAATTTCAATGGATTCAAGTAAATTCATCTGGATCAGATTATGATAACTGGGGAATTGATAACGTACAAATATCATCTTTTGTGGACTGTAGTATACCATATTGGTATGATTATTCTTATTTACCACCTTCAAATGACAACCCAAATCAAACAACAAATATTACGGGTACTACAACTTATACGGTAAATTACACGAATGGAGTTGACGCATGTAGTACTTCATTAACTGTAGTTGTACCTCCTGGAACAACGGCTAATGCTGGTCCTGATGTTACAATGTGTGCAGGCGGACCAGGTGTTGTAATTGGAGCAAATCCTGTTACACCAGATAATGGTGCTACATTCTCTTGGAGCGCAAGTGCAGGTTCAGGTACAATTGATTTAGTAGCACCAGGGATAACAAACGGACAAGTTACAGTTTCTCCTGGAGTTACAACTACCTACACTTTAACAGTAACTTTTAATGGTTGTACAACAACAGATCAAGTAACTGTTACTGTAACGCCGGGACCGGTTATAAATCCTGGTACTTCTCAAACTGTTTGCCTAGGAACTCAAGTTACATTGACTGCAACAGGTGCTACTACATTTTCATGGGATAATGGAGTTACACAAGGTACTGCATTTACGCCACCACTAGGCACAACGACTTATACTGTTTCGGGAACAACTTCTGGCTGTGTTGGAACAGCTACTGTGAATGTAATAGTTAATCCAATTCCAGTAGTAAGTGCACCTGACGCAACAGTTTGTGCTGGTGGAACAGTGACATTGACTGCGGTAGGGGGAACTACCTATTCTTGGGCACCCGGAGGACAGACAACTGCAAGTATTACTGTTACACCTTTGATTAATACTACATACACCGTAACCGGAACTACTTTAGGATGTTCTTCTTCGGATGATGTTTTAGTAACAGTTAGTGGCAGTGCAGTAATAAGTGCAGGTTTGGATTTAACAACATGCGTTGGAACACCAATTACAATTACAGCAACAGGTGGAGTTACATATGTATGGTCACCAGCAACATTTATTAGTGCAACGACTGGCGCATCAGTAACATTCACACCTGGTACAACAACTACATACACAGTAAATGGAACAGATGCCGCAGGTTGTACTGGAACAGATGAAATTATTGTAACAGTTAATCCATTACCGACAGCAATAATTGCAGGAACAGTGAGTGTTTGTCAAGGAGCAGCAGCTCAAACAATTACATTTACAGGTGCAGGAGCAACTGCTCCATATACCTTTACGTATACTCTTAACGGTGGTGCCAACCAAACAATAACTTCTGTTGGTAATACTGCAACTGTATCAGTACCAACAGGTACAGCTGCAACATTTACTTATGCATTAGTGAGTGTTGCTTCTACAAATACGTGTTCTCAAGCACAAGCAGGCACTGCGATTGTGACAGTTAATGCTCTACCTTCACCAATAATTATTGGAGCATCCACATATTGTGCGGGTCAATTTTCAACGCTTTCAACATCAGTCCCATTCACAACATATTTATGGTCTTCGGGAGTTAGTACTCCTACAGCAAATGTTACAACTGCTAACAACCCAATATCTGTAACTGTTACAAATGCACAAGGATGTTCAGCAATATCCCCAACATTCACAGTTTCTGTAAGTAGTTTCATCACTTATAATTCTTCAGTTTCAATCTGTCAAGGACAATCGGTATTGATACATGGTGTGAGTCAAAATACTGCAGCTACTTATTCTCAAACGTATGTTCTTGGAACAGGTTGTGATAGTATCTCAAATGTAACCTTAACGGTGAATCCACTTCCAGTTATTGCCGTTGCTGATCAAACTGTTTGCGCAGGTACAGCAGTTACGCTTTCGGGAAATGGTGCAAATACTTATACTTGGACAGGTGGTGTCTCAAATGGTGCACCATTTACTCCTGCTGCAACAACAACTTATACCGTTACTGGAACAAATTCAACTACAGGATGTACAAACACAGATGATGCAACGATTACATTAAATCCATTACCTACAGCAACAATAAGTGGTACACTGTCCGTTTGTAAAAACGGATTAAATCCAACAATTACTTTCACTGGCGCTAGTGGAACAGCTCCTTATA
>JBEAUV010000043.1:0-16019 GCA_041161265.1 Bacteroidota bacterium | reverse complement strand
GGACAATCACAATCCACATGTTTTTGGCTTTGGTAATTATCGCAATTCAGATTTATGTTATACGGGAAATAAGCCCAAAACAACAAAAGAAAATTGAATTAAATAAAACAATGAAATGGATGGCTTTAGTTGTTTTAGTGATTACCTTTTATCAAATGTTTTTAGGGACACAAGTTCGAGAATTTATTGATGAGTTGACGAAACAAGGTTATGGCAGAGAAGCTTGGACGGAACATTTGAATTGGACTTTTATAATTCATAGAAGTTTTTCATGGCTTGTTTTAGGATTGATGACATTTATGATATGGAAAAATGAAAAAACGACAAAACATACAATTATTCGTACTGCATTTGTGATTTTGGGATTGGAGTTGCTTTCGGGAATTCTATTAGCTTATGCTAATATGCCCGGATTAATACAAACAAGTCATTTGATTTTTGCCGCCGTATTATTTGGTGTACTTACGATGTTGGTATTTAGAATGAGAAGTACAGTTACAAATTAATTCTTCAAACTGTGCTTGATATTTGCGGATGATATAGTATATTTGCAACCCGAATTGGTCAAACAATTCACGGTCCTATAGCTCAGTTGGTTAGAGCACCTGACTCATAATCAGGTGGTCCCTGGTTCGAGCCCAGGTGGGACCACGATAGAATGCCCTTCGAGACTCACGTTCCGAGGGGTTTTTTATTGATTTCTGTTTTGAAAACGAGCTGTGTTATAAGTAGGAAGATTTAAAGCAGAGTGAATATCTATAAATTTTACTGAAATCCATTAATTTTTTTTTACTATTCTAATTATAAATCTTTTTGTTTGTCAATCCATTCAATAAATAAGATTAAACTCAATAACAATAGGATTGTGTAACAAATGTGACAAACGTACTACAGAATAGTTTTGATATTTGCAAAACAAAAAATATCCAAAATGGAAATAATCGGTTACATTTCATCAATCATCATTGGAATTTCACTAGGTCTTATTGGCGGTGGAGGGTCCATTTTAACTGTTCCTGTTTTAGTTTACTTGTTTGGTGTTGAACCAATGTTAGCAACAGCTTATTCACTTTTCATTGTAGGAAGTAGTAGTTTAATTGGGGCTGTTCCAAAATACAAGCAAGGTTTAATTAGTATCAAAACAGCTGTAGTTTTTGGTATTCCTTCTATTATTGCAGTTTTTGCTACAAGGAAATTAATAGTTCCTGCAATACCTGATGAAGTTTTTACGGTTGGTGGCTTTGTAGTAACAAAAGCAATCTTGATGATGATATTGTTTGCTGTCTTAATGGTAGCTGCGTCGGTGTCAATGATTCGTGATAACAAAAGTAAAAAAGAAGAGACTGTGGCTGAACAAAAATTTAATTATCCTATGATTTTGATAGAGGGGTCAATCGTTGGGGTATTAACAGGATTAGTTGGAGCAGGAGGGGGATTTTTAATAATTCCGGCTTTGGTAATGTTAAGTAAATTACCAATGAAAATGGCAGTAGGAACTTCTTTATTAATCATTGCAGCCAAATCATTAATTGGATTTATTGCGGATGCATCTTCTAATAGTGGAGCGATGGATTGGAAATTATTAGGAATTGTGACAAGTTTGGCAATTGTCGGAATTTTTATTGGAAATAAATTATCTAAGAAAATTGATGGAAACAAATTGAAAAAAGGATTTGGTTGGTTCGTTTTAGTAATGGGGGTTTACATAATTGTCAATGAAATTTTTCTAAAAACTGGAGGTGGACACTAAATCATGAACAATTTACAAGTACGAAAATATTCTTATAACTGAAGAATTATTTAACTTGTAGTTCTTAGAAAGAATTAAAAAACAGAAATAACTAAAAAACTAATAATATGAAATCAATAATAGTAGATGTAAGAACAGTTGCAGAATGGAATGAAGGTCATGCAGAATGTTCAGTAAATTTTCCTTTAGATATTATTGCTACGAAAGCTGAAGAATTAAAAAAGTATGATAAAATTGTTTTGGTTTGCCGAAGCGGAGCAAGAGCAGGAAATGCTAAAATGGAATTAGAATCTCTAGGTATAAGAAACATTGAAAATCTTGGCGCTTGGCAGAACGTTAAGTGTGCATGAAGATTAAATTTGATTTTTAAATATTAGCAATATACCTGTGGTATGTTGCTTTTGTTCTTTTGGATATATATATATAAATGTTATGGGAGAAAATAAAAGACGCGACTTTATTAAGTCAATGGGTATACTAGGAGCCGGAATTGTAGTATCAAATCCGATTTTAGCAAGCATACAAGATATTAGCGAATCACAATCAAATATTAGTGTAAATGAAGATTGTGAGACTGTGATTTCTCTTCTTCAAACAACTGATGTTCACTGTCAAATTCATCCGCATGACGAATTGTTTTGGGAAAACAATCAAATGGTTTTTAGAAAAACAGGTGGATACGCTCAACTCGCGACATTGCTTAAACAATTAAAAAAAGAAAATCCAAACTCTTTTTTAATTGACACTGGCGACATGTTTCAAGGGAGTGAACTTAGTGTTAAAACGAATGGAAAAGCTTTCGTACCAATTTTAAATGCCTTAAATTACGATTTATATTTACCTGGAAATTGGGAAGTTATTTATGGTAAAAAAAGCATGCAAACACTTCTTGGTGCTTTAAATGGACCTAAGATTTGTACTAACATGTATCATGATTTAGGAAACAATCAAAAAGGGGAATTGATATTCCAACCCTACCATATTTGGCATGTTGCGGGTATCAAAATTGGTATTTTAGGCTATACCGATCCATTGGTTCCGATTAGACAAAGTCCAAATTATAGTAAAGGGATTATTTACACTAAACCAGAAGAAAATTTAGCTCATTATGTTGATGTTTTAAGGAATCAAGAACAATGTGCATTTGTAATTATGATTGCACATCTAGGTTTATCTCAACAAATTCATTTGGCCAATTTGAATGAATGCGAAGGGGTAGATTATATTTTTGGAGGAGATACACATGAAAGGGTAAGAAAACCGATACAATGTAAATATTCTAAAGTTGTTGAACCTGGAGCTTTTGGATCGTTTGTAGGGAAACTAGATTTAACAGTTAAACAAGGGAAAGTTATAAAGGATTCTTATGAACTTTTAGAAGTTACCTCTAATAAATTAAAAGCAAATAAAGCAATGGAGGCCCTTTTAGCTGAAAATGAGCAGGCATTCAAATCAGATATATATGAGGTAATCGGTTACAGTACAATTCCTCTTTATCGATATTTTGTGGTTGAAAACACTATCGACACTATGATTTTAAATGCACTGCACTGGAAATTTCCTGAAATTGATATTGTTTTATCCAACGGATTTAGATTTTGCCCACCACGAACGACAAAAGACGAAACAGGAAATATTCCGATAACCAATGGTTTTATTTATGACATGTTACCTGTTGATAGTAATGTAAGAACAGCAAAAGTAAGTGGTAAACAACTTATGGATTGGTTGGAAAAAGAATTGAATAATGTTTTTGCAGCCGACGCTTCAAAACGTTTTGGAGGATGGGTAATTAAATTTCAAGGAATGAAAGTGAAATTTAATGCTTTTGGTGAAATGGGAACGAGAGTGAAATCGGTTGAAATAAAAGGTGAAAATCTAATTCTAGAAAAATCATATTCCATTTTAGCATGTGAAAGAGATGGTGATCCTGATGATATGCTTTGCCGTATTAAAAATGTACAAGAGGCTAAAAATACCACATCGACACTGCATAAAGTGATGATCGAATATTTAAAATTAAATTCTCCTGTGACACCTAATCTACAAAAAAATGCTCAAATACTCGATGCTCCTGAGACTTTACTAACGCAAGTGACTGGAGTTGATTACGAATTTAGATGATTTTCACGCCGACAATGGAGGTTTTCATTTCAAAGATGTAATATAAAAAAGAATAAATTATTAAATTAAAGCTCAAAATGTTTCACACACAAACAATTTAAAAAGAGATAGTTAACAGAAAAATGGGGTTGTTTAATTATGAAAAAAACACTCTTGTAACAAATGTTACTCATCGTTTTTAAATTACATCATAAATTTGCATAGTGAACAATATTAAACACAAAAGACATATGAGAATCGAACAAATTTACACAGGATGTTTAGCACAAGGTGCATATTACATTATTAGCAATGGAGAAGCGGCAATTATTGATCCACTGAGAGAAATCGAACCGTACATGGACAGATTAAAAGAAGATGGAGTTAAATTGAAATATATTTTCGAAACACACTTTCATGCTGATTTTGTCTCAGGACATTTAGACTTAAGTAAAAAAACAAATGCAGCAATCGTTTATGGTCCAAATGCAAATCCTGAATTTGAGTGTATAGTGGCAGATGACAATCAAGTATTTGAATTAGGAAACATTAAAATTAAAGCACTTCATACTCCAGGACACACAATGGAAAGTACGACCTACTTACTAATCGATGAAAATGGAAAAGATCATGCAATATTTTCTGGAGACACATTGTTTTTAGGAGATGTTGGACGTCCAGATTTAGCTCAAAAAGCTGCAGACATGACTCAAGAACAATTGGCAGGTTTGCTTTATGAAAGCTTGATGACGAAAATTGTTCCTTTAAGCGATGATGTTATTGTTTATCCTGCTCATGGCGCAGGTTCAGCATGTGGAAAAAACATGTCAAAAGAAACAATCGGTTCAATTGGTCATGAAAGAGCAACCAATTATGCATTAAATCAACCGAATAAGGAAGAATTTATTAAAGCTGTAACCGATGGGTTATTGCCTCCTCCAGCCTATTTCGGACACAATGTTGCAATGAACAAAAAAGGGTACGAAAACTTCGAAGAAGTTAAAACAAAATCACTTACTTCTCTTAGTCCAGAAGCATTTGAACTATTAGCTGAATCATCTGGAGCATTAATTTTAGATACACGTGATAGTGCAATTTTTTGGAAAGGTTTTGTTCCTCAATCTATCAATATAGGAATCAATGGAGATTTTGCTCCTTGGGTTGGCGCATTAATTGGGGATGTAAAACAAGAAATTTTATTGATTACTGAAGCTGGAAAGGAAGAAGAAGTAATTATTCGATTAAGTAGAGTTGGATTTGACCATGTACTTGGGTATTTAGAGGGAAGTTTTGATGCTTGGAAAGCTGCAGGAAAAGAAATTGATACAATCAATAGAATTACAGCAAATGAATTTGAAGCAAAATTCAATGTCGATGAATCAGTTGTTGTTGATGTACGTAAAGAATCTGAATATGAAGCGGAACATGTATCGGAAGCATACAGTAAACCTTTAGCATATATAAACGAGTGGACAAAAGATGTAAATCCTGAAGAGCATTTCTTTTTACACTGTGCAGGTGGATATAGAAGTATGATTGCAGCAAGTATTTTGCAAGCTCGTGGATATAGAAATTTCACAGAAATTGAAGGTGGTTTTAAAGCTATTAGTGAAACTTCAATTCCAAAAACAGATTATATCTGTCAAAGTAAAGTATTAAAATAATAGTTATTTCCGTGGGGTTAATGAATAATTAGCCCCACTATTTCAAATGAGAATAAGACAACTTTTTCAATCAAAAAAACAACTACTACGGAGTTTTTTAAAAAGAAAGCCTGTGCTAATTGATGTTCGAAATGACTACGAACTTATTGATAATAAAATTATTGAAGCAGTCAATATTTCTTTAGATCATTTATATTCAGAATTGAATAAATTGGATAAAAACAAGCCTTATCTTGTGTTTTGTAGATCTGGAAACAGAAGCAAATATGCGGTTGATTTAATGATTAAAAATGGTTTTACTGAAGTGATGGATGGAGGTGGAATCAACGAATTAAAAAAACTCATTTGATAGTAAATATTACTAAAAATGGAAATTTTTCATCTAGCATTTAAACTTCGATTATAAACAATTATTATACATAAACAAATGGAAAAAATTAAAGTATTAATTCCAACAGATTTTACAGTACAAGCTGAATTTGCCTATATTTTAGTGAATAATCTAAGTAAAATGACAAATATGGAGATTCATTTTCTTCATGTGATGAACTTACCGGAAACAATTACTATGGATTTAAATGGTGCAATTTCTACATGTGGTGAAATTGATAAAAAGTACATTGAATCACTAGTTGAAATTGCCAAAAGAAAACTGAATCAGTTACAGGATTTGTATGGCGAAGACAAACATATTCATTTGCAAATTGGAAAAATAAATAATACAATAATCGATTTTGCGGAAAAAAATAAATTTGATCTAATAGCCATGGGTACAAAAGGTGCATGGGGATTAAAAGAAAAAATTTCTGGAACAGAGACTCAATTAGTTGCAAGAAAATCAAGTGTTCCAGTGTTGTCATTGATGTGTGATAGATCCAATTTAGAATTAAAGAATATTTTACTGGTACATCAATTTGATGAAGAAATTAAGCAAGATTTAGTATTGTTAAATAAAATAATAAGTGATTTTAAACCAAATGTCCATTTTTTACAATTAGCAAAAGAGAAATCTGAAGAGACGATAAAAAATGATATGAATACGTTTGCGAAAGCTCATAAAATAACTGATTTTAAAGCTCACATTTTACATGATAAAGATGTAGAAAATGGTGTAATCCACTTCAATCAAATGAACAATATGGACATTGTTTGTATTGGAACACATGGTAAAGGTGGATTTTTTCATTCCAGTGCCACAGAAAAATTAATTAATCACATGTTTAAACCTATTATTTCATTTCAAATTAACTAAGTCATATGATAGAATTTTTAACACAACCATGGTCTTGGTGGTTTTCTGGGCTTATAATAGCTGCCATCATGTTTACGATGTTGTTTTTCGGAAAATCTTTTGGATTTTCTTCGAATTTAAGAACAATATGCTCCATTGCAGGAGCTGGTAAGAAAGTCAAATTTTTTGACTTTGATTGGAAAACACAAATTTGGAACTTAGTCTTTCTCGTTGGTGCAATAATTGGTGGTTTTCTTGCAAAAGAATTTTTAAGTACGGATGAGCCCATAAAAATTGCAGCATCAACGCTAAAAGATTTAAGTGAATTAGGATTTGAAAAACCGACTGAAGTTCAACCTTTAGAATTATTTAGCCTAGAAAATGCATTTTCATTGAAAGGCTTTTTAGTGTTAGCAATTGGGGGATTATTAGTTGGTTTCGGATCTAGATATGCTGGAGGATGTACTTCTGGCCACGCAATAAGTGGATTGTCTAATTTGCAAATACCTTCATTAATCGCTGTTGTCGGGTTTTTTATTGGCGGCCTAATTATGACGTTTTTTATTTTACCCCTAATTTTTAAATAAAAACAATATGAAATTCATTAAATTTTTAATTGTCGGAATTATTTTTGGAATTGTAATGACAAAATCCGAAGCCATATCATGGTATCGTATTCAAGAGATGTTTCGATTTCAATCTTTTCACATGTATGGAATAATTGGTACTGCGGTAATAACTGGAGTTATTGGAACTGCCATCATTAAAAAATTGAAAATACGAGATATTTCAGGAGCTTCAATACAATTTTTCCCAAAAGACAAATCGATCATTCGCTATTTAATTGGTGGAAGTATTTTCGGGCTGGGATGGGCATTAAGTGGTGCTTGTCCTGGGCCTATGGTTGTTAATTTGGGTTATGGATATATTACCTTCGGTATTGTCCTGCTTTTCGCTTTATTGGGAACATATTTGTATGGCGTGCTGAAAGATAAAATACCTCATTAATCTATAACATTTTTACATTATGGAAAATTCAGATAAGCGAACAGATATCTATTTAATGATCATTCAAAAATTAATCAGCTTAGTTATTGTTTTGTCGTTAATCATTATTCTATTACCTATTGTATTTCTGAACTTAGACAGGATTTCTAGTTTCTTCAAAGCGGAAGAGGTTAAAGTAGTTCCATATACTGATAAAATCACTGCTACAACTAGTAATGATACATATTGGTCTCCAAGAGATCTAGAATACATTACCAATGAAAAAGTATTAGATAGGGTTTTATATGGCAAAGATTTGATTGAACATACATCATTATATTTTGGTCCAAAAGGAACTATTAACTCACTTTCTAATGGATTGAATTGTCAAAATTGTCATTTAACATCTGGCACAAAAGTTTTTGGTAATAATTATGGATCGGTTGCATCTTTATATCCCAAATTGAGAGCACGAAGTGGGAAAATGGAAAGTATGGAAAAAAGAATCAACGATTGCTTTGAAAGAAGTTTGAATGGAAAAGCCATCAAGGAATCCAGTGAAGAAATGAAAGCTATCGTCGCATATATGAACCATTTAGGAAAAAATGTTGCCAAAGGAAAGAAAGCCGAAGGTTCTGGATTGAAAGAAATGCCTTTTATGAGTCGAGCTGCAAGTCCTGACCAAGGAAAATTAGTATATGACACGAAATGTGCAAGCTGTCACGCACCAAATGGCGAAGGAATTCCTAATCTAAAAGGAACAGAATTCACATACCCACCTCTTTGGGGAAAGAATAGTTTTAATGATGCAGCTGGGCTTTATAGAATTTCCAATATGGCGAAATTTGTAAAGTATAACATGCCTTTTGGTGTATCTCACGACACACCTCAATTGACCGATGAAGAATCTTGGGATGTAGCTGCCTACATCATTTCTCAACCTAGGCCGCACAAAAATGTCCCAGCAGATTGGCCGGATATTTCTAAAAAACCAATAGATCATCCATTTGGACCTTATGCGGATAAATTTTCTGAAGAGACGCATAAATTTGGCCCATTCACAAAGATGAAAGTTAAAAAATAAACAAAAATCGATAATGAAATATTTACTACTTCTTACTTTACTAAGTTGGGTTACTTTGTCCTACACACAACATCATGAGATCAATGAAAAACCCATCATGTGGAAAGGGAATCAAAATGAAATAATAGATACAACTTCAATCTTACATGCTTTTAAAAGTGGGACAACACAGGGTCATTTTCGTTACTTTTTTAGTTCTACAACCAATGAAGGTAATCTATCAGATTATTATGCAAACGCAATCGGTGGAGGCTTAAGATACGAAACTGCTAAGTATAAAAATTTTCAATTCGCAGTAAGTGGATTTTATTTTTTTAATATCAAATCATCCGATTTACATATTCCAGATTCACTAACGGGTCAATTGAATCGTTATGAGATAGGCCTGTTTGACATTGAAAACCCTGACAATCATAAAGATATGGATCGATTGGAAGAGTTATATTTAAAATATAATTTTAAAAAAGGGCATGTGATTTTTGGAAGACAACTGATCAATAATCCCCTGATTAACCTTCAAGATGGAAGAATGCGCGGCACTGGAGTGGAAGGCGTTTGGTTGGATTATGAATTAAAAAAGATCAAACTAGAAGGTGGTTATCTATATGCAATATCACCTAGAAGTACAACCAAATGGTATTCGATTGATGAAAGTATCGGAATCTATCCCTCAGGTGTAGGCATGAACGGCGGAAAATCCAATTATTTCGGAAATCTAACATCTGCAGGTGTGGGGGTAATATCACTCAAATATAAAATTCTTAAAAATTTGGAACTTCAAGCATGGGATTATTACCTTGATAATATTTTAAATTCGGGATTTTTTCAATTTAATTATGAAAAAGAAATAAGGACAAATAAAAAATTAGTTTTTGCGGGACAGTTAATACGTCAAGATGCTATTCGTTTTGGAGGAAATGAAGATCCTAGTAAAACTTATGTTGAAAAAGGCTCAAAATCAATGACTTTTGGAGGTCAAATTGGATATAAGGTAAAAAACGCTTTATTTTCAATCAATTACAACCGTATTACAAAACATGGCCGCTATTTATTTCCACGGGAATGGGGACGTGACCCGTTTTTTACATTTTTACCAAGAGAACGAAGTGAAGGCTTTGGAGATGTTCATGCAATTGTTGCTAAATATGAACAAAAGTTTCCAAAGAAAAACGTTAAATCATCAATTGGATTTGGATATGTACAACTTCCTGATGTTTTAAATTTTAGACTCAATAAGTACGGTGTTCCTTCCTATTATCAAATCAATTTGGATGTTCGTTATCAATTTAAAAACCTTTGTAAAGGATTAGAATCACAGTTGCTAATTGTTAGCAAATTTAATGCTGGTGAAACATATAACAATCCGAAATACAGATTTAATAAGGTGAATATGTTATTGATTAATTTGGTTTTAAATTACCATTTCTAATAAGATCTATTTTTCCTTTATGAATATGAATCAGCTGACTATGACTCAAATGGCTTTAATTTTTCTACCCAATGCGTAATATTTTATTCTAGGGCTTAATCAAACCAATCAAATATGCCTCCTTCTAAAAAATAAACATCTTGGCTATAATTATTTTGGATGTAACTCGATGCACTTGCCCAAGGAAAAGAGATATCTGTTAAAGCTTTTCAGTTGCCAATAATTAATAAATAACTACTTACTGCTGAGCTTGATAGTAAAACAGATCTCATCGATTTATTTGCATCGACAAAAGAAGATTAAAAACAAAAATTAAAATGGTGCTAACAAAACCTAAACGGCATTAAAACGACCGCTTAGCTTAGAACCAATATATTAGGTGCAAGTGTAGTATGCTGACAAACACCGAAACAAAGTGAAATTTGTATCAAACTGAAATAAAAAATAAACAGAAATTTGCAAAAAAAATGACAGAAAATATAAAACTCGGACTTAAAGAAAATTGGAAGCAGTTTACGATATTGGTTATTGTAAACGCCTTTGTAGGTGGAATGATAGGAATAGAACGGACTATTTTTCCACAGTTTGCCGAGTTAGAGTTCGGTGTTGCTTCAAAAACCGCTATTCTTTTATTCATTTCAGCTTTCGGTATTTCAAAAGCAATAGCCAACTATTATACAGGACGACTTGCCAACAAATTTGGACGCAGAAATTTACTTCTATTTGGTTGGCTTCTCGCAATACCAATTCCTTTTATGCTCATATATGCTTCAAGTTGGAGTTGGGTGATTTTTGCCAATGTGCTTTTAGGGGTTAGTCAAGGACTTACTTGGAGTAGCACAGTTGTAATGAAAATAGACCTTGTTGGTGAAAAAGACCGTGGTTTTGCAATGGGTTTAAACGAATTTGCTGGTTATTTTGCAGTTGGTGTTGTTGCTTTTCTAACAGGTTATATTGCCAACACGTATGGGATTACACCTTATCCATTTTACATAGGTATTTTCATTTCCATTGTTGGTTTCATTTTGACAGCATTATGGGTAAAAGATACAAGGGTTTTTGTTCATAAAGAAAGTGCAACAGACAACACCGCACAACTTGACAATGTGTTTTTGGAAACTACTTTTAAAAACAAAACTTTAAGTTCAGTTACACAGGCAGGACTTGTAAACAACCTGAATGACGGAATGATTTGGGGTTTGCTTCCAATACTTCTGCTTTCGTTAAATTTCAACAATGAAAATATTGGAATAATCACAGCTATTTATCCAACAGTTTGGGGTGTTGGACAACTTTTTACAGGTAAAATGTCTGACCACTACTCAAAAAAATCAATGCTGTTTTGGGGTATGCTTTTACAAGGTTTAGCTATTTTACTAATTCCATTCAGCAGCGACTTTTATATTTTAGCTTCCATTTCGGCAATTTTAGGATTAGGAACTGCGTTGGTTTATCCAACTTTCTTATCCACCATTGCACAGGCGACAAGTCCAAAACAACGAGCAGAAAGTATAGGAACTTTTAGACTTTGGAGAGATTTAGGTTATGCCTTTGGTGCTGTAATTTCAGGAGTAACAGCGGACTTATTCGGTATTCAATACGCTATCTTTCTGATTGGTGGGCTAACAATAATATCTTCACTTATAATCAAATTCCGTATGCCCGAACAAATAAAAACAACTAAGGACTGTATTGAAATGGACGAAGTAAAACAAGCACTTCAATCGAACAAAAATATTCAAATCATAGACGTCAGAAGCAAAGAAGAATATGAAAAAGGACACATTCCAAATGCTTTGAATATTTCAATTCAAGAACTGAAAGACAAAATTTCACAGCTTGACAAGAACGTTCTATTTGTTACTGCTTGTGGAAAGGGTGGCGGACGGTCAGCAGAAGGAGCAAAACTTTTAAAAGTATTCGGACTAAATGCATTTTGGCTTTGTGGAGGAACAAATAAATGGATGAATATCAACGCATGACAAGCGCGTCAGCACTTAAAAGTACCTACCCAAAAAGCGAGGTTTAGCTTCGCTGATTTTAAATTCGTGTTCCAAAGATAGTTTTGTGGTAGCCGAAAGTTTTATGCCCCGCAGATACATTAATGGAAAAAGAACGCCGAAAAATTTATTGTAGAAAAGAAACCTATTATTCTTGTCGGCGTCGGATTTAGCAATAAAGAAAGAAACATCAACGGATTTGAAACGACTACAATTATGCCAAAACTGAACAAGAAGTGAACAAAGTATTTTGTAAAATAAGTTCAGGATTTGAAAAGTAAAAAATGCTAAACAACTGTTATTATGTTTTATATGGTTGAGATGAATTCAATTAAATGAAACAGAAACAATTTATGTAAAGATAGTTCACAACCTAGTGGGACCACATAATTATAACCCCGGAATACCTAGTATTACTGGGGTTTTTTGTGTTTTATTGTTAAGTGTTGAGATTGACAGAATGTGGAAACAAACATTCTTTTTATGTCAAAAATATGCAAAAAGCAATCAAATTTAGGGAGTATACTTAAGCCAGAAAAATTCAATTATGGCAACTTTATCATTAGTGCTTGACAAGCGCAGAGCTTGGAAATATGGTATTTTCTCCTTATTTTTTTAGAAATGGTGCAGGTAGAAAAAATACTTTTATAAGAACTAACATCTACATTTTAGATAGTCAATTTGATACTTCAAACAACTTAATAAAGTCTTCAGCTGTCTTAAATGACCAACGTATATTGATTGATGTAGCATAAAAACAGCAGTTTTACAAGTACATAATAACCCATAGTGAAATATAGAGTACTTAAAAGAATATCTGCTTAACAAACTACCTGATGAAATTACAATTACAGTATCCTGCGAGGTGCAAGTCTTCAAATTAAAGAGCCTCTTTGCATTAGCGAAAAATGGAATATCAAGAGTTCAAAAAATAAAATTAAAGTATTTGTTAAATTAGTTGATCTAATTTTTCAATTTTTCTTATTGATAAATGTTAACCCAAAACTTAAATAAACGCCATTTTATTTAGTTTTCCATTAATTAAAACCTGTGTCTATTTATCTTCCCAAGATTTCTAAATCCTCCACCATCACCAAGGTTGTAGCGCAGGAATAATTCAAAACCACCTATACTTTTTGTTACTGAGGTTAAGTCAGAAAGATTTATATCATAGGCAAAACCAAGTGAAAATAAATCATATTCAAACATTAGACGGGCCACAGCTGCATCTTTTAAACGATAGAAAAATCCTAAATAAGCAGTTATTGGTCTTGTAAATCCTGTAGCTTTTGATCCAGTATGTATAATGTATCCATAATTCGTACCGATCATTATTTCCTGATGTCCAGCTTGTCGATGATAGTACAGTCCCGGCTGTAGAATTCCTCTTGTATTTTTAATTCCAATATCAGCGTTAATAAAACCAGAGAAACGCATTGCTAATTGTTCTCCTTGTTTATCAAGAAAAGAGTAATCTGGGGTATTCAAATGAAATGCAGCAAATCCAACATTTACCCTTTTTTGTATATTTTGAGTCATGTATCCGCCTTTCATTTTATAAGTATAAAGCATTCCTGCACCAACATCCATATAACTGAAACTTGGAGAGTTAAAATCTTCTCCG
Organism: Bacteroidota bacterium; assembly: GCA_041161265.1. GTDB lineage: Bacteria > Bacteroidota > Bacteroidia > Flavobacteriales_D > Crocinitomicaceae > M0103. Next base: position 2,147 of record JBEAUV010000043.1, on the reverse strand, counting down.
CTAGACATTACGGAATTGAAACCAACACCATCATATTGACTTGCCCATTCTGCTCCTGAGGTAGAAATAGATCGCTGACCAAATCCACATTGAAGTCCCACGCCTAATGTGCTCTCGCGATCAAGAATCAGATGATAAGCAAGATTGAGACTAACGATATTAGTTGAAACATTAATGGTTCCAGCCTTATCATTGAAGAAATTAATACCTCCAGCGATGATCCCTTTTTTCATACGCTTATTCTCGTTGAATCGACCATCAATAGAGGCTCCTATCGTTTGGTAAGGGTTTCCGATTCGGCTCCATTGATTTCTATAATTCACAATACCCTGCATCGGTGAATTTGCACCTACTAAAGCAGGATTTAAATTCATCGGCGAATATTCGAATTGAGAAAAATGAATATCCTGAGCATGTCCTGAGAATGCGCAGATAAATAGTATGATTGTCTTTATATATCTCATTTTCAACTTCATATTAATAAACTACAGTTAGATTTCCAGATTTCTCTATGATAGCTCCATTGGAAAGAACAGCACGTAATTTATATGCAAATACTCCTGAACCAACAGGCTTATCTCGCCAATTTCCATCCCAACATATAGAGGTATTAGTCGTTTCAAATACCTTTTCTCCCCAACGGTTGAAAACAGCATATTGTAATTCAACGATACAGCTGCCGTATACACAAAGATTGTTATTTGCATTAGGACCTTTATCGTTTGGAGAGAAAATATTTGGAACGAAGAAGTCATCACAGAATTGCTCTACAAAGATTGTAATTGATGTAGTTCCGGAGCAACCCGCTGCATCAGTTCCAGTAACGATGTAGGTTGTAGTAAAATCCGGTGTTGCTGTTGGATTAGTACAGTCATTGCAAGAAAGGCCAGACGATGGACTCCAAATATATGACGTTGCGCCAGTTACTAACAGATCTACTGATTCACCCTCATTGATACTTGCACTTGGTGGTGTAATATCAAGAAGGAGGTTTCCTGTAATGTCGACATCAAAAGATTCAGTATCGAGACATCCATTTGCATCTGTCACAGTAACCAAATATGTTCCTGCATATAGGTTGTTCAAGTTTGGAACCACTTGATTATTAGGAAACCAAGAATAAGTAAATGGTCCTGTTCCACCCGTGACATTTGTAGTGATGGATCCAAGTGAAACTCCACAATCAATATCCGTTGTTATACCAGTCACTAACAAAGGAGATGGTGCTGTTACCGTATATGTTGATGTTGCTGAACATCCATTTGCATCAGTTACTGTAAAGGTGTAATTACCTCCAGATAAATTGGTAATGGTTGTTCCTGAACCAACGTTTGGTGACCAAGATTGAAGGATAGGAGCTAATCCTCCTGATACAGATACTTCTATTTGACCATCGTTCGTTCCCGAACAAGTTGGATCGTTCTGATTGATCAATGTAATACTTGGACCTGTAGGTATTGGATTAATGATTACAATTGTTGCTGATGAAATACAACCATTCGTCACATTTTGAGCTGTAATGTTATAAGAATTCGGAGTAACACCGGTAAATGTTCCACTAGTCTGATATGCTCCGCCAATGCTGTATTGGATATTTGCGCCAGTTGGTGCTGTTACAACAATTGTCCCTGTTGGTGTTGTACATGTAGGCTGAACCGTTGCTGATGCTGTTGGTGCCGGTATTCCGGTATTTGATGTTACAGTAATCACTTCTGTATCTATACATCCATTTGCGCCCGTCACAGTCACAGTGTATGTTCCAGCTGAAGTAATTGAAGCATTTGCGTTTGTACCCAGTCCATTATTCCAACTATAAGTACCGCCGCCAGTTGCAGTAACACTAATTGATGTTTGAGTACAAGTAAGAACTGTTGTTCCTGTGTTGTTCGTTATTCCAGCAATTGGTGGCGTGATGTTTTGAGTTACAGTTATAAACTCCGTATCGGTACATCCGTTCGCTGCTGTTGCAGTTACGGTATATGTTCCAGGAGTTGTAATCGTACCAGCTGCTGCTGATCCTAGACCGTTGTCCCAAACATAACTTACACCGCCAGTTGCAGTAACACTAATTGATGTTTGAGTACAAGTAAGAACAGTTGTTCCTGTATTGTTCGTTATTCCAGCTATTGGGATGGCTGGATCTGATG
>JBEAUV010000042.1:0-16543 GCA_041161265.1 Bacteroidota bacterium | reverse complement strand
ATTTCCTAACCGAAAATGTTGATTTAGACAAAGAGGTGGAGAAAGTATTTGCAACGCTGGATGACACTGCTATTGTGGCACAATTAGTAATGCCTGCAGTTGGAAGATTAGGTCAAACCGAAGCAACAATTAAAAGTTTGATTAAACAAAGATTAATTGGTGGAGTTTTGATGTTGAATGGTACAAAAGATGAATTCACTAATTGGATTAAGAATTTTGAAGCCATGAATGATACAATTGGAAATCTTCCATTTTTATATAGTGCAGATGCAGAACCAAGTTTAGTAAACCGTAAAATTATTGGGTCAACACCAGTAAAAAAAGCAAATGAATTGAAAACAGTTGAAGAAGTTCGTTCTGTTGCTCAAGTTATTTCTGCTGAACTGAATGCAATTGGGATTAATTATAACTTCTCGCCAGTAGTTGATATGTCACCAAATAAAACAGTTGGATTTAGAAGTTTCGGTGCAATTCCAGCAAACATTATTCCTTGGTCAGATGCTTTTATTCAAGAAACACAAGCAAAAAATATTATTGCAACAGCTAAGCATTTCCCTGGTCATGGACTTGTTACAGGAGACACACATAAGTCATTACAAACTATTGATGGTGAATTAAAGGAAATTGGAAACTATCCAACTTTAATTGAAAATGGTGTTTTATCCATCATGGTAGCGCACATTGGCGTAATGAACAATCCTAAATACGATACAAAAGGAATGCCTGCAACAACTTCTGAAGTGATTGTAACGCAATTATTAAGAGGAGAATATGGATTTAAAGGTTTGATTGTAACCGATGCAATGAATATGGGAGGAGTTGCAAGTATTCCGCAATGCGAAGTTAAAGCAATCAATGCTGGTTGTGACATTGTTTTAATGCCAGTGGATTCTAAAAAAGCACACGCTGACATCTTGAAAAAATACAAAACAGACGCTGAATTCAAGAAAAAAGTTGACGCATCAGCTAAACGCGTTATTCGAATGAAAATCGCTTTGGGATTGTTGAAATAGGATTCATTTTGATTAAAGTTAGATTTGAGCGCAAGTTTTCAGTAAATAACTTGTCTAATAGTTGCAAAACCCGTTCAGAAATTTAACTTTGAGTTAATGTTAAGCCAACAAATTAATAAAGTTCTTAAATCATTCGAACCTATTTCCTTATTGGAAATGGATAGAGTGAAATTAATGAATCGAGTTGACACGAAATTTGCCTTTTCATTTTCCGAATTTTTAGAATTTCTTCCTGAACTTTCTCAATATTATAAAATCCTTGAAATTAGCTGCGCTGCTTCCTCCGGAGGTGAAGGTGTTAGAACCCCATTTTATGAGAGTTTGTATTTTGATGATGACAATTTTTCATTCTTCAAAGATCATCATAATGGGAGAACAAGTAGATTCAAAGTGCGATTCAGAAAATATGTTGAATCAAATTTAGTCTTTTTAGAAATCAAACATAAATTCAAAGGTAGAACACTGAAAAGTAGAATTAAAGTAGATGAAATTCCAACAGAATTGACTGAAAAACAAAAAGAGTTTATTCAAAGTGTAATTCCTAAAGAACATGAATTAAAACCCGTGATGTGGAATTCATTTCACAGAATGACCTTGGTAAATAAAGTTGAAAATGAACGATTGACTTTAGATTTCAATATTACTTTTAAATGGGAAAGTCACCTTCAAACGTTCAATAACCTTATCATTGCAGAATTAAAACAAGAATCAGTGAATAGAAATTCGGCTTTCTTTGCACTGATGAAAACCAAAAGTATTCGCCCTTATCGCCTAAGTAAATATTGCATAGGATCTATTGAATTATATGGCGGGATTTTAAAATTCAACCGATTTAAAAAGAAATTATTAAAACTTAAAAAAATAAATGCTCATGCTGCTTGATTTCCTAATGCCACTTGCTAAGTCTGAAAAAGATTTAGGTTTCTCACTTTTTAGTAATGATGCATACGTTTTGCTTGTTAGGCTGGCTGTCAATATGACGGTTTTAACTTTGCTAATTCGCTATTTATATTATCCGAAAACGCAACGTAAAGATTATTTGTTTACATATTATCTAATTGGTACAATTACTTTTTTCTTGTGTTTTGGACTGAAAAAATTGGACATTGATACAGGAATGGGATTAGGGTTATTTGCTATTTTTGGAATTATCCGATACAGAACTGATGCTATTGAAATCAAGGAAATGACTTACTTATTTCTGATTATTGGAATCAGTGTTGTGAACTCTTTGGCTTCTAATCAGATTAGTATTGCAGAAATTGCAATTATCAATGGTTCCGTTATTCTTTTGACATTTATTTTGGAAAAAGTTTGGTTAATAAAACATGAAACGCGTAAAACAATTAATTACGAACGCATCGATTTAATCGTTCCTGAAAAATATCAAGAAATGAAAGAGGATCTTGAAAAGCGTACAGGAATTGTTGTAAATCGTTTTGAAATCGGTAAAATTGATTTTCTTACTGATACAGCACAAGTTAGGATATACTATTTTGCTGATGATCAGCAATTCTCTGACTATTCTGCCAGTTAATTTCAAGATTACCGTTTCTATCAGCATTACTTTTTTGAATGGCTTTTATTTTGAACTAAAGTCACAAAAAACTATTTGTTATATTTGATCTATGCGAATAATCCGTATTCTCTTATGGCCAACATCTCTCATCTATGGAATCTTAACCTATTTGAGAAACAAGTGTTACGATATTGGAATTTTTCAAGTCTTCATCATTCCAAAAAAATCAATTTGTGTTGGTAATTTAAGTACAGGAGGAACAGGTAAAACACCACAGGTAGCTTATCTTGCGAAATTGTTAGAAGGAGCCATTTCAACAAGTATTCTCAGTCGTGGATATGGAAGAACCACTAAAGGTTTTATTCTTGTAAATGATTCGCACAAAAGTGATGAAGTTGGTGATGAACCACTTTTTTACCATTCTCTATTTAAGTCAAAACTAAACATTACTGTTTGTGAGAAACGTAAAATTGGTGTACAACAAATTCAAACTCTTTTTCCTGAGAATGAATTAATTATTTTAGATGATGCTTTTCAACATAGAGCAGTGAAGGCGGGATTCAATATATTATTGACCGATTTTACTTCTCCTTTTTCAAACGACGTTATGTTACCGACAGGTAATTTACGAGAGTGGAAATCTGGTCGAAAACGTGCAGACTGTGTCGTTGTCACAAAATGCACAAATGATTTATCACAGCATGAAAAAAAGAAATGGGCAGCAGATTTAAAAATTGATCTTGAAAAATTATTTTTCTCTTCAATAAGTTATGATGAAATAGTTCCCTTCGGAAAAGTGATTGAAAATCCAAAATCTACCCTTTTAATTACAGGAATAGCGAACCCTTTGCCTTTAGTTGACTATATAAAAGATTTATTTCAAATTGAACACCTTAAATTTGCAGATCATCATGCTTTTAATGCACAAGATATTCAGGAAATTCATCAAAAATTTGATACTTTTGCTGTCGAGAATAAAATCATTCTTACAACGGAGAAAGATTATATGCGTTTAAAGGATCTAATCCCTAAAAACGAATTAATAAAATATCCATGGTATTACTTGCCCATCGCAGTAAAAATGGATGAAGAAGAGAAATTTAATGACTTAATAAATCAATATGTTAGAAAAGTTTAGAGAATCAGTTTCATACATCGAAAGCAAAACAAAAGTTGAACCTACAATTGGTATAATTTTAGGAACAGGTTTGGGCGGATTGGTTAAAGAAATCAATGTAATTGACGAAATCAATTATGAAGATATCCCAAATTTTCCTGTTTCAACAGTAGAAAGTCACTCGGGAAAACTAATTTTCGGTGAATTGGGTGGTAAAAAAGTTGTTGCAATGCAAGGTCGTTTTCACTTCTACGAAGGATATAACATGCAAGAAGTAACGTTCCCCGTTCGTGTAATGAAATTATTAGGAATAGAACGTTTATTTCTTTCAAATGCTTCTGGTGGTGTTAATCCTGATTTTGAAGTTGGAGAAATAATGATACAAAATGATCATATCAATCTTTTTCCTGCACACCCACTTATTGGCAAAAACATTGACAAACTAGGACCACGTTTCCCGGACATGAGCGATGCATATGATGCTGACATGATTGCTCTGGCTCAAACAATTGCTGCAGAAAATAATATTAAAGTTTCTGTTGGAACATACGCTGGTTTAACTGGTCCAACATTAGAAACACCTGCTGAATACGGTTATGTTCGTGCAATTGGTGCTGACGCAGTTGGAATGTCAACTGTGCCTGAAGTAATTGTTGCTCGTCACATGGATATTCCATGTTTCGCAATCTCAATTATTACAGATTTAGGTGTTCCTGGAAAAATTCAAAAAGTAAGTGTTCAAGACGTAATTGAAGTTGCAAGTCGTCAAGAACCAAAAATGACAATAATTATGCGTGAATTAATTTCTCGTATCTAACTATATGGAAGATTCAATACGCTCAAAATATGAAGTAGTAATTGGTTTGGAAGTGCATGCTCAAATGTTGACCAAATCAAAGGCTTATTCAAACGATGTGAACGAGTTTGGAGCTCATCCAAATACGAATATCAGTGTTATTTCTCTTGGTCATCCTGGTACATTGCCAAAAATGAACAAGAAAACAATTGAATTTGCTATTAAGTTAGGATTGGCATGTGGTTGTCACATAGCCCCTGAACAATATTTTGCACGTAAAAATTATTTCTATCCCGATCTACCAAAAGGGTATCAAATTACACAGGATAAAACTCCTATTTGTACTGGCGGTTCAGTTCACATCAAGTTAGAGGATGGTTCTGATAAAGAAATTGGAATCACACGCATTCACATGGAAGAAGATGCTGGAAAAAGCATCCACGATGTTGATGTTTTTGATACGTTAGTTGATTTGAACAGAGCTGGAGTTCCACTTTTGGAAATTGTTTCAGAACCGGACATGCGATCTTCTCAAGAAGCATATAACTACTTGACGGAAGTTAGAAAACTCGTTCGTTACCTCGATATTTGTGACGGAAACATGGAAGAAGGTTCTATGCGTTGCGATGCAAACATTTCAGTCATGCTAAAAGGTGCTACTGAGTTCGGAACAAAAGTGGAAGTGAAAAACATGAACTCTATTCGAAATGTGCAGAGAGCAATTGAATTTGAAGTAATTCGTCAAATTGAAGCGCTTGAAAGAGGTGAAACACTTTATATGGAAACAAGGTCTTTCGATGCGTTGAAAAATAGTACTATTTCGATGCGTTCAAAAGAAGCTGCTAACGATTATCGATATTTTCCAGAACCTGATCTTCAGCCTTTGGTTATGGACGATAAATTAATTTCTTCGATAAAAGCTGAAATGCCAGCCCTGCCTAGAGAATTGTTCTTGAAATATACTAAAGAATTAGGTTTAACTGAATATGACGCGTTCATTCTGACTGACAATAAGGGTATCGCTTTATATTATGAAGCATTAATAGCTTTGACAAAAAATTACAAAGCAGCTGCCAATTGGATGATGGGAGATATCAAATCATACTTAAACGAATTTGGTGTTGATATTGAAGATTTCCCTTTAAAACCAGAACAAATTGTTGCCATTATTAATTTGATTGAACAAGGAAAAATTTCAAGTTCTGTTGCTTCTCAGAAAATTTTCCCTGAGATGCTAAAACAAATAGATAAAACTCCGCTAGAATTGGCAGAATCCATGAATTTGACTCAAGATTCCAACGAAGATTCTATTTTAGGATTTATTAACGAGGTGATCAAGCAACATCCTTCAGAGGTTGAACGTTATAAGAACGGTGAAAAACAATTAACTGGATTTTTAATGGGTCAATTAATGAAAATCTCAAAAGGCAAAGCTGATCCTAAAGCAGCAAATGAATTAATGCGTAAAAAATTAGAAGCATAGAAATGAAATATATACCTTATTTATTCAGCTTATTGCTTTTAGTATCTTGTGGCTCAGAGCCAGAGGTAACTGAAGAAAAATTACCTGATAATTTCTCTATTTCGGGTTCAATTATCGGTGCAGAGAATATGTCTATAACTTTAGAAGCATTGAGTCAAAATGGGTCAATTGAAGTTGCTAAAGGAAAAATTGAAGAAAATGGTTCCTTTAATATTAAAGGAAATATCCCGGGTATGGGGATTTATCAATTGCGAATTGGTGAATCTAATGATAAAGTGATTCCATTGACTCTAGTTGAAAAAGACAATGTCAAAATCAAAACTACTTACAACGATTACATGTTAACGCCGAATGTAAGTGGGACAGAATGGTCAACAATATTGAACGAATACATGGTTTTGTTTGCAACTTTTGCCGATGGTCAACAGCAATTAAATGCAATGCAAGGGAAATGCAGTGAGGATGAATTAATGGTAAAATATTTGGCAATTAAAAAACCGTTGGACGATTTTTCTAGAGAAAAAATGACGAACGATCCAGCCAATCCTTTCAATATTATTTTATCTACAGCGGCAACTCCAACAAGTGGTTTCAAGGATTGGGACCCTAAAAATTTAGAAGTCTTAAAATTAGTTTCTGACGCATACAATAAACGTTTCAAAGGTTCACCAATTGCTGCGACGATGGAAAACCAATTGATGCAAATTGAAAGTGCCTATAATGAACATCTTGTTTCCGAATCTGGAAGTGAGTCTGGGACAGCAAATGGATCAAACGCAGCACCTGAAATTGCAATGAAAAATCCAACTGGAAAAATAATCAAGCTTTCATCTTTGAAAGGTAAGGTTGTTCTTCTTGATTTTTGGGCTTCTTGGTGTGGACCTTGCAGGAGGGAAAGCCCAAATGTTGTGCGTTTATACAACCAATATAAAGACCAAGGTTTTACAGTTTTTTCAGTTTCATTAGATGAAGATGCGGCCTCTTGGAAACAAGCAATTGCAAAAGATGGATTGATTTGGCCAAACCATGTCAGTGACTTAATGGGATGGAAAACACCAATGACCCAATTATATCAATTTGAGAGTATTCCTCATACTGTTTTAATTGACAAAGAAGGAAATATTATTGCAACTGGACTTCGAGGTGAAAGTTTGGAACAAAAATTGAAAGAGATTTTTTCAAAAAAATAAACTATGAACAAAACACTAACTATTTTAACACTTCTTATTGGACTTTTTTCATTCGGGCAAAAGCCAATTACAGTAACAATTTCAGGAAATATTTTCAATTCAAAAGTTGATTCAGTATCACTTTCTCAATATTATGGGACGCATTATATCGATCAAATTAAAGTGCCATTAAGTAAAAAAGGTGATTTTATAATAAAAGGAACACTTGCAAATCCTGATTATTATGTTTTGAGAGTTGGTGAAACACATTTAAATCTTATTCTGCGTGATAAATCAGATATTAAATTATATGGTGACGGTGCTAATATTAATGCATTTTGCAATATTGTAGGCTCAGACGAAAGCAACAATATGAATAATTTCATTAAAATATTAACTATTTGGAATGCCAAAAGAGATTCAGCTGTTGCTTTAATCCAACAAAATCCTGCACGTCAAGAGGAAATCAGCAATTCAATGACAACTGAATATTATACGTTCCAAAGTAATTTGCAGACTTTCATTTCTCAAAATCAAAATTCTCCTGCATTATTACCCGTAATTTCAACATTGGATGCTCAGAATGATTTTGCAACCTATGAATCGATTGTAACACAACTCAATGCTACTTTTTCTGAATCACCTTCAATTATAGAATTGAACAGAAAATATATGCAACTGAAAGCTCAACGTGAAGCTGCAAATATATTAGCTCCTGGTAAATTAACTCCTGATTTTGAAGAATTGAAATTGGATGGTAAAACCAAAATGAAATTATCTGATTTACGTGGTCAAGTTGTATTACTAGATTTCTGGGCATCATGGTGTGGCCCTTGCAGAAAGGAGAATCCTAATGTTGTGAAATTATACGCAAAGTATAAAGCAGAAGGGTTTACTGTCATGAGCGTTTCTTTAGACAAAGACAAAGCAGCGTGGGAAGCAGCAATCGCAAAAGACAATTTAACTTGGCCAAATCATGTGAGTGACTTACAACAATGGTCAAGCAAAGCGGCTGCTTTATACCAAGTAAAAGGAATTCCATTTACTGTATTGATTGACAAAGAGGGTAAAATTATCCAAACGAATTTGCGTGGTGAAGCGCTAGAAGCAGAACTAAAACGCATCTTTGGTCATTAAGAATGTCTGAATCACAGAGAACAAACATTTACTTCGCTTCGGATTTTCATTTAGGTGTTCCAACGTACGAAAAAAGTTTAGAAAGAGAAAAAGCAATTGTAGCTTGGTTGAATCATATAGCACCAACTGCAAAAGAGATTTTTCTTGTTGGAGATATTTTTGATTTCTGGTTTGAGTACAAACATGCTATTCCAAAAGGTTTTATTCGATTACAAGGAAAAATTGCAGAGCTCACTGATTCAGGAATTCCAGTTCATGTTTTCACTGGCAATCATGATATGTGGATTTTCGATTATTTACCGAAAGAACTTGGTTTTCAATTGCACCATAAACCTGTTGTAAGAGAGTTTAATGGAAAGAAATTCTATATTGGTCATGGCGATGGATTAGGCCCAGGAGATCGTGGTTATAAATTCCTTAAAAAAGTCTTTGAAAATAAATTTTCTCAATGGTGTTTTGCTCGATTACATCCCAATTTCGGTATTTGGCTAGCTAATTATTCCTCTAAAACAAGCCGAGCATCCACAGGTAATGAAGACGAAAAGTTTTTAGGTAAAGAAAATGAATGGTTATATATCTATTGTCAAGAAATGTTAGAAAAGGAACATTTTGACTATTTCATTTTTGGTCACCGCCATTTACCCTTAAATATTCAATTGAAAGACAAATCAAGTTATATCAATCTAGGCGATTGGCTTCAATATTTCACTTATCTAGAATTTAATGGTAATGAATCTATTCTAAAAAAATGGGATGGAAATGAAGGTCAGGAATACAATATTACTCAGTAATTTTCTCCCAAGAAAAAGAAAAAATTCTTACCTTGTTCTCATAAAATTTTAAGACATGCCACATTCATTTGAAACCGATTGGACAAGAGAAGAATTCAAAGCATATTTATTGCTTTTTGCTGCGAATGCGAACTATTTCGAAACCGAAGATGAAAAAGAACAAATTCTTACTCTAGTAGACGCTATTGTTTATAAGCGTATTCATAAAGAATTAGATCATGACAATGACTATCAAAGCATTCAAAAAATTCTTTACAACGTGGAAAAATTTCATTACTCAAAAGATGATTTGAATAGCTTAATTGGAGATATCCAAAATGTTTTTGATGCCAATGGTGAACATGATTTATTAGAAGACAATCTTCTTTTAGCTCTTAAGAAACTGCTGAAATAGTAAGAGCGTGATGAATTATGAATTATTTGTAACTAACAACTAATTACATTCCAGGCATTCCTCCACCTTTCATTTGTTTCATCATGCTCATCATATTCTTCGGATTACTCATCATTTTCATCATTTTCTTGGTGTCTTCGAATTGTTTCATTAGTTTATTCACTTCTTGAATATTCGTTCCACTTCCTGCTGCAAGGCGATTTTTACGCTGTCCGTTCAATAATCCTGGATTTGAACGTTCTTCAACAGTCATTGATAAAATAATCGCTTCAATGTGTTTAAAAGCATCGTCTTCAATGTTTACATCTTTCATTGCTTTACCCATACCAGGAATCATTCCCATCAAATCTTTGACGTTACCCATCTTTTTGATTTGTTGCAATTGCGCCAAAAAATCGTTGAAATCAAATTGATCTTTTTGAATACGTTTTTGTAATTTTCTTGATTCTTCTTCATCAAAAAGATCTTGAGCACGTTCAACAAGAGAGACAACATCACCCATTCCAAGAATACGATCTGCCATTCGTTTCGGATAGAATACATCAATTGCATCCATCTTCTCCCCTGTTCCAACAAATTTAATTGGTTTTTCAACAATTGATTTAATTGATAAAGCAGCTCCACCTCTTGTATCACCGTCTAACTTTGTTAAAACAACACCGTCAAAATTAATTTTCTCATTAAATGCTTTTGCAGTATTTACAGCATCTTGACCTGTCATGGAATCTACGACAAACAATGTTTCCGAAGGTTTAATTGCTTCTTTTACACGTGCAATTTCATCCATCATTTGCTCATCAATAGCTAAACGTCCTGCAGTATCAACAATGACAACATTGAAACCTTTGCTTCTTGCATGTATGATTGCAGCAGTTGCTATTTTTACAGGATCTTTTTCCTCTTTATTCGCATATACTTCAACAGAAAGTTGCTCTCCTAAAACTTGTAATTGGTCTATTGCTGCAGGACGATAAACATCACACGCAACTAAAAGAACATTTTTCCCTTTCTTCGTTTTAAGATAATTTGCTAATTTTCCTGAGAAAGTTGTTTTACCTGAACCTTGAAGGCCGGACATCAAAATAATCCCTGGATTTCCTGAAACATTGATTTCTGTCTCATTCCCCCCCATTAATTCGATCAACTCTTCATGACAAATTTTCACCATCAATTGTCCTGGAGAAACAGATTTAAGTACATCTCTACCTAAAGCCTTTTCTTTAACAGTGTTTGTAAATTCTTTAGCCGTATTAAAATTAACATCGGCGTCCAATAAAGCACGTCGCACTTCTTTTAATGATTCAGCAACATTAATTTCTGTTATTTGACCATGTCCTTTAAGAACTTTAAACGCTTTCTCAAATTTATCGGTAAGATTTTCAAACATTGTATTTCGATTTTATTGAATGCAAAAGTAGGGATAAAAGCAACAAAATACAAGCGTTTATGCAGTCAAAAAAGTCTTAAAAACAACATATCATTTTATTGAATACACTTATCTAATCACTATTGAATAACAACTTTTTTAAGATTCAATTTACTGTTTTTTCGACTGTAAGAAAAATAAACAATCAATCCAAGAACTAACCAAAGTCCAAAACCAATCCAGTTTGAAATACCCAATTCACTCATCATGTAAAGACAACTTACCAATCCTAACATAGGGATTAAGGATAAATTGTGTGTTATCGAAAAGTAGGTTAACATGATTGCTATTAAAAAGAAAATATACGTAGGAATTTTGTGCGAGAACAAACCAAACCCTGATTCATACATTTCGGACTGACTCAATTTTAACGTTTTCAATGTTGTTAGATATCTATCTTCCTCCAATGAACTCAAATAAATTTCAACATCTTGATCATTCTTCATGAACTCTGTAGAGTCTGAAATCATTAAATTTTCTTTGATAGCTTTAATTTCATTGTTATCAATAGAAGTCAGCAGTTCAGTTGGTTGTTTCAATTCTTTTTCATTCGTTAAGAAATTCATTGTAGCTTCTTTGTTATAAGTGAACGAAAAAATCATTGTTCCGATCAATAAAAAAGGCATGACATATTTGCCATTTACATAAGGCGTTTTAAATTTACCCCGTGGAATATCTTTTTTATTTTGAAGAACTAATACACCAGCACATACAACAACAAATGCAAACAATGTCCCAATGCTGCATAAATCAGTAACCATAGTTAAATTCAAAAATAACGCTGGAATTGCCACGACAAAACCTACAACGATTGTAGCAAAAGAAGGTGTTTTAAATCGTGGATGAATTTTAGAAAATTTCTTTGGTAATAACCCATCTCTACTCATGCTCATCCATATACGCGGTTGCCCCATTTGGAACACTAACAATACACTAGCCATCGCAACAATCGCACTAACAGCAATGATTCCGGACATCCATTTTAAATCCAATTTCTCAAATACAAAGGCCAATGGATCTCCAACATTTAAATCACTGTAACTTACCATTCCAGTCAAAATCAAGGCAATAACAATGTAAAGAACAGTGCAAATTATGATTGCCCACATCATTCCTCTTGGAAGATCTCGTTGTGGATTCTTGCATTCTTCTGCAGTCGTTGAAATAGCATCAAATCCAATATAAGCAAAGAATACTGCTGATACACCTTTTAAAATTCCAGAGATTCCGTTCGGAGCAAAAGGATTCCAATTTCCAGCATCCACATAAAATATTCCAACTGAAATAACCAAAAGAATTATTGCCAACTTGATTACCACCATCATATTGGTAGCATTTCTTGATTCTTTCATTCCACGATAAACCAACCATGTTATTAGAATAATAATCATTAATGCCGGTAAATCTGCTACAAAATGAAAAGACCCGATTACTGGTGATGTCTTCCAAGCAGTATAAGCATGTTGGATATTCATTTCTAAATTCTCAAATAATTTACCACTTTCCATAAGGCTAACAGCCTCACTGTGTCCATTGTACGCCGTGAAATAATCCATTTGAACCCATTGAGGAAGATGAACACCATTATCAAACCCTAAGAAAGGAATTCTAAGATTTTGAAGAAATCCTGTAAAATAGTCACTCCAAGAAATGGCAACGGTAATGTTTCCAATGGCATATTCCATAATCAAAGCCCAACCAATAATCCAGGCGATGATTTCACCAAAAGCAACGTAGGAATAGGTATAAGCACTTCCAGAAACTGGCACCATTGATGCAAATTCTGCATAAGCAAAAGCAGCAAAACCACATGCTAAAGCAGTGAATAAGAACAAGAAAATTACCGCTGGTCCACCGTCAAAACTTGCCTTTCCAATCGTGCTAAAGATTCCCGCTCCGATGATTGCAGCAATACCAAAAGCAGCTAAATCACGGACTCCTAAATGCTTCCCTAAAGAACCATGAGCACCTTCTTCATTGTCTTTTTCGACTTGATTTAATATATCTTGAACGTTCTTTTTTCTAAATAAACTCTTAAAGCTCATAGTGATATTGGTTTTTCTTTTGAATTACTAAGGTCTAAAAGTACAAAATTCAAAATTTGTAATTTGTAATTTGTAATTAAAAAATCCAACCAATTCATATTTCATAACGTTAGATGTTTTGTGGTTGTGAAAAATATTCCTTTCACACTAAAAAAATACCGTTTAAAAGATTCAAACTGAAAAATCAATTGAATAATAGTTAATTTTGAAAAAACACTACAAATGAAAAAACAATTACTTTTTGCTTCGATGTTTATTGCATCATTTAATCAAGCTCAACAATTAGATTTAACAAATGAACCTGCGATTACTGAGGGAGCTATCATGTATGTTTGTGATTCACTTACAGATTCTTATGCTTCAACGACAGGAAATGGTGTTACTTGGGATTATTCTCAAATATTAGGTTTAAATGGAACAACTAAAACCTTAGAAATTTTAGATGCTTCATTAACACCTGACGCTGTTTCATTTCCAACTTCAACTAAAGTAATGAGTATTGAAGGGGTAATTAAGAACTATTTCAATTCTACAGCAACAGAAAGAGTTTCTCAAGGATTTGTATATAATGAGCCAAGTTTAGGAACTGTTCTTGCGACTTTTGACGCAGACAATGAGACTACAATCCAATATCCATTTGTAAATGGTGATTATTTTGCAGACAATTTTTCTGGAATGTTAGATTTCACATTCAACGGTATACCTCAAAACCCAACATGTACAGGAACAATTCATGCTTCAATTGATGGACAAGGAACATTGATGCTACCTAATTCAGCCACCTATACCAACGTTATTCGTTACAAAAGTGTTGATACGGTTTTAACACAAGTAATTTTTCTTACAACTTTGGATGTTGAATTGGTAAGAACTCAATATGAATATTATGATATAGCCAACAACAATTTGCCCCTATTCGTTTATACAATTGTGCAATTTGAACAACAAGGTTCAATGGTGCCTTTATTTTCTCAAACAAATGTCATTTCATCAATTCAACCATTGGAAAATGTTGAATTAGAGACAGTTTCAACATATGAATTCTCTGTTTACCCAAACCCATCTGAAGGGATAATTAATTTCAAGGGAAGTTTTGATACAAATGCATCTGCTATTGTTTACGATCAATCTGGACGTGTTGTTTCTTCTATTGAGACATTAATAAATGGACAATCAATTGATTTATCTCATTTGAATAAAGGTATGTATTTGGTTTCCGTGAACAACAATGGTGTTCAAACAACAAAAACAATTTCATTAAGATAATACCCCTAACCTTAACTTAAAAACCGTTAGTCAATTGATTAACGGTTTTTTTTTGTCCAAATGAAAAAATTCAATTTAGACATGTTACCTTTAACACTAAAATTGATTATTGTATAAAGGATTTTTCATGAAACAACTCTACCTCTTTTTATTCTTCTTCCCAACACTTGTCTTTGCTCAATTAAATGAAGGTTTAACAACTGAAGAGCGAGCTTATTTGTTTCATATTGTTAAAAAAAGTCCAATTTTAGACAATTCAATTGGTCGTTATTTCGACTATCAAGGTCCAGATATTCGTTTTCCAAACAAAGAAATAAATTACGATTCAGTTGAATTGATTATCATTAATCAACCTGAAATACTCGTTATTCGAAAAGAAGAAATCGCTAAATCACCAAAAGGAATTATTTCTGAAGCAGCTAATAAAATGGCTATTTGGGAATTAAACAAAGTGCTCTTGGCCAAGCGAGGAAGTGAAAAAGAATTAGAACCTTACGCTCTAAATTACAAGTTGTTCGAATCGATTTTAATACAGAAACTTCCGTTGAATGCACAAAAAGAAAAAGATGGCTTCATGGAGCCACACCCTAAGGTGATTAATCTTTTTAACCCAAGTCTTTCTTTAGATGATAAAGTGGCTTTTATTGAAACATTACGGTTTTTAGAACCAAATGATTGCCTTCTGACCCTGGAAGCGATTAACCTTGCTACCAATGAATACGTAAAAAACCGAAGTAATGAAATCTATTTAGCTCTTGGTGGCGAAGCATTAACGTATGAAAATGTATTGATCGCGGCTGGAGATGGAAGCTCAACATCTGGTTTATTAGAAGAACGCGAAAAAGACGAAAAAGGTCGTTGGAACAGAGGTTTACCCAAAGCTGTTGGGTTGTTTCCTTATCAATTAAAATTGTCAACGCCTGTTGCAAAAAAGGTTCAAAAAGTAGAAACAACCATGTTCGCAACTTCAGATTTTACTACGGTTGGAAATAATAGAATCACGAATATTCATTTCGATGTTTGGGGTTACAATTCAACCAAGCAAACGACTGTAGTGATTGAAAAAAACGGCTTAAGTTACCATCTTTTTGGTGCTGGTGACACACGTTTTCTTTCTCCAGATTCTTCTTTTTCTGAAGGAACAACGTTTCAAAATACGATAAACGATTTAGAAAAAAACAAAATCGCCAAATTATATGAAATGATTTACGGAAAACGAGGTTTTGATTATTGGATTGCTTATAACAAGAAGAAAAAAGATGACACAGAGTTGAAAATTGAAATCAACGAAAAGGAATACTCGGATATGACGATGAATCCGATTACTACACGTTCAAGAGCGCCAAGAAGTGTTCGTAAAGCAAAAAAACGTGCACGTAAAACAGGTGGCGGACCGGTTGATTACCAACCAAAAACGGATTCTGATAAAAAATCAAAGCGTCAAAGTCAAAACACGATTGTGAACTTGTACAGCCTGTTTGAAGGCTACAAAAAGAAGATTGCTGAATTGGAAAAACAAAAACTAGAAGCAATCGATCAAATGGCAATTTATCAACGTCGTTTGGATCATTACAAACAAATGATGGGATATACGTGGGCACAATACACTGAAAAAGATGGTTTGTACACGTTTCAAGATTCCACAACATTTGATATGTTAACGCAAGAATTTCAATTCCCTGCTTCGACAAAAAAGGAAGATTTTGAAATACGGTTAATTGCAATTCCAGAATCGTCCATTTCAGATCAAGCTGACGAAGTAATGCTACACATTAATCTTGTGGATGCTGAACCAAACTATAATGCTCGTTTGCAAGTTGAATTACAAGACGTTTTTGCATCTGATAGTTGGGAACTTGAGCGCAGTTTATTTGATGCTTCTGACAGTGTTGCGTTGTTACAGTTTTTTGAAGGAATGTTGGATAAAAAAGTAGCGTTTTCAATGGTTACTCGTGGACAAGGAATTGGAAAATGGAATGGTTGTAGAACAATTAAAAACGACACACCAGTTGAAGAAAGTTCTTATCCTGGTTCAACTTCAGAAGAGCGAATTGCAAATAGAATGGGTGAAAAATACGCTCCTTTACGTCGTTCGGAGCTTTTTATACACTTGGACCGTGTTATTCGTGTTGAAATTAATTCATTCACTGATCCTGTTGCTTCATCAATCACAATTACAAATCCAGTGGTTTTAGAATTGATGGCAAAATACAAACTTTCGAAAAACGACATTTTAAGTGCATTGAGAACGGCAACCATTTTGAATAAATTCAAGGATGAAATCAACACAACTGCTGGAACTTATTTAACACGAGAACAAGCAAAAGTGGTAATTGACCGTTTCAACAAAGAATGGTTGAAGACAAAAATTGCGATTGGTTCAACAT
>JBEAUV010000041.1:0-16595 GCA_041161265.1 Bacteroidota bacterium | reverse complement strand
GAGATATAGTATAAAAGAAATGAGAATGAAAAATCGCATGGACCGATTAAATACTTGAGGCTAGAGAATCAATAGCGCTAACATCAGCAAAGGTTTCGATGAAAACCTCAAGCAAATTCAAACAAACTGATGGGAGTTTTCTTTCAATAGCGTTGAATTCATACCGAATCGCTATCACGAAATGTAAATTAAAAATTACCAACAAATAGTCGTTCGGCATTATACAACTACTTAATTTTGAATGTTTGCTTGGTTACCACAAAATGTTTTTGGCGGATACATGCCAAAAAGGAATTTATTTCATGTTTTTTCGCTGGATTACATCCAGCGCTAAAAACATTTAACCCCTAAAGTGGTAAAAAATGGACTTGTGGTATAAAAGCGATTACTCAAATTTAATTATAACATCTTGTTAGCGAATTAGTCTAAAATTCATAGGATTTTAAGCAACTGGTATTTGCGCTTGAATTTTATCTACTAATTCTTTTCTTTTAGAAACAATCTTCGAAAGATCCATTTTCCCAATAATACCTTTTTCTTTAAAACGAACAAAATTTATCCACCACATGTATGCTGCCAATCCAAAAACGCCAATTAAAGCATAATATACAAATCCGAGTAAATAACTTGGGAAAATGAAATATTTAAATAAAAAGATGACAGGAATGTTTAATAATCCCATAAAAATCATTCCTAATATGAGTTTAACTGAAGCCCAGAAAACACGTCTTTTAAATGTTTTTTCGACAAATCGTTTCACAATAAAATAGGGGATGCTACAATGTATAAATCCTAAAATGGCAAAAGGCAATAACAAAAATAAGTATGACAGTTCTTTTGTTCGAATCAATTTGCCAGTTTCACTCACTTCATGTACATAGTTTTCATTGATTTTTAACTTTCGAATTAGAGAAAAATAACGTTCCATTTCATCTTTTAACCCTTGAAGATTTTCTAATTGCTCTTCTTTTTGTTCATTTAGCCAATTTGCAAGTTTCTTTGAATACTTCCAACGCTCTATCAATGGGATTTTAGTATTACTATGTTTGGCGTTCATTCCTTTTCTAGTCAATTTCATGATGTTCTCATGGAAATTTAACCAGTTTTTATCCTCAACATGTGTAATTTGGTCTTTCATTAAAGACTCAATCTTTTTTGTGAGGTCGTTAATTACTTTATTTGGATTTGATTCATATTGTTCCTTGTAATCATTCAAACAGATTTTGTCAGATGTGGAAACTAAGACATCACTTCGCATTTCGTTGGGATCGGAATAATTGCAACCAACTGCAGCTAAATAGATTTTTTCTTCCCAATTGATCGCCTCCAAAGTTATAAACCCTATTCGGACAGCTCCTTTTTTTACAGGTTTTAATCTTCTGATAAAAACATCATCAGTAAATCCTTCACCAAAAACCAATAGATTTCTTCCGCCTTTTAAAATTTTGATGCAAGTGGCAAATGCCTTTTCATTTTCATTTTTGGTATTCATACCATCATGTTGTCTATAAATCGGAAGACTATGGGCTGCCCACAATACCGGTCGTGAAATGGGGGTAAATACATCAGAACGAGTCATAAAAAAAAGAATCGGTAAATTGTACGATGCAACGACAAGCGGATCCATGAATGATGCGCAATGATTGCTGACATAAATTGTTCTGCCTAAAAATCCCTTTGGTGAATTTACAGTTTTTGTACGCGGATAAAAAAGTAAAAGCGCATATTTCTGAACAACAAAAAGAATTGCATATAAAGGTCTCATAAGTGCAAAGAAATCAATTAAAGTTTTTCAGATGTTTTTGATTTGTCTTTCAATTCTTTATCTACATTTCTGTTTTTACCGAGATAATAACCTAATTGAATTTCATGAGTTGAATTACCAGCAGTTCTTATTTTTCCTACCGATTGCTCAAACGCATAACTTACATAAAGATTCTTTATTAAGTTCGTTCCAATTTGAAAAATTAAACTGTTTGTAGTACGAAATTGAATCCCAATCCAACTTCTGTTTTTGGATAATAAACGTGCTCCTAAATCCATGGAAATTGGACTTTTTTCAGTAATTTTAATTACAGCAGATGGCTCTATAGATAAATCCGAAGTTGCTTGAATTTTATATTTTGCAACCATGAACAAGTGTCTATTGAAATTATTAGTTGTTAAGATTTGATTCAATTCAACTTTGTTGTTCAATAGTTGTGTACCACTAATTCCAAAAAATAATTTTTCACCATATACTACTAATCCGGCTTGAGCATCTCCTAGATTTTGTGTAGCTGTATTTCCTTGGAATTGGTCATACGTATTATCATTTGTTTGGTTTAGGATTACTTTTGAATCATCGATTCTAAAATTGCTATATCCCAGACCAATACCGACACCAAAATTTAATTTTTTAGTAAGTGGTAAATGATAGGCATAACTTCCCTGAATAGTTATTTTTGAAAAGGGACCTATTGCATCATTCCAAATTTTTCCACCAACAATATGCTTTCTTTTTGCGATACTGATTTCTGGGTTTTTGAACAACTTTTCATCCTTAACGTTGAATTCACTTAAGGCATTTCCGCCGTTGTTTTTAATTCCAATTTGACTATTGCCTGAAATTAATACAGTTCTTGGACCACCATCATATCCGATCCATTGCATGCGAGTTGAAGCTTCAAAATGCATCACATCTGTTAATCCCCCTGCAGCAGGATTTAATAAATATGGATTATTCACAGTATTGGCAAATTGGTATTCTTGTTGAGCAGTCGAAACAAAAACTATCAAACAATTTATGATAATCAGACTTATAAATTTCATGTTATATCTCATTCTAATTTATATTAACGTATTATACTTATTGGACCATTAAATACAGTTGAATCTTCATCATTCAACTCAATTTTGTAAAAATAGGTGCCCATAGGTAATTCTTCACCTTTGAAAGTTCCATTCCAAGGATCTTTATAACCGATAGATTCAAAAACGATTGATCCCCATCTATTAAAAATTATTACTCTACAACTTGGGTAAACTTTTTCAAGATAGTTAATGACAAAAAGATCATTTTTACCATCTAGATTTGGTGTTATTACAGTTGGAAATATTGGGTCGAATCCATTGCAAAGTGAAGTAACAATAGTTATGGTATCAGCTGTAGTATTGCATAACTCATGTTCAAGTTTATACACTACCATATTGGTACCGATACCAAGATTTTCAATAGTAGTGCTAGGTGAATTGAAATCAGCGAATAAACCTGACCCAGAAATAAACGCCCACGTTGAAGTTTGATTTATGGCTGGAAATGTTCCGTTAAGAGCAAACACTTGATTTTCTAAGCATAAAATTGTGTCTTGTTCATTTATGTTAGCGCGTGCAGCTGAATACACCTGCATGGTGTCCGATGTTGAAGGACATGAACCACTATTAATTAACCAAATAAATTGATTCCATCCTGGAGTTAAATTACTTGCAGATGCTGTGGCAAGGTTGACATCGCTAATTGTTGCACCAAGGTTTGTACTCCATGTTCCGATACCATATAATGGCACATTAGCAGACAAGTCAAATGAAAATGAATTACATGCATAGACGGTATCTAATGTACTTGCTGCTAATGGCGTATGTGAAACAATTATTGTTACTGTATCACTTGTGTTTCCGCAAGAAGCTGATGAAATTGTCCAAACAAAAACATTTGTATCATATCCTAAATTGTTCACGCCAGTTAAATTTGCAAACTGATTATTAAAGGTACCTTGTCCACTTATTACAGTCCACTCTCCAATTCCACTAGTTACAGGAATTGCTTCTATAACCGAACTTGTTATATCACATAAAGAAATAGAATCTACTAAAATCGATGCTGGGGAAGGAAAATCTAAAACTTCAATCTGAAATGAACAAGTTTGTGTATTCGATGATGAATCTTCAACAGCATAAGTTAAAGTTGTTATTCCAATTGGAAATACATCACCAGAGCTAAAACCTGTCATATCTGTTTGCGTTAAAAAAGCAAAACAATTATCATTAAAAGTAGGATCTGTATAAGTTACTAATGGATTACAAGTACTTATGTTTGAAGGACAAGATATTGTTGGCATTACACCCTCTATAACTGTAATATTGAAAGTACATTGATCTATATTACCACCTGCATCCATAACTTCTAATAAGATTGGTTGTGTGCCAGTTTGAACAATTACTCCAGGCGCTGGGGTTTGTGTTATTGAAAATCCAGGACAATTATCATTTACCAAAGCAATTGAAGCAAAATTAATTAAGGTATAATCGCAATTGACGCCGTTATTTATTGGGGCTGGAGACGGACAGGTAATAATTGGGGCTTCTGTATCAAACGGAGTCATCATAGTAATGCACGTTGCATCATTTCCGTTTTGATCTGTCAATGTAATTAAAACAGCTGTTAAACCAGTTGATAAAGTCCCAAATGTCGGGTTTTGAGAAACTGTCATATTTGCCAAGCTACTGCAATTATCAGTTCCTGTTATTGCACCACTTAAGTCTGGGATATTATATTGACAGCTTGAATTTATGGCAATATTTACAGATGGTGGACAAGTTAAAATTGGATCTATATTATCAATAACCACTGCAAAGAAAGTACATGTTGCAACATTAGATGATGCATCAGTAATAGTCATGGTTATTTCTGTATTACCATTTATTGTAGAACCTGCAGTTGGTGATTGACTTATTGTTAATTGAGCCAAGGCTGAACAGTTATCACTCATCGTAACAAGGGATGTATAATCTGAAATATTTCCTGAACAATTGACATCAACACTAACTGATTGTGCTAAAGGGCATGTTACTATAGGTATGGTTTGGTCTACAACTGTCAACTGATAATTGCAACTAGCTGAATTTCCTTCCAAATCATCTACTGTTATTGATATTGTATGCGTTCCTATTGGTAATGTAGCACCAATTAATGGCGTTTGAGAAAATGTTAATGCAGCAATTGATGTACAATTATCTGTTACTACTGCTAATGACGAAACATCTGGTAAGTTATAAGTGCATCCTGAGTTTGCACTTACAGTTGCGTTTACTGGACAAGTTATCGTTGGATTTGTAACATCAATAGGGGTAACTGTAAAACTACAAGTTCCAAAATTACCTGACTCATCGGTTCCAGTCATGGTAATTGGAATTACTCCATTTATTGTAGTCCCGACAATTGGTGATTGAGAATAAACAACATCAGTTATAAAGAAACAATTTTCAACATGTGATGTTGTTGGAATGAAATTAGGCAATGTTGCAAAACAACTTGCATTCATGTCGATTGTCTGGCTTGGTGGACAATTAAGTATAGGTCGAATTGTATCAATCACAGTTTGTATAACACTACATGATCGTGAATTTCCTGCTTGATCCATCGCAGTTAAAGTAACTGTTTGATTCGTTGAAGTCATAGTGCCTCCTACTGGTGCCTGTGTGAAAGTCATTAATGCTGCAGAAGAAGTACAATTGTCTGACCAACTTAATGCTGAAGTGAAATCAGGTATCGAAGTTTCACAAGAAGTATTGAGGTACCTTAAGGAGGGAACAGGGCAAATTACACTTGGTTTTACAGTGTCAATTAAATTGACAGTGAATGTACACGATTTAGGGGAATTTGGGATTCCGTTTGAAACTGTTAAAGTAACAATCTGATTTGCAGAAATAAACGTTCCAAATACAGGAGATTGACTTACAGTTAGAAGTGAATTCGAAACACAATTATCATCCACAATTGACATTCCAGTATAATCAATCAAGGAAGCTTGACAACTGTTGTTGGCATAAATATTTTGATTAGGAGGGCAAATAATTGTAGGCAATATTGTGTCAATTGTGGTGGTGTTAAACAAACAAGTTGCGAAATTCCCAGAAGGATCTGTTGCAGTAATCGTAACTGGTGTAACTACCATTTGTCCACTTACAACAAATCCTGCCGCTGGACTTTGACTGAAAATTGTGCCGGGACAATTGTCATTAACTATAGCAAGAGGTATATAATTTGCGATTAAACCGTCACAATTATTATCAACATAAATGTTTGACGCTCCTGGACATACTGTAAAAACTGGAGGCGTTAGGTCTACAATATTCAATGTGAATGAGCACTGAGAAGTATTCCCTGTTTCATCCATTGCAGTTAAGGTAACAGTCATTGAATTACCAGGTGTCACAGGAATTAAAGTGAACTCTAAAAGACTTTGGGTAACTAAAATGTCTACTGAATCTGTACAATTATCAGAGACTAAAATCATTTCTTGTGTATAATCAGCAGCAAATGCGACACACGATGCGTTAACAGGTTGTGTAATACTTATTGGACATGTAATTGAAGGATTGACTGCATCAGTTAAAGTTCCAGTTACTTTGAAGTTGTCAATGGCAATTGGAAAACCATTAATAGTTGCATTATCATAAGTAAATCTTATTCCTAATAGGAAGGTTGAAAAATTTAACCCAGCTGGCAAAGAAATTGTTGTGGTAGTCCATGTTGCAGACATTGTAAGATTACCGCCTACAGGAATCCATGATGCGCCGCCATTCGCACTGTATATTAATTCCGCATAATCTTGAGCTACAACACCTTCAATTCTGTAATCAAAAGTCGCTTGTAAATTTGAAGCACAATTACCTACAATGGTGGTATAGGCGATTGCTTGTTTTACTCCAGATGGTGAATTTGTATAGGAATATTGGTCTTGATTTCCAATGCCACAACCCAATCCTATTCCACCTTCTGAAATGTGAAAAGCTGTAACTCCAGCTCCACTTGGTCCATTATCAGGACAAGTGCTTTTTATCCATTGATTTGGAGCCAAATCCCCGGTTAACGTCCAGTCTATAAAGGGAGGTTCAAAATTCGCAGAATAAAGTGTGGCTTGACTATTTGCATTTAATGCGAATAGTAGAATTATGGAAGTTATTAAATTGCGCAACATAGTTTGAAATTATGTGGTTTCATTTTTTAAAATGTTAGCAAAGATATAAAAGAGAACTGTTTGTTCATTGGTTAAGCTTCGAAGCTTTTCAACAATTGTGGCATAAATTCATTCTTTCTTGTTTATAATTTAAGTACTATTTAAGAAAATAATTTTTGCAATTAAAAGGTTTTGATTTCTATTTTATTAAACAATATTGGAATTCAACAATTACAGTGCTAATAACTTTTTATAAACGACAGAATAAACAAGTGTTTAACTGCTAATTTCGTCAAAACTAATAGCATGAAAACGGTAGGTATTTTTTGTGGTGGATTTTCTTCGGAATGGGAGATTTCTTTAAAAAGCGCTCAAACAATTCAAGACAATTTTCCAAAAGAATTTTCGACTGTGAAAATTGCTGTGGAAAAGGATAAATGGAATGCTTTAATTGGGAATGAGTCATTTCCTTTTGATTTGAATACAATGACTTTTAATAATGGAAAGTTGACGAAAATTGACATTGGTGTAGTTTATATTCATGGAGATCCTGGAGAAAATGGTAAAGTACAGTCGCTTCTTGAAATGAAAAATATTCCATACATCAACTCTGGCCCTTTAGCATCCGCTTTATCGTTCGACAAATGGTACTGCAATCAATTTTTGAAAGGATTTGGAATTAATGTTGCAAAGTCATTATTTTTATCAACTATTAATCAATTTTCAGCTGAAAAAATAATAGATGAATTAGGTTTGCCCGTTTTTGTAAAACCGTCCGATTCTGGCTCAAGTTATGGTATTTCTAAGGTGAAAATGCTTTCAGAAATG
The DNA here is from genome assembly GCA_041161265.1 of Bacteroidota bacterium. Classification (GTDB taxonomy): domain Bacteria; phylum Bacteroidota; class Bacteroidia; order Flavobacteriales_D; family Crocinitomicaceae; genus M0103. Next base: position 8,829 of record JBEAUV010000041.1, on the reverse strand, counting down.
TTACCGGCTTTAGAAAAAGCATTCAATGAAGGCAGAACAGTTGTCGTTGAATCTTTTTTGGATGGAATAGAAGTGACGTGTGGAGTTTACAGAAGAAAAAATGGAGTTTACGCTCTACCTTTAACAGAAATAGCTTCTGAAAATGAGTTTTTTGATTATGAAGCCAAATATTTGGGAAAATCCCAAGAAATTACTCCTGCTCGAGTAGATGATATAATTAAAACTGAAGTTCAAAAACAAGCTAAATTTATTTATGAATTGTTACAATTAAAATCCATTGCTCGAATAGATTTTATGATTGTCAATGGTGTTCCAAATGTAATTGAAGTGAATACTACTCCTGGATTTTCGTCAGCGAGTATTGTCCCTCAAATGATTAAATGTGATGGTGGAAATATACACGATTTTTGGAAAGAAATAATAGAAGTTGAACTTTGATTAATAAACAGCTAAAGCATTTAATACTCTTTCCATTTTTTCTACCGTGGCATTACTGGTGCTATTGAAATTACTTACTGTAAGAGCAAAAGCTATTTTCTTACCAGACTTCGAATTGATGTAGCCGGCGTAAGATTTTATCCGCGACATTGTGCCGCTTTTTGCAACAATTCTGCCAGATCCTGGTTGGTCTTTACATAAACCACTGATTGTTCCAGATTTCCCTGCAATAGGAAGTGTTGAAAAATAGATAGAATGGTTTTTCGATTGCGACATTGCTTTTAAAAGACTGCAAAAATGGACTGCTGAAATACCGTTTGATCGAGAGAGGCCACTTCCATCTGTCAAGTTTAAACCATTTAAACTAAACTTATCGGCCCAATATTTTTCAATTTGTTTTAAACCTTCTTCGGTGCTGCCATTTCCATTTACTTTATATCCAACCAAACAAACAAGCTGTTCTGCGAATAAATTAATACTTTTCATATTTGTCAAGGTGGCAACATCCGCAATTTTTTGCCCTTTATGAATATAAACCAATTTGTAATTTGCTTGGTAGCGGTTTTTGTTTATGAGATTTTGTTGACGAACAGATTTTGCTCCTTCTTGAACAATTACGCCAATCGCTTTTAATTGCTTTGTTAATTCATCTGCTAATTGATATTCCGGATCCGGTAAACTTCCTTTGACTTCAAATGATGCTTGATTCAATGGTAAAGAACCATTTGAAAAACGATCTAGTGAAAATGGTCCTCCGAAAATATATGAATGATCTCCTGAAACGTTTTCAGAAGTAATATAATTATGAAACACTAAGTTTTCAACTGTTGGGAAAGTTGACATGAGCTCTGTTTTTGCACCAACATAACTGCCAGTTTTGAAAACTATTTTCAACATATTATCAAAAACACAAATTCCCGAAGGCCCTGCACCATAGTAATTCCCCATATCCGACCAATTCCACCCGTCTGGAACGCCCAAATAACCAAATTCAGATCCATCACCATAAATACTTCCCGTTATAGATTTAATTCCTAATTTTTTGATTGTATCAGCCCAAGAGACAAGAAAATCTTTTTGATGTTCTTCAGAATGAAAATATTTGCTTCCTAGCGTCATATCTCCCCCGCCTCTTATCCAAATACTACCTTTTAATGTGCCATCCTTTTCAATCGTGCCTTCAATGTACAAGCGTGTTTCTGGACGATATTCAGCGCCTAATATCTCTATGGCAGAAGCTGTAGAAAATAGTTTAGCTGTTGATGCCGAAGCTAATGATAAATTAGGGTTGAATGCAGCTATTACAGATCCATTTGAAAGGTCTATAGCTTGAAATGAAATTCCCGCATTTATAAATTCTGGAGAATTAGAAAATGAATTAATTGCATTTTGAACAGCATTTTGAGCGGTTAAAGCTTGTAAACTCGTCAAAAAATAGAATAGTATAAGTAATCTTAGTATCTTCATCCCCTAAATATTTAAGTAAAATTCATCATTCTAGTTGTTTATTTTTCGTTCAACAGGAAAAATTTTCAACATATTATTGAAGGAAACAATTTTTACTACATTTTAAAGTTATTAAGCTCAAAAACAAAGCCATTCTGAAAAATCAAATGGAGCAAAAGAAAAAAATTAAAATACTACGTATTATCAACCGATTTAATATTGGTGGTCCAACGTATAATGCTACTTTTTTAACGCGTTTTATTTCAGATGATTTTGAAACTTTATTGGTCGGTGGTTTGCCTGATGAAGGTGAAACGGATTCTCTACATGTTTTAAAGGAATATGGCGTTGAACCATTGTTGATTGAAGAGATGAAACGCCTTCCAAGTTTTCAAAATGATAGAAAAGCCTATTTGAGAATAAAGGAAATAATAAAAGAATTTCAACCAGATATTGTACACACACATGCATCAAAAGCAGGAGCATTAGGAAGAAAAGCTGCAGTGAGTTGCAAAGTGCCAATCATAGTACATACATTTCACGGTCATGTTTTTCATTCCTATTTTGGAAAAGTTAAAACAGCATTATATAAATTAATCGAACGACGTTTAGCTAAAAAGTCAACAGGAATTATTGCAATTTCTCAATTACAGAAAAAAGAACTTTCAAAAGACCATAAAATTTGTAAAGACCATAAAATTAAAGTGATTCAATTGGGATTTGATCTCAAAAAATTCAATGATAATTTAGAGGCAAACAGAGAATTAACACGACAAAATTATTTAATTGAAATAGATGAAATTGCGATAGCTATCGTTGGAAGATTGGCACCAATTAAAAATCACCACTTTTTTCTTGATGTTATTCAAGAAATTTCAAATAAAAGTTCAAAAAAAATAGCGGTGTTCATTGTTGGAGATGGTTCAGAAAAAGAAGCAATTGAAAACAGAATTAAACAATTGACTTTAGGTTCAAATATTCGAATAGAAATGACATCTTGGATTAAAGAAATAGGTGTTTTTAACGCAGGAATGGATATTATGTGTTTGACATCCAATAACGAGGGAACACCTGTAAGTTTAATAGAGGCTCAAGCTGCATGCATTCCCGTAATTTCAACTGATGTTGGAGGTGTTAAAGACATTATTTTGGAAGGGGAAACCGGCTTCATTGTGCCAAAAGGTTCTGTCCAAAAATTCACTGAAAAACTACTTCTTTTAATAGAAGATGAAAATAAACGTAAAAAAATGTCACAAAACGGATGGTCTTTCGTAGAACATAAATTCCATTACACAACGCTCGTGAAAAATATGGAAACATATTATAAAGAGTTGATAAATGCTAAGAATAAATGAGATATAAAATAGTTTTACGGTTGTTGACTTTTGCTATGGTTGGATTATCTTTTCAGCAATGCGGGATTAATAGCAATATCATGTTTAAATCTGCTAAAGGAGAACATGCCAATGCTGATTCAATACCAATGACGCCATTAGCAGATTATCAAATTTCAGTTGATGATAAATTAACTTTTTCATTATCGACAAATAATGGTACAAAGATTATCGAGTCGATGAGTGGTATTCAAACTGAAGGGGGCGGAGGAGGAAATCGTTCAGAATATATCGTACGTAAATCAGGGACAGTTGAATTGCCAATTTTAGGAGAAGTTGCTGTTTTTGGATTAACTATTCCTCAATGTGAAGACACACTCCAAAAGCTTTTTTCAAAAGAGTATCAAGAACCGTTCGTTCAAGTTAATATCACTAATCAACGTGTAATTGTTTTTCCAGGAAACGGCAGTGATGCAAAAGTAATTCCTCTTTCTAATGCTAATACAACTTTGATGGAGGCTATTGCTGCTGCTGGAGGAATCACGGAAAGGGGAAAGGCAAATACCATAAAGTTGATGAGAAGAGAAAATGGAGTAAGAAAAATATATAATTTAGATCTCTCTACGCTTGACGGCTTGAAATATGTTGACATGGTAGTTCAAGCAAATGATTATATATATATTGAACCAAACCCAGAATTAGCGAAAGAGGTTGTTAAAGAAATAGCACCTATCGTATCGATTTTATCCAGTGCCTTAGTTATTTTTACAATTTTTTCAAAACTATAATATTGAATAAAAGCTCACTCATCATCAATAAAGAATTCGACTCAGATATTCTTCGCACAATTATCAAAAGATATTGGTGGTGGCCCGTATTATTTGTTTTTGTTTTTTCAACTATTGCATATTTTTCTTTGCGTTATACTAAGCCAATATATGAATCATCAATGATTATTCAGTTGGGAAATCAGGATAATGCAAAAGACCTTATTGATGTTGAGAATATTAATAATAGGCAAAACGACATTTCCTCCGAAATAGAGTTGATGCGTTCTCAATTTTTATTTGAAAAAGCAATTCAGCATATTAATTATAATGTTAGTTTATATTCGAAAGGAAATGTATTAACTGAAGAGAGATATAACTCAAGTAGTTTTAACATTCAACCTTATTCTTTGAGTGACTCAACTTTAATTAATGTTCCAATTCATGTTCATTTTGATGGTCAAACAATCGTATTGACATATCAATTTCAAGGTAAAAACAATGAGGTTAGCGGTAAATTAAATGAACATATAGTAAATCAACATTTTGATTTGGTATTAAAAACAAACAATCCTACTCAATTTTTAAAGGATTCAGAAAACAACGAATTGTATTTTATTTTTAACAGCATAGAGTCTTTTGCCGCTCGTTATTTATCTTCATTGCAAGTATTTCCGGTAGATCCAGTTGCGAAAACTATACAAATCATTTTTAGAAGTAATAATCCACAACTTTGTTATGATGTGTCAATGGCAGTATCCGAAGCTTTTATTAAGTTCGACGAGGATAATAAAAGAAAAGGTTCAGAAAACATTTTATCCTTCATCGATCAACAATTAGATTCTTTGTCAAGTGAGTTAAAAAACTCTAAGGATAGTTTGATGTATTATCAGAAAAAGTCAAATATTCCTGATCCTGAAAAAATTAGTTCTACTATTTCTGATAACATTGCCAAATCACAAGAAAGACTTTTTGAAATAGAAGAAGAAATTCGATCCCTAAGTCTAGTAAATAATAAATTAAAATCAGAGCCGAATAGATTGGACGTATATCGTCTTTTGCCTGAGATGTTGGGAAGGAGCTATGAACAATCTTTGTCAGTTCAGATTTCTGGTCTACATGATTTATTAGAACGTAAAGAAGATTTGTTGTATAGAGTTACAGAAGAGAACAGCGAAGTGAAAAGTCTTAATTCAAAAATTCAAGCGAAATTAAGTTCTATACGAAAAAGTATTGCGGTTATTTTGGATAGACTTTATACTAACAGTAAAGCTATAAGTTACAAAATACAAGGCTATGAAGGTGAATACTTTGATTTGCCAGAAAAGAAAATGGAATTTAGTAGATTGAAAAATATTCAAGATTTGAACGAAAAATATTTTACATTATTGACTGAAAAGAAATTCTTGTATTCAATTTCTGATGCAGGGTATTCATCTAATAATAGAATTTTAACACGACCAATAGTCAATTCGACACCTGTTTCTCCAAACAAGAAATTGATATACACTACTTTTGTAATGTTTGGAGTTGTATTAGGTTTGGCTGTAATGTTGTTTAAATATTTAACTTTCAATGAGATAAACTTAATTGATGATCTTAAGAAATTACTTCCAACCCAAGCGTCAATTTTAGGGGGAGTTCCTCTAACGAAAACAGTGATGGAATTCTCTCAATTAGTTGTTGGAGATTCTCCAAAATCGATGTTAGCTGAGTCAATGCGTAAGATTCGAACGAACCTAAGTTACATACATCCGAATTATAAAACTATTGCTATATCATCCTCAATTTCTGGCGAAGGAAAAACGTTTGTTGCAATGAATCTTGCAGCGATTATTGCCATGTCTGGCAAAAAGACAATTTTGCTTGACCTTGATTTACGTAAACCAAAAATTCACATCGGATTAAATGCAAATAATAAATTCGGGATGAGCGGTTTGATAATCAATGAATTTACAATGGACCAGTGCATTCAAAATTCTTCAGTCGAAAATTTAGATTTTATTACTGCTGGACCAATTCCTCCTAACCCATCAGAACTATTATTGAGTAATCGATTCAAAGAGATTGTTGAAGAGTTAAAACTTACTTATGACGTTATTATCATCGATAATCCGCCAATTGGTCTTGTTTCAGATGGTATTAAAAATTTAACTGAATCAGATATTCCGATTTATATTTTCAAATCACATTATTCAAAAAGAAATTTTGCATTCAGAGTAAAAGAATTGTTTGAAATGAAACAATTAGAAAAATTGAATGTGATTTTAAATGGTGTTGCAGCAACGAAGAATTCTGGATACGGTTATGTTTACGGTTATGGTTATTTCGAAGGTGATAAGCTATCCAAACGAGAACAAACAACCAATTGGATTAAACAAAAATTTAAGCGCAAAAAATAAAATTGATGACTTTTGAAATTGCTGATTTACTTTTAATTGAGCCAAGAATATTTGAAGATGATCGCGGACTATTCTTTGAATCTTTCAATGAAGAAAAATATTTAAAAATTTTAGGCTCAGAGGTTAGATTTGTTCAAGATAATATTTCAGTTTCAAAGAAAAATGTTCTGCGTGGTTTGCATTTTCAAAAACCACCATTTGCTCAAGGAAAACTTGTGACTGTGCTGAAAGGACGTGTTTTAGATGTTGCTGTTGATTTACGAAGAAATTCAAAAACTTACGGTAAATACGAAATCGTTGAGCTATCAGATAAAAATAAACGTCAATTTTGGATTCCACCTGGCTTTGCTCATGGATTTTGCGCTTTGGAGGATGATACCATCTTTTCATATAAGTGCAGTAATTATTATTCTCCTGAACATGAGGAAACTATCAAATGGGATGACCAATATTTGGCGATAGATTGGAAAATAATTAATCCTATTGTTTCAGAAAAAGATAAAATAGGCAAAGATTTTAATACCTTTGTTTCTCCTTTTTAAACGGGAATAATGCTACTACTAAATATTCTACAAATTATTGGCTTTGGTATTGGTGGACTTTTAGTCTCCATTTTGTGTAATGGACTTTTGTTACGTTTTTCTAGATCATTGGGAATTAGAAACAAAAATGATGTGACAATCCGCTGGAGCAACGAGTCAAAACCATCATTAGGAGGTATTTCATTTTTTATTGTCTTTGTTTTTTCAGCTATTGGCTATTCTATTGTGTTTTTTGAAGAGAATATTTTTCATAATAAAGAATATATTGGATTATTTGTAGGAGGAAGTATTGCATTTTTAATGGGGCTTGCAGATGACGCTTATAATACACGTCCTATAGGAAAACTGTTTATTCAAATAAGTTGTGGACTAATTCTTATCGCTACAGGCACTGTTATAGATTTGATTCATGTTTATTGGATTGATACGATAATTACGATTGTATGGGTAGTTATTGTTATGAATTCATTAAATATGTTGGATAATATGGACGGAATTACTGCGACTACAGTATTGTTTATATTATTGTCCTGCTTATGTGGTGGATGGTTGATTTTTGGTTTCAATAATGATATTTGGTCACTGACTTTAATATCAATTATAGGTTCAATTATTGGATTTTTATATTTCAATCTTCATCCTGCAAAAATATTCATGGGTGACGCAGGAAGTCAATTTATCGGTTTTTTCGTTGCATTTTTCGGTGTAAAGTTTTTATGGAATGTGAGTTCATTAACTGAAACTAATAGTTGGGCAGCAGTTATCGTTGTGCTAATTGCTTTTACACCAGCCGCAGCTGATACCTTAACTGTTGTAATCAATCGTTTGAAAAAGGGTCAATCACCAATGGTCGGAGGAAAGGATCATACAACTCACCATCTTGTTTATGCTGGGTTCAACGATAAACAAGTTTGGATGGTCTTTTTTGTAATCGGTTTATTCTCTTTTTTACTTTCAATTGCAATGATTAATTTGATTCACTTGGGAATAATAATTCCAATTCTATTTTTCGTATTCTATTTTATTATCGTTTTCGCTTATCTCTATAGGAATACAATCAATTTTCCTCAAAAGAAATAAGAATAAGTCTTGCAATTTCCTTAATTTCGTTTGCTATTTTAATCAAATGAAATTCATTCTCTCAATTCTTGTATTTATTCTATTTACAGCATGTAATCAGTCTGTGAAAACGATAAAGTCTGAACCTATTATAAAAAATGTTTCAGGGCATCACATTCTACCTAATCTTCCTAAAACACTTTTGTTTTGTGGACAATCTGTGAATGTAGAGGATGAAGATATTCGTGAACGATTAGACAAAGAATTATTAGTAAATGCATACTTTCAAAGTTCTACCATCCAAGCATTGAAACGAGCGAATCGTTATTTCCCTGAACTTGAACGAATTTTAAAAGAAAATGGGATTCCTGAGGACTTCAAATATTTGGCTGTGATTGAAAGTAATTTAATTCAGGCCGTTAGTCCTGCTGGTGCTCAAGGATTCTGGCAATTTATGCCTGGTACTGCCAAAGAACATGATTTGATCATGAATGATGAAGTGGACGAAAGATTGAATATTGAGAAAAGTACAATTGCTGCTTGTGAATATTTGAAATATGCACACGATACGTTGAAAAACTGGGTGTTGGCTGCAGCATCCTACAATAGAGGAATTGGTGGAGTTAGAAGTGATATGCGTTGGCAACAAACAGATAATTATTTTGATACGCACATGAATTCTGAAACTGGGCGATATGTCTATCGAATTTTAGCCGTGAAATTAATTTTTGAGCATCCAGAAGTCTATGGTTATAATTCAAATGAAATTGAGTTATATGAACCATTTTGCACAAAAAATGTTTTAGTGAAAAGTTCTATCTCAAACTTGGCAGAATGGTCA
>JBEAUV010000040.1:0-16709 GCA_041161265.1 Bacteroidota bacterium | reverse complement strand
AAACTTCATTTTGCTTTAAAAGCTTTGAATAATGTCAATATTTTAAGATTATTGAAAGCAGAAGGAGCAGGATTAGATGCTGTTTCTATTGAGGAAATTCATTTAGGATTAAGAGCAGGATTTCTGCCTTCGGACATCATGTATACTCCAAACTGCGTGGCATATTCAGAAATAGTAGAAGCTATAAATCTTGGCGTACATTTGAATATTGATAACCTATCCATATTAGAAAAATTTGGCAATGATTATGGTTCTACAGTTCCTTGTTGTTTGCGATTAAATCCGCACATCATGGCAGGTGGCAACTCTAATATATCTGTTGGACATATTGATTCAAAATTTGGTATTTCCATTCATCAATTGAGACACATTGAACGCATTATACAGCATTATGGAATTCAAGTTACAGGGCTTCATATGCACACAGGAAGTGACATTGTAGATGCAGATGTTTTTATTCGAGGAGCTGAATTACTCTATGAGGCTGCGTCATTTTTTCCAGATTTACAATTCATGGATTTTGGAAGTGGATTTAAAGTGGGATATAAAGAAGGTGACATTGTCACGGATATCAATAAAATCGGAGCCAAAATCGCAAAGTCGTTTGAACAATTTTGCCAAACATATGGCAGAGAATTAGAATTGTGGTTCGAGCCTGGTAAATATATCGTCAGTGAAGCAGGAAAATTATTGGTGCAAGTGAATGTTGTAAAACAAACTACTTCTACCGTTTTTGCTGGTGTGAATAGTGGTCAAAACCATTTGATTAGACCAATGTTCTATAATGCGTACCATCAAATTGATAATATTAGTAATCCGGAAGGAGAGCAAAAACTGTATTCTGTTGTAGGTTACATTTGTGAGAGTGATACGCTGGGTTACGATCGATTGTTGAATGAGGTTCGAGTTGAAGATGTTTTAAGTATTTCAAATGCAGGTGCTTATGGCTTCACAATGAGCAACAATTACAATGCGCGTTTACGTCCGGCTGAGGTTTTGTTTTTAAATGGTGAATCACATCTTATCCGAAAACGAGAAGTTTTAGAAGATCTTTATAGAAATGAAGTTGAATTAGAAAGCCTTAAATAGTTGGGATTTCCCGTGTAGCAATTTCTGCCGAAAGCAAACACAAAGGAATTCCCCCTCCAGGATGCACACTTCCTCCGACAAAATAAAGACCTTTTACTTTGGAAAAATTGGAATGTCGAAAAAAAGCAGCCATTCGGTCATTTGAACTTGCGCCATATAATGCTCCAGCAAAACTTGAGGTACGATTTTCAATTCTAATTGGATCCAAATAATCTTCTTCTTCGATTAAGGAAGAGATATCGTCACCCAGTAAACGGCTGACTTTAGTAAGTACTTTTTCACGAGTTTCTTTTCGAATACTCTCCCAATCTTGACCAGAATTTGACGGCACATTTACCATTACAAACCAATTTTCACACCCCAAAGGTGCATCGGTTTTGTTGTATTTTGAACTAACATGAATATAAACGGTTGGGTCATCGCAAACAGCCTTTTTGTCAAAAATTGTCTCAAATTCTTGTTTATAATCCTCGGAAAAAAAGATGTTATGTAAATCAAGCTTTTCAAATTGCTTTTTAATTCCCCAATAAAAAATCATAGCCGAACTTGATGGCTCTTGTTCCAATGTTCGTCTTTTAGCCTGTGTATTTTTCAATAGAAACTTATATGCAGGTTTTACATCTGAATTACAAACCACTATTGAAGCTGGAATAAACTCATTATTCACCTTAATTCCTTCAACTCTTTTACCATTTTCAACAATTTCATCCACTTTAGAATTATAATAAAATTTCACTCCCAATTCTGTTGCTAATTGAACTAAACTAGTTGTAATAGAATGCATTCCTTTTTTTGGAAAGAATGTTCCAATACCAAATTCAAGATGTGGAATAATGTTTAGAATTCCGGGAGCTTGATATGGGTTTGAGCCATTATATGTTGCATAACGGTCAAATATCTGAACGAGTTTCGGGTGATTTAAAGCTTGAACATTGGCTTTGTGCATTGTAGTGAAAATATTCAGCTTTGGTATTGCAATAATAGTTTTCAGAAGATTTCTTGAAAAATAGTTTTTTGGTAAATGCAATGAATTCTCTAAAAATGATTCTTTTGTATACTTGTAAATAAATTCACTTTTCTCTAAATGCTTTTTCAAAGGTTGACTATCGACTGAAAGCACCTCTTCAATTTGCGCATATAATTCTTCTTTATCTGCAGAAAAAGAGATGAAGGTTTTATCCCCAAAAAAATAATTACACGTTACTTTGACCTCATCATATTCAAAATATTTCGCTGTTTTTCTATCAGAAATTTCAAATAAATTTTCCACATACTGAGGCATTGTAAATAAGGAAGGTCCAGCATCAAATCGATAATTGCCTAAATGCAAATTTGTCAATTTTCCACCAGGATAAGAATTAGATTCATAAACGTGGACATCATACCCTTTATTAGCTAATCGAATAGCTGAAGCAATGCCAGCAATGCCAGATCCTACAACACAAACTTTTACATTTTTACCCTTCATAATAAATTCCTTCTGTGAAATTAAAAAATGAAAGTCGAAAATGTTCTATTTTTAGAAAAAAGAAAATTATGAATGGAAAAGCAATTGGCTTAGGCGGTGTATTTTTAAAATTTAAGGAACCAACAAAAATGAATCTTTGGTATTCCGAAATTTTAGGTTTGACTACAAATGATTACGGAGTATTATTCTCCTTCAAGTCGGAAAAGTCAAAAACAGCTTTATTGCAATTAGGAACTTTCCTTAGTGACAGCGATTATTTTGGGAGAAATGAGCAACAAGTAATGTTGAATTTCCGAGTTGATAATTTAGAATTGATGCTTATTCGGCTAAAAGCTTCAAAGGTTGAAATTTTAGATGAAATGGAAACCTATGAATATGGTAAATTCATACATATTAGTGACCCAGAAGGAAATAGAATTGAATTGTGGGAACCTATTGATGAAGCATTTACAAATGAACCAACAACAGAAATGCGATAAATTACTTTAGATTGGCTAAGTAGCGTTCCAGATTTGGATTCTCTAACATAACATCAGAACCAAGGAAAAGCACTTTTTTACAACCATTTCTTTCGATCCAAAGTTCTAAATTTGATACACCAACCATTAATGTCCCATTGATATCAATCTTGTGAACAGGTTTTTGGTTTTTATCAAAAATTGAACGAATATCTAATATTTCTTTGTCAACCTCCTGATTTTCAGTAAAAATAACAAGACCATCTATTCCTTCTTCAGAATCTTCATTTTTAGATGAAAATTCCAGAACTTCAATATTAAGTTCATTTACCCAAGAAGTTAAGTAGTTCGAGAACCGAGAATTGTCTTTTAAAAAAATATTGTCTAATTTCATTGGTGTCCTAATGCTGATTTTTCTAAATCATGTTGGGGGTGCAAAAGTAATACATTTATTGAATTATTCGTGAAAATAATCACATTAATAACCTAATATTTTTAAATAATCTGCTGCTGTTTGTTCTTCACTAAACAATTGAGTTTGCAATTTACCATTTTCGTCCCTTTGAATCAAAATATGCTTCGGTTCTGGAATAAGGCAGTGTTTCAATCCTCCAAACCCACCGATTGTTTCTTGATAAGCGCCAGTATTGAAGAAGCCGAGATATAAGACTTTATTCCGATCGTATTTTGGAAGATAAATAGCATTTGAGTGTTGTTCAGAATTGTAATAATCATCACTGTCACATGTCAATCCACCCAATAATACACGCTCATAATCGTCATTCCAACGATTTACTGGCAACATGATATACCGTTGATTTATAGCCCACGTATCAGGAAGATTAGTCATGAAAGAAGAATCAATCATATTCCATTTCTCTCTATCGTTTTGTTGTTTCTGGTGTAAGACACTGAAAATAGCTCCACCACTTTCTCCTACAGTAAATGATCCGAACTCCGTAAAGATATTAGGCTCTGGAATTTCGTTATCAGCGCAAACACGTTGAACTTGAGTCAAAATTTCACGCACCATGTACGCATAATCAAAATCAAAAGCCAATGACTTTTTAATTGGGAAACCACCACCGATGTTCAATGAATCCAATGAAGGACAAACCTTCTTCAAATCACTATAAATACGCAAACATTTAGTCAACTCATTCCAGTAATAAGCAGTGTCATTGATACCTGTATTAATAAAGAAATGCAACATCTTCACTTCAACACGTGGATTGTCTTTTAACATTGCTTTGTAAAAAGGTACTATTTCACGGTACCGAATACCTAAACGTGATGTATAAAATTCAAATTTTGGCTCTTCTTCAGAAGCAATACGAATTCCAATTTTTATGTCTTTTTCTGTTTTGGCAAGAAGATCTTGTAATTCTTGGGTATTGTCAACAATAGGAATAACATTCAAATTTCCATCATTGATTAAACCTGCAATATTGTCGATATATTGCTTCGGCTTGTATCCATTACAGATTACATATTTTCCATCCGTTAATTTTCCTGAATTGTAAAGATTACGAACGATATCAATATCGAAAGCGGAAGAAGTTTCAATATGAACATCATTTTTCAAAACCTCATCTAAAACAAATGAAAAATGGCTGCTTTTTGTACAATACGAATAATAGTAATTTCCTGAATAACCTAAATTACTGATTGCTTCACGAAACCAACCTTTTGCTCGTTGAATATTGTTTGATATTTGCGGTAAATAATTGAATTTTAAGGGTGTTCCATAATCCTCAATTAAACGCATCAAGTCAATACCATGAAAAAATAAATGATCTTCTCTTAAATGAAATTCATTTTGAGGAAAATCAAAAGTTTGGTCAATTAAATCAATATACTTCGTTCTCATTTACTTCTTCTACACTAAATTATTTCTAATTAAAATTAAAGGATTTCCAAAATTCGTTCTGTTGGACGACCAATAATTGCTTTGTTGCCTTTTATTACGATAGGCCGCTCAATAAGTTTCGGAAATTTCACCATTGCTTCAATCCATTCTGAATCAGTCAAGATTTTATCTTTAAAATTCAATTTATACTCTTCTTCTCCTTTGCGAATCAATGCTTCAGGTTTGATTCGTAATTTGGCAACAATTGCTTCTAACTCTGCATGAGTTGGATTGTTTTTCAAATAATCAACAATGGTGAAATCGATTCCTTTATCAGTAAGAAATTCAAGAGCACATCTACTTTTAGAACAACGAGAATTGTGAAATACCATAATTGAATCTGCCATACCATTATTATTGGGATGCAAAGATACACGTTTCTTGAATCATAGTAAAAGTTAAACTCTTTTTTTAAGATTGCAGACTCAATAACTAAAAGCAAGATTATTATCATGAGTATATTTAGAAAAAAGATAATTACTCACCAACAGTTTTATTTCTTCATCTTTTAATCCTTTTCCAGCTTTGATTTTTTTTTTGAAATAAATAGAATCAGCTTTGAAAAGCAGGTTTAATATTTTGTATTTTAAATGCGGTTTTTTAAGTAAACAGGATGATTGACAACTAAATTGACTTCAGCTTCATTAGGAATGTCAGCGTTGTCAATTTCGGTTTTTTCACTTTTTGATCGATTTCTTTTTTTTCTGAAGTACAAGTAAAATTAACAAATAACTATCCAATAAAAATGAATTTCAATATCTGTTAATCTTATTTTTTGTGAAAAAGCATTAAAAACTCTTGATTTCCATCACCACCAAGAATAGGGGAATCAATTTGCTTTTGAAAAATTAAATTATTCACTTTCCCAGCTTCTTTTATATCCTCTAACATTTCTGGAAACAGACTTTTGTTTTTCACAATTCCTCCTTTTCCAATGTTTGCTTTACCAACTTCGAATTGAGGTTTAACGAGTGTGATTACATATCCACCCGGCTTTAAAAAGGAATGGATGAATGGGAATATTTTTCCTAATGAAATGAAAGAAACATCAACAACACAACCATCAATTGGTTCCTTTATAATATGCGCGGTTAATTCTCGAACATGTGTTTTTTCCAAATTGATTACACGATCATCATCATTTAAACGCGGATGTAACTGATTTTTCCCTACATCAACAGAATAAACTCGAGCAGCACCATTTTTTAACAACACTTCAGTAAATCCACCAGTTGAAGCGCCAATATCCAAGAAAACACCATCTTGGATTGAAGGATTCCAATTTTCAATTGCCTCTATTAGTTTTAAAGCGCCTCTTGAAACCCAAGGAATTTCCTCTTCAATCATTTCAATAATACAATCAACAGGGAATTTTTTACCAGTTTTTGTAACCAATTTCCCATCTACTTTTACTCCAACTTCACGAATTATCTTCTCTGCCCGCACTCTAGTTGTTACTAAATTGCGCTGTAAAATAATCTTGTCCAATCGTTCTTCCATGGTGCAAAGATAGGATTTGGTATTGTGAATTCCGAATTCCGAATTTTGAATTCCAAATTCTAACTATCTTTGTACTTTAATTGATTGGTTTGAAAACAATATACATCACACGTCGAGAGACTTTCAATGCTGCACATAAACTGTGGAGAGAAGATTGGTCAGAAGAAAAAAACTGGGAAGTTTTTGGGAAATGCAGTAACAAAAATTGGCATGGTCATAATTTTGCTATTTATGTTACTGTGAAAGGAGTCCCAAACAAAGACACAGGCTTTGTAATCAACTTGAAAGATTTGAGTCAAATTTTGAAAGATGAAGTTGTAGAAGCTTTGGATCATAAAAATCTTAATTTGGATGTCCCTTTTTTAGCAGGTATGCTTGCATCAACAGAAAATATGGCCATTGAGATTTGGGACAAGATAAAGGATCCAATTGCACATGCAGGAGGTGAGTTAGTGAAAATAAAATTAGTGGAAACGGAAAACAATTACGTTGAATATTTTGGAGGGAAAGAACCATTTTAATTCTTATTTGTTTTCTAATAAATGCACAATATGTACAACGAAAAAATAACAGCGGATTTAGCAAAACACTACAAAGAAGTACTTTCTCAAATTGGTGAGGATCCAGAACGTGAAGGATTAGTTCGAACACCTGAACGCATGGCTAAGGCAATGCAATACCTAACTCATGGATACGATATTAATCCCGATGAATTGATAAATCAAGCCATTTTTCATGAAGAATATTCTGAAATGGTGATCGTGAAGGACATCGACGTTTATTCAATGTGTGAACACCACATGTTGCCATTTTTTGGAAAAGCGCATGTTGCCTATATTCCAGACGGAAAAATCGTTGGATTAAGTAAAGTCCCAAGAGTTGTTGATGCTTATTCAAGAAGATTACAAGTTCAAGAAAGACTTACAATCGAAATTAGAGATTGCATACAAAGGACGTTAAACCCAAAAGGAGTTGCCGTCGTAATTGAATGTTCCCATATGTGTATGCAAATGCGTGGTGTCCAAAAACAAAATTCTGTGACTACAACTAGTGCATTTACAGGATTATTTATGAATAATGATGCAACGAGAAAAGAATTTATTAATTTAGTTCAAGCAAAATTACATTAACGATGAATGAGATAATTGATCAACACGAGGGTTATACTAAGGAGATAACCAAAGAATTTTTTAGAGATGTGTACGGCTACATGTTTGCCGCATTAGGAATCTCAGGTATCATCGCCTATATGGTTGGGACTGGTGACCAAGTTGTATTTGAAGATGGCCGATCAATGCCTGTTTTCTTTATAAAATATTTTTTAACTGCAACTGGTGGAATTTCTCCACTTTTTTATGTTGTTATGTTTGCTCCACTTGGTTTAGGATTATTGATTCAAATGGCTTATAGACGTTTATCATTGGCAGTTTTAATGGTGTTGTTTATAGCCTATTCATCATTGATGGGATTAAGTTTGAGTACGGTTTTCATTGTATACTCAATGCCATCAATCATTTCAACATTCTTTGTTTCTGCTGGAGCATTTGCTGGAATGGCGATTTTAGGTTATACAACAAAAACAGATTTAACGAAATTTGGTAGCTTGATGTACATGCTTTTCATTGGTATTTTCATTGCAGGTATTGTAAATATTTTCATGCAAAGTGATATGATGGGATTTGTGATTTCCGTAATTGGTGTGTTTGTTTTTACAGGTTTAACGGCGTATTACATGCAACAATTAAAAGGTACAGCTCAAGACACATCGTTATCTGGAATAGATAGAAGTAAATTATCATTGATTGGAGGCTTGCAATTGTATATATTGTTTATCAACCTTTTCCTTTCTCTTTTAAGAATTTTAGGTTCAAGAGATTAATAACTTTACAAAAGATTTAACAGCCATTGGTCAACTGACTAATGGCTTTTTTTTTGAATAAAAAATAAAGAAAATTGTTTCTGCTTTGATTTCCGTTCGATAAATTTTTTACTTTTGATAAAAAACAACGATTATGTCAGATAATTTCTTTGAAAGTTCAAGTGTTGCATTAGGGACAATTTATACAATTTTTGTTCTTGCAGTTATTACATGGATTATGATTTGGGGATAATCCCAATCACCAGAAAATAAGTTAAGCTATCGCGCCATGGGCGGATGGCTTTTTTTTTGAGTTTTTTCTTGTAAATTGTGTATCTTAAAGATGTAATTATTCAGTAATAACTTTTCAATCATTTTAGGATGCCTTTCAATTCACTTTTTGCTTGGATAATAAAAAAAAGAATTCATCAAATTGATTTATTCAAAAAGTATCCCTTTGAAGTACAGCAAGAAACATTTGAAAAATTAATAGCCTCTGGATTGAATACTGAATGGGGATTAGAAAAACAATTCTCAACAATAAAATCCTACGAAGATTTCAAAAACCAAGTTCCTTTGCAAGAATACAACGATGTTCAACCTACTGTTGATCGTTTGATGAATGGGGAACAAAATTTAATTTGGCCTTCAGAAACAAAATGGTTTGCAAAGTCATCAGGGACAACTGGTAGTAGAAGTAAATTAATTCCAGTCACCAAAGAATCTTTAGAAGATTGCCATTACAAAGGTGGAAAAGATCTTCTTGCAATCTACTATAACAACCATCCCAATGGAAAATTATATAATGGAAAGCACCTTGTTGTTGGTGGGTCTTTGGAAGATAATCCAAATAGTAGCGATTCTTATTTTGGTGATATTTCAGCAATAATCGTGAATAATTTACCATGGTGGGCAGGAATTAGAAGAACTCCGTCGAAAGAAATTATTCTAATGAACGAATGGAATTCAAAAATTGAAAAAATGGCCTTGAGTACAATGAATGAAGATGTTCATATCATTGTTGGTGTGCCAAGTTGGACAATGGTTCTAGCAAATAGAATTCTAGAAATTACGGGTAAAAATAATTTAAAAGAGGTTTGGCCTAATTTGGAATTGTTCATGCATGGAGGTGTGAATTTTGAACCTTATAAAGAGCAATTCAAAAAATTGATTCCAGATCCTGAAATGAATTATGTGGAAACATACAATGCATCTGAGGGTTTTTTCGGGATTCAAGACCAACTTGATTCGAACGAATTATTATTGATGTTGGATTATGGGATTTATTACGAGTTTATCCCAATGTCGTCCTTTGATGGTTCAAATTCAAAGGTGATTATTAATCTTGAAGAAGTAAAACCAGAGATTAATTATGCATTGGTAATTTCAACAAATGGAGGGTTGTGGCGTTATATTATTGGAGATACAATTCAATTTACTTCAATAAATCCATTTCGATTTAAAATTACCGGACGAACGAAGAGTTATATAAATACGTTTGGAGAGGAATTAATTGTTGATAATGCTGAATTAGCAATTTCATATGCGAGTAATAAAACGAAAGCTCAAATTAGAGATTACACAGCTTGTCCTGTTTATATGACAAGCATTGAGCATGGTGGACATGAATGGTTGATTGAATTTATCAAAGAACCTTATGATTTGAATCGTTTTGGAATACTATTAGACGAAAAACTGAGAGAAATCAATTCTGATTATGATGCAAAACGGTATAATAATTTGGTTTTAAATCCTCCGATTATAAATGTTGCTGAGAAAGGAACATTCGATGAATGGTTAAAATCAGAAGGAAAATTGGGAGGACAAAACAAAGTGCCTCGTCTTTCAAATAATAGAACTATTTTGGAACAAATATTGGTTCAAACCGAAGTCTTTAAAAATAAATCGAAATAAAGTGAAAGCAATTGTAATTTTCTTGTTTTTTATTATTCTAGCATCAAAAGCACATACCCAAGTTTTTGATTCATTGGAATGGGAAAAAAGCGGAGAATATTCCATCAGTCAAGATGATATTTGGTCTGTTGATGTATTGGGTAATGTATATATTACTAAAAACAAAGCTCTTCAGAAATTCGATTCAACAGGCGTTTTAAAATTTTCCCAGAGTATTAAATCATTTGGGAGAATTAAAGAAATTCAATCGATCAACACAATGAAATTGGTGACGTTTTCAGAAGAACAACAGACTGTTTGCATTCTAGACAATACATTGACTTTAAGTGAAGAATGTTTGGATTTATCCTATTTTGATATAGGAAACGCTTCCCATATTGCAGTTTCTGGTCAACCAGATAAATTATGGGTAGTCGATCAACTTAATTCAAAGTTGCTGTTGTTAAGCTTAAATGGGACCAATCAATTTCAAGAGATAAAAAACTTAAAAGGCATATTAAATGCAACTGAAATCGTTTCAATTCAAGAAGCAGAGAATCATTTATTTTTAGTTGATTCGACTCAAAAAATATTTGAATTTGATTTATACGGATCATTAATTAATGTCTATGAATTTGGGACTTTCAATAGGATGACCGTTAAGGATATTTCACTTGTTTTATTATTAAAAGATCAATTAAATATTCGTCAAATCAATGAATCATCAAATGATTTTATCGAGTTACCAACAATCGGCATCAGTGAAGTAAAATTGTCGGGTAAATTTTTCTATTTTCGTACGGAGAATAAAATATTAAAATACGAACTTACTTTACGCAATTAATCCTTGTAAATTAAATCAATTGTAGTAATTTAGGCAGTCTAAATTTGAATGAATATGCATATCGCAGTCGCTGGAAATATTGGGTCAGGTAAAACTACGCTAACAAAGATGTTGGCTAAGCATTACGGATGGGAAACGCATTTTGAAGATGTAGAACACAATCCATACTTAAATGATTTTTATGAAGACATGCAACGCTGGTCGTTCAACCTTCAAATTTATTATTTGAACAGTCGATTCACTCAAATTCAAGAAATTCAAGAAACAGATAAGAACGTCATTCAAGATCGCACGATATATGAAGATGCGTTCATCTTTGCACCAAACCTACATTCAATGGGTTTGATGACAACACGAGATTTCGAAAACTATTTCTCTTTGTTCAACTTGATGGATTCTTTTGTCTCTTCTCCAGATTTATTGATTTATTTGAGAGCAAGTGTTCCAACATTGGTGAATCAAATTCAAACGCGTGGACGTGATTACGAAGAAAGCATTCGTTTAGATTACTTAAAACGTTTGAACGAGCGTTACGAAGCTTGGATTTCAACTTACGATAAAGGCAAATTATTGATTATTGATGTTGACAACAATCGTTTTCCTGAAAGTCAAGAGGACTTAGGAAAAATCATCAATGCTATAGACGCAGAAATAAACGGATTATTCTAAGAAATTCCGAATCCACACATGATTATAGTTACAGGAGCAGCAGGCTTTATTGGAAGCTGTTTGGTGAGTCGTTTGAACAAAGCAGGACACACAAATATTATTGTAGTTGATGATTTTTCAAAAACTGAAAAGGATCACAATTTAGAAGGTAAATCAATTACTGCAAAAGTTGGCCGTAAAGATTTTATTGCATGGTTGAATGATTTTGGTGATGAGGTTGATATGATTTATCATATCGGTGCTCGAACTGATACTACTGAATTTGACACCAAAATATTTGATGAATTGAACCTCAATTATTCCAAAGATGTTTGGAATGCATGCGTTAAATTTTCGATTCCTTTGGTGTATGCTAGTTCTGCCGCAACTTATGGTTTGGGAGAATTTGGCTACAAAGATGATCATTCACAAATTGAAAATTTAGTTCCTTTGAATCCTTACGGAGATTCTAAAAATGATTTTGATAAATGGGTATTGAAGCAAACTCAGTATCCTCCATTTTGGGCTGGTTTGAAATTCTTCAATGTCTATGGTCCAAATGAATACCACAAAGGAAGAATGGCAAGTGTAATTTTTCATGCTTTCCGTCAAATAAATGAAAACGGTGGAATGAAATTGTTCCGTTCTCATAATCCAAATTATACGGATGGTGGACAATTACGCGATTTCGTTTATGTGAAGGATGTTGTTGAAGTATGTTTGTTTCTAATGGAAAAACATCCAAATTCTGGAATTTACAATTTAGGTTCAGGTAAAGCG
Source organism: Bacteroidota bacterium (assembly GCA_041161265.1). GTDB lineage: Bacteria > Bacteroidota > Bacteroidia > Flavobacteriales_D > Crocinitomicaceae > M0103. The sequence continues at coordinate 4,262 of JBEAUV010000040.1, read as the reverse complement.
CGCCCTTTCTTAGATTTGGCAAAAAACACTTTTAAAAGTATGGATGTTCCTGAGAATATTTCATTCATTGACACACCAATTGATATTCGCGATAAATACCAATATTTTACCGAAGCTGATATGACTAAAATGTTAGAGGCAGGATATAAAGGGGGGTTCCATACATTGGAAGAAGGAGTAAAAGATTACGTTCAGAATTATTTGATAGGGGAAAAGTACTATTGATTAATTAAGGCACACAATACAATGTGTCATACGAGGTTGAAAATCCTGCCCAAACACCTAAAGCACCTCCAACAATATTGGTTGGGATATTTGTTGGCGTTGCAAAAGGATTTCCAGCTGTTGACATTTGAATGTATTTTTTCTCAAAGAAATTAAAAACATCTCTGTCCATTTTTGAGAGTTTAACAACAACAGAATCACCTAAACGGTAATAACCTTTGTATTCATCTGGAACAGTTGGGTCGTCCCAAACCATTGGGTTTTCATAAAAGAAATCGAAGGTTAAACCATCAAAGAAATCATCATCAAATACTGGGCTATAGGTTTTTGTATAACCAGCATCTTTCGTTTGACCATCAATTCCAATGTTGATTCGTTTTACTTCCCACATGTAAGAATCATATTGATTTGATACGTCTGAAAGTGTTACCCAAGAATATCCGTAATCTGTTAAATCTCCATCGGGTTTCCAAAATATATTATCAAAATTCGTTGAAGGCATTATTGTCGTTGAAGACGTGTAGGTTTTTCCTTCAAATGTTACTGTTAAATAGTAGGTTTTTCCAACTTGTCCCCACATACTCAAATCGAATGTTGTGTATGCACATAAGTGATAATTAGCTAATTCAGAAACTGGAATTCCAAATAAATCTGAGGCGATTGCTTCTGTTCCAGCAGGAAGATTATCTGTACAGATTTCATCTAAAACTACTTCATTTGTTCCGTTTCCAACTGTCACGGTTGCTCCTGAAACAAATGAAGCAAGAAAAGCATCGATATTCGTAGGTGAATAAATATCTTTCGACCGAGAGAGTAAAACTAATGGTGGATAACCTGTTTCAATTCTTCCGTCTATGACCAATTGTTCCTCAAAACCTGGAATATCAATCTTAACTTCCTTCGTACATGAAGTAATTGCGAGAAGTAAAACCAATAAGAAGAATATTTTTTTCATTTTCAATGTGTCTATTTTCTATGAGTTCAACTTGTCTATGTTTCCTATGTTCCTATGTGTTTTATTTTTCTCAAAATTCAAAATTCCAAGTCACACTAGGTATTATTGGAAACAATGAAACTTGTTTAACACTAATTTTAAAATCCCCATTCAAAAAATCCCCATTACTATCCACGTACATAAAGAAAGGATTTGCACGGTTGTAAACATTGTATACAGAAAATGACCAGTTACTTCTCAGTTTTTTCTTAACTTTTATTGGTTCTCCAGTTAGTTCATCTTGCTTTACTTTGTATGATTTATCATATAATGTTGCAGACAAATCTAAACGGTGATAAGGTGCCATTCTTGTGGAATTTCTAGCACCATAATTAAAAAGTAAATTCTGATCTTGCACATACCAGGAAGTTGGTAAAGTCAATGTATTTCCAGTTGCATAAATAAATGCTGCACCAAATGTCCAACGTTCATTTAATTTATAACCTGCAACAACTGATAAATCATGCCTTCTATCATATTTGGCAGGAAAGATATCTCCACCATTTAAATCTGGAAATTTGCGATCTGTTTTTGCTAATGTATAACCAATCCAACCGGTTAATTTTCCATACGCTTTTTTGACAAAAAATTCAATTCCATAAGCCTGACCAGTTCCAAAAACCAAGATGTTATCTGTATTGTCGTTTACATTATCTCCAGGTAAAGCTCCTTCTTTGTATTCAATTAAATTTTTCATCCCCTTGTAATAAACTTCTACAGAGGTTTCATATTTATCATCTTTGAAATTATGAAAATAACCTAGCGATCCTTGCCAACCTTTTTGTGGCTTTGCCTTATCTGTACTCGGATACCAGATATCTGTTGGCAATGAAACTGCACTTAAAGATGTCAAGTGGACATATTGGTAATTATACGAATACCCTGCTTTGATTGAACTCGTTTCAGAAAGTAAGAATCTACCAGAAACTCTTGGCTCAAGACCACTGTAAAACTTAATTAGATCTCCTTTTGAGTAATTGATTACAGAATCTGGATTGCTTATGTCTCCTTTGATGTAGCGTTTAAATGGACCAACATGCTGATACATACTATAACGTAATCCAGCATTCAGTTTGATTTTTTCGTTCAAATCAAATTCGTCTAAAACATAAACCGACGATTCATGACTATATAATTTTTGAGCTTCACCTGTGTCAAAAACTACGTCTTGAGATTCAGCTGAAACACTTGTGGGATTTAAGGTGTGATAAATGTAATCAACTCCCCATTTTACTTTGTGTCGTGTACTTGGGAAATAGGTAAAGTCAACTTTTCCACCAACATCAGTGATTTGAGATTTTAAAGCAAATTGAAATTCATCTTGTGCAGAACCAAATTTAAATTGATAATCAGAAAAAGTGGAAGTGACATTCATGAATAATTTATTGGAAAACAAATGGTTCCATCTTAATGCTGCAATTCCATTTCCCCAAGGCATGTCAACAGTAAATGCATCTGTTTTGTTGCCATATGTAAAAACATCTTTTCCATAATAACCGCTTAAATAGATTTTGTCTTTTTCAGTCAGTTTGTAATTTAATTTCACGTTCATATCGTAGAAATAATAACTTGATCCTGAAAAAGGTGATGATTCAGGAATGGCTGCCTTCATTATCACATCGATGTATGTTCTTCTAGCTGAAACAATGAAAGAACCTTTGTCTTTTTTTAATGGTCCTTCTAGTGTCAAGCGAGATGAAATAACACCTAATCCACCTTTGATTTTGAATTTTTTATTGTTCCCTTCATTCATGTGAACTTCCAAAACGGACGACAATCTTCCTCCATAATTAGCGGGCATTCCTCCTTTAATAAGCGTCACACTTTTAATTGCATCAACGTTGAAAACAGAGAAAAACCCAAAAAGATGCGCTGCATTGTAAACAACTCCTTCATCCAATAAAACCAAATTTTGATCTGGACCACCACCTCGCACATAAAATCCTTGTCCACCTTCTGAAACGGATGAAACTCCAGGTAACAATTGAATCGCTTTGATAATGTCCACTTCTCCCATGAATGCTGGTAAAGTTTTAATTTTTTCAACATCCAAATCGATTTGACCTATTCGAGCAGAATTAACATTTTCACCTTTTTTTGCGCTGATGGTTACTTCACCAATGCTTTTTATTTCGCTAGACATTTCAATATTGAAAACAACATCCGCTGTTAAATCAAATTCTTTCACAACGGTTTCCATTCCACCAGAACGAAATTCAATGGTGTGCTTCCCACTTTCAACCGTTAAAGAATAAAAACCGTAAGTATTTGTTACTGCTCCTTGTCGAATTGCTGGAATGTATATTTTAGCGTTTATAATCGCCTCTCCACTCTCAGCATCTGTAATCGTGCCGCTCAATGTGCTTTTCTTTTGAGCAAAGGAAAATGCCAGGAAAAAAAAACTAAAAAGGGTAAGTAAAATGTTGCGCATTTGAATTTTATCAATTTTGATAGTGCAAAAATACGCACAACAGAAAATACTTCATGCAAAGTTCGTGTTAATTCTTTTTATTCGAAATGTTAATCTCCGATTAGTACATTTTTTGACGTTAAAAATTCATTGAATTTCCTTAAATTCGCCATTCAATTTTTTGTCAAATAATCACACAGAATGAAAATATCATACAATTGGCTTAAACAATACGTCAAAACGGATCTTTCTCCACAACAAATGGATGGAATTTTAACGGATACAGGTTTAGAAGTTGAGAGCGTTGAAAAGTTAGAAGCTGTGAAAGGTGGACTTGAAGGTGTTGTCGTTGGTGAGGTGCTTACTTGTGAAAAACATCCTGATGCTGATAAATTAAAAGTGACTACTGTGACAATTGGTGGAGAGCCTTTACAAATTGTGTGTGGTGCGCCAAATGTTGCTGTTGGACAAAAAGTTATTGTTGCTACTGTTGGTTGTACGCTTTATCCTACTCCTGATGAACCGTTGAAAATGAAAGTTTCCAAAATTCGTGGAGTTGAATCCCATGGAATGTTATGTGCTGAGGATGAATTGGGAATGGGGCAATCACACGCTGGAATCTTGGTGTTAGAT
>JBEAUV010000039.1:0-16712 GCA_041161265.1 Bacteroidota bacterium | reverse complement strand
ATTTTGCCACATGCACTGCATCAATTACGTTATTCCCTAAACGTGGTCCGTTGGGAATTGGCATTTCCAATAAATCTTCTTTATCACGACTATCTTCAGCTAGCATTTTATCATAGTTTGCAATACGCGCCTTATTTTTAGCATGCCTACCTTTTGGATTCAAACGCACCCATTCTAATTCTCGGGCTAACATTTTTTGTCGTTTAGATTCTGTTTTTTCTTCTTCTTTTAAACGATTTCCTTTCTGCTCTAACCAAGAAGTATAATTTCCTTTCCATGGAATCCCTTCTCCTCTATCCAATTCAAGGATCCATCCTGCAACGTTATCTAAGAAATATCTATCGTGGGTTACCGCAATTACAGTTCCTTGATATTGTTGTAAATGTTGTTCTAACCATTCAATTGATTCAGCATCCAAGTGATTGGTAGGCTCATCTAATAATAAAATGTCAGGATTTTGAAGTAACAAACGGCACAATGCAACGCGGCGTTTTTCTCCTCCAGACAACGTTGAAATCAATTGATCATCTGGTGGACAGCGCAAAGCGTCCATTGCTCGATCTAGTTTTGAATCTAATTCCCAAGCGTCTAACGCATCAATTCTATCTTGAACAGCACTTTGACGAGCAATTAACTTGTCCATTTTATCGGCATCATTCAAGATCTCTTCATCCATGAATGAATTATTGATTTCTTCGTATTCCTTTAAAACATCGACTGTTTCTTGTGCTCCTTCAAGAACGACTTCTTTTACTGTTTTCGTTAAATCCAAATCTGGCTCTTGAGAAAGATACCCAACAGAATAACCAGAAGAAAACACAACATCACCTTGATAAGCCTTATCTAATCCAGCGATGATTTTCATTACGGTTGATTTACCAGAACCATTTGCTCCAATAATTCCAATTTTTGCTCCGTAGAAAAAAGAGAGGTAAATATTTTTGATGATTAATTTTCCTTGAGGCGTAGTTTTTGAAACTCCAACCATAGAAAATATGACTTTTTTATCGTCTGACATAACTTTTTATATTGTACTTATTGATTATTTTGATCTTCTTTCCCTTCCATTGGTCCGCGCATATGAATGATTAAGCCATTCAGAAAATTACGTAACAATTGATCACCACATTCTCTGTAATTTGGATGATCTTCTTTTCTAAACAAAGCTCCAAGTTCACTTTGAGTAACTTTAAAGTCCACTAAATTAAGGATTTCTATGATTTCATCATTTCGCAAATGCAATGCTACACGTAGTTTTTTAAGAATATCGTTGTTTGTCATTTAGTGTATTTTGAGAAAATAATTTTTGAATGTTAAAATTAAGGGAAATAGTTCAAATAAGATAGAAATAAGAAAAGTTTAATCCACGGTAGCTTCAACATCTATTAACAATCTAGCCAATAAACTGAGTAGTACACTCCTTTTATTTATTGTTTTTTTTATTTGACGATTTCACCCCTTTATATCTGTGATTTTATTCGTTCAGCAGCAAAGAAAAATTGAATGTTTGTGTTTTAATCACTAGCTCAATCAAATAATTGATGTTCCAAATAAATTAATTTTGATTACTCATTTAATTTAAAAAGCCTTACTAAGTGGTTTCTTAGCAAGGCTTTTTAAATTCACATTCTTTAATCTTAATAACGACACTTTCATCTGTACTTTCACAGCCTTAAAGCAATTGTGTAACGTAGTTTTATGTAACACTCAAAATATCCTCCCCGCAAATCGTAAAAATATTATGCAATTTGTGAGGAGGATTTCAAAATAAATTAATAAGAAAAAACTTCTGTATTAATCTCAAGATTGTTCTCAACTTGACTAACGCCAGGTGCAAGCCAAGCTGCTCTTTCGGCATCTTTTTTCTCTGCAAATGAACGAACGCTTCCTGTTAGAACCACTTTACTTCCTTCTGCCTCAATATCAATATTATCAGAGTCAATTGTTGCACTTCGGTGAAAAGCTGCAGATATTTTATTCTTCACTTCTGATGTTTTTAATTTTGGAACAATAACAATATTATTGATTACCCCAAGAATCCCATCAAGATCTTCAGCTGCTCTTACAGTAGCTTTGCGCTGAAATTCCCATTCCAATTCACCTTCCAATGTTACCCATCCTTTTTCCACTTTAACTCTGATTTTTTCTTCTGGAATCAATGAATGCCACTTTAAAGCGTTTAAAACAGCTTGTGCAATATCTGCATCTGTTTTCTTACCAAGATCGGTTAAACGAACTTCAATTTCTTCTGCAACAGCTCGAACTCCTGCTACTTTTTTAGTTGCTTTTTCAGCTAGGGATTTCTTGCTATATGCATCGACTCTCCCAGTTAATGTAACAATACCATTTTTAACAGCAACACCAATCTCATTAGCGTTAAGTAATAGCTCCCATCTAAGTTCGTCCATTACATCCTTTTGAATGTCTAAATCACTTCTCATTTTTTTAATAATTAATGGTTAATAAAATATTTATTCCACAAAGGAACTCATACATCATTTTTTCTTCGATGATGAGACTCAATTTAAAGTGTGATAATTATCAATATTCGCCTTGACAAAGATCACCAACATCTCAATCTTCTGATAATACATTTGTTACAGTTCGAAAGAGTTCATGTTCTGATTTGAAAACTGAAAAGGTTAAGCATTTTTTAAATGTCAAGGCTGTGGGTTCGTAAAGCAGAAATATAACGGTTTTCTTGGTCAGGGAGAAATTCAAAAGAATTAGGATACAAGGGAATAGTGATAGAAGTGACGCTATTCTTTTTGTACTGGCAAAGGCGGTTTGTAATCCCGCCTTTGTTTTTATTGTAATTGATTTTAGAAAAAAATAAGTATTGAAAGCAATCTAAAACAACTGGCAAATAAATCAAGGTAATTAAAATTAGCAGTAACAGTTTAAATAAGTCCTATTATGGAACCACAAATCAATAATTCCAGACCATTAAAATTCATTAAAATATTTCCTAAAAACCACATTAACACTCGCATTTCAAAAAATCTAAAAATTATGTTTTCACTATTTATTTTAACAATTATTGTAGTCGGATGTGGAATATATACAAATGTCATTGCTACTGCTGATGAAACTATAGATTTTAATGTTTATAAAACTTTTGCTTGGTTACCTGATGAAACAGATTCAACAAACCTCCCATATAATAATGAAATTATTCGAAACAATATAAAAAACTACTTCGGACAAAGTTTTGCTGCAAGAGGGTATGTTGTAAATCTCAGTGAACCCGATATATTACTCGGTATAACAGTAAATAATATTAAAAAAGAGAAGGAAGAAATAACAATTTATACCCCTTACCCATTTCCCTATCCCTATTATTATCAACGGTACTATTATGGTAGTGATTATTATTCTCCTTACCATTTCGATTATTATTATCATGGAATGTTTTCATACCCTTTAAATTACACTACTAGGAATTATGAAATAATTGAAAGTTCGATTACTTTGAATGTTTTCGATAGAGAACAAAATAAATTGGTGTGGCAAGGGACAGCCAAAGGGAATATTTATGATGAAGCTTATGTCAACAAAAATATCCATCCTGCAGTTGAAGCAATTATGAAAAAGTATCCTGTGAAAAAAATCACGAATTCTATTTACCCAATTCATGATGGTCCGCTTGATGCTCAAAATTAATAAGGACTCAAAAAATTTCATCATATGTTAACAGGAGATTCAAAAAAGAAAAACAAGAATAGTTTGGTTTTCAATCAAGACAAAAAACCATTTCCTTTTTATCGTATTTATTTAACCATTTTCATTGCAATTGTTTTATTCTATTTTTTCACCAATCAATCAAGTATAACGCATGAAATTACTTGGCAAGAGTTTAATAAGGAAATGTTGCAGAATAATGATGTATTAAAAATTGATATTGTAAACAAAGAAACAGTTGAAGTATTTATAAAAAAGGAAAGTCTCAAAAAGGATTATTATAAAAAAATATCAAATGGCTTTTTTGGCAATATAAATCCAGGTCCACATTACTTTTTTCAAATTGGGTCTGTAGACGTTTTTGAGAGAAATTTAACTGAAGCCCAAGCTTCTTTTTTAGAAAAGGATAAAATAGAAATCCATTATTCAAGTAGGAATACCAATTGGTGGGGAATAATGTTAACTTGGTTAATCCCATTTTTCTTGTTGTCTTTATTAGGTTATTTCTTAATGCGACGAATGGGCGGGCCTGCTCCAGGAGGAATGGGTAAATCAATATTCGATTTTGGAAAATCCAGTCCAATTGTTTTTGAAAAAGGAAATCATAGTCCTATTACTTTTAAGGATGTCGCTGGGTATGAAGAAGCGAAAATTGAAGTAATGGAAATCGTTGAATTTTTAAAACACCCTATTAATTTCACAAAATTAGGAGCAAAAATTCCAAAAGGCATCTTGCTGGAAGGTGCTCCTGGAACAGGAAAAACATTAATGGCGAAAGCTGTAGCTGGAGAAGCAGGTGTACCTTTCTTTTCCTTATCAGGATCTGAATTTATTGAAATGTTCGTTGGTGTTGGTGCTTCCCGTGTGAGGGATTTATTCAACAGGGCAAAAGAAAAGTCACCAAGTATTGTTTTTATTGATGAAATCGACACGATAGGACGCGTCAGAGGAAAAGTATTATCTATCCAATCGAATGACGAGAGAGAAAGTACACTCAATCAACTATTAGCCGAAATGGATGGTTTCGGACCAAACACAGGAATTATTGTTTTAGCAGCAACAAATCGTGCAGATATTTTGGATCCCGCTTTATTACGACCTGGAAGATTTGACCGTCATATTCATTTAGATCTCCCAAACAAGCATGAACGACTCGCCATATTTAATGTACACATGAAACCACTTTTAATTGACAAATCAGTTGATCGGGAGATTTTAGCATCACAAACCCCGGGCTTTTCAGGCGCTGATATTGCCAATATTTGTAATGAAGCTGCTTTGATTGCGGCTCGAAAAAAGAAAGCAAAAATTGAATCACAAGATTTTTACGATGCTATTGATCGTGTAATTTCAGGCTTGGAAAAGAAGAGTAAAATAATTTCTCTATCAGAAAGAAAAATAATTGCATACCATGAAGCTGGCCATGCAATAATTAGCTGGATGCTAAAGAATGTTGACCCTTTGCAAAAAGTATCTATAATCCCTCGAGGGAAATCTCTTGGAGGTGCATGGTATCTTCCTGAGGAAAGGCAAATAATAACAAAAGCTCAATTTAACGACCGTCTTTGTGCAGCATTAGGCGGACGCGTAGCAGAAGAAATTATCTTCAATGATGTTTCATCTGGCGCACTAGATGACCTTGAAAAGGTAACGAAACAAGCCTATATGATGGTAAGTCAATTGGGCTTTAGTGATAAAATTGGGTCAATAAGCTTTTATGACTCAACCGGTATCTATGAAAATTCATTTCAAAAACCATATAGCGAATCAACTGCAAAATTAATTGATGATGAAGTGAGAAATCTTGTAAATCAAGCTAAAGAAAAAGTGCAAACAATTCTTAATACAAACATTTCCAAATTGCATGAAATGGCCACCATATTATTGGACAAAGAAGTTATTTACAAGGAAGAAATTGAATCTATTTTAGGTAAACGTATCCTTGAAGAAGGTGTTAATTGAAAAATTCAATTAGTCTAATAATGGTTTGTGCGCTCTTGAAATTTATTTGTTATCTAAAATAATAAAAGACACAGCTTTATTATTTTTCTCGTAAACCACATTTTTCTCTGACCAAAATGAAAGAAAAATTTCATTAATAAATTATTCATTTTCGCATGCTTATGACAAAAATCATTTGTATCAGTGACAAATTGCAATAATAATGTTTGAATTCAAATGTATTATTGAAGTATAATTTAATGATGAAAAAAATGGACAATCATCAAACAAATAAATAAAAGATGTCCTCTAAATTTTAAAGTAAAAAAATATGTGTTTTTCAATGAACGTTGACCTAAGTTTTATCAATATGAGAAAAATAATAATTGGATTTACCTCTGGCGTAATTATACTTCAAGTTTCATTGTTGGCGAGTTTTGTTATATATTTAATACAACCATCAATTCAGCTGGAGTATGAAAATCAGGCCATTTTCAGATCTTGGTCAGACCCCTTAATGTCCTGTTTTTATTTCGAACCATTTCTTCTAGGTTACTTATTATTATGGATCTGGAACAAAACGAAGCATCTAATAAAAGGTGGGGATACTTTACAAAAAGGTCTTCGATTTGGATTAATTTACTGGGTAATAACTCTTCCTGGAATGGTGATGACTTATTCGAGTTTCAAAGTCTCTTTAATGATGGTTGTAAGTTGGAGTTTAGGTACCCTAATTTCTTCTATTATTTCTGGATTTCTTTTTTCAAAAACCATTAAATAAATTTTTATGACGCCCCCTATATTTAAAAATGAGGCATTTGAAACACATGCATTAGAATACGACGAATGGTATTACAAATATCCTGAAGTTGTAGTAACTGAATTAAAAGCAATGCGAAGGGTTTATTCTGAAGAACCAGTTAATCGACTTTTAATAAAAACAGGCATAAGCATATTTTCTGGTGCATTTGAAAAAAACAATCAATGAGCTGAATTAAACAATTGTTTTTATGTAACTATAAAAATTAATACTATGAGAAAGAATGTAAAAAAACACGAGATTGATCCGCTTCCGATAATTCCGGCAATACCCTCTATCCCTCCTGACTTCAAGCCTGATAGTCTAAAAGAGATTTCAAATGATCCAATTCCAGAAATTCTTCCTGTGATTCGTCCAGAAATTGATGAAACTAAGGAAGATAAATAAATTATCACTCCTCATTTAAATAAGCTATCTTAATTGTTTAATTCTCCATTTCCGAGCATTTTAAGTCTGCGGATATGTGAGCCAAGTGCATTTATAAAGGTTGGTTTACAATTATAGATAAATCCAAATTCATGCGCTGTTTTTTCAACAATTGGAGAGATGTTTCGATAATGAATATGACAAACATTGGAGAAAAGGTGATGTTCAATTTGAAAATTAAGGCCTCCCACGTACCAATTAAGAAAAAAATTGTTCTTAGCAAAATTCGAAGTTGTACTTAATTCATGAACAACCCATTCATTTTTGATTACGTTATTCTCATCTGGTAATGGTTGATTAGCACCTTCAACCACATGCGCCATCTGAAAAACTGTGCTCATTATTATTCCCGCTGTAATGTGTAAAATTGCAAAACCTAGTATGATCTGCCACCACTTGTAATCGCTTAGTATAAAAGGAAGACCAAGTACAGTAAACCCATAAATTAGTTTTGTTATTATCAATTTAACAATTTCTTTTTTTGGTGAACTATTCTGTTCTTCAGTGATACCACTTTTATTAAAATCTATTAATTGTCCAAAATCAGTAAATAATTTTGAAAGTGTCATTAATCCGTAAAGGAAAAAGGCATAAACAAATTGGAAACGATGAACTTTTTTTAACGGTGAATGATCACTTAAACGTATCAATGCTTTTGTTTCTATGTCCTGGTCATACCCGTAAATATTTGTAAAAGTATGGTGCAAAATATTATGTTGCACTTTCCAATTAAAGGTATTACTTCCTAAAATATACATCGTAGACGCGAAAAAAGTATTGACCCATTTCTTTGCTGAAAATGCACCATGAGCTGCATCGTGCATAACAGACATCCCTATTCCAGCTTCACCAATACCCATAAGAATAACCAGTAGTAAAGCTACCAAACCATTCATTGAAACGGTTAAAAGAATCACAAAAGGGACTATATAAGTCGATAAAAAAACAAATGCTTTTAAATACATTTTATAATTTCCTTTGGTTGAAATTCCCTTTGATTTAAAATAGGCATTCACATTTTCCCTTAAAGCAATTTCAAATGCTTTTTGCTTGGGATCATCACTGATAAATTTGACAATTTTCATAATAAAGTTTTTAATTGAAAGAGATTAGCTTTTATTAGATGTATTCAAAAGGCTTCTTCAGACAAAATATATATTATCATTTTTTCGTTTTTTTGTTTCTGGAGTTTCATTACCATATCCAAGAATAATAGCTAAATAAACTTGGTCTGTTTCAGGAACTTTTAATTTTGAATAACTTTTTGTCAGCATTACGAACTTACCCAATCCTACAGGGCAACTATCAATTCCCAACGATTTGGCTGCAAGCATGATGTTTTGAGAACACATTCCAATATCCAAGGATACCCATTCCTCTCCTTTTGGTGCACAGATGAATATAACGACTGGAGCTTGATAAAAAACATGATCTTCGGCTTTCAGAATCTCAGAACATTTTGAAAAATGTAAAAAATCTTTTGTCATTTTAACCAAACCTTTCATGCCCGATTTAATCATTTCTTTGATGACCACTTTTGAGATCTCAGTTGAGAATAAATGGATATCTTCCTTCTTTGTAAGAACATAAAAACTCCACGATTGCTTATTCAACGCCGATGGCGCCATTCTGCCTGCGTCAATTATTCGTTCAATTAATCTTCTGCCGATTGGAACATCCTTATAAACGCGAACAGCTCGTCTATCATAAATTATTTTTATGATATCGTTAGTGATCTTAATATCAAAATCTTTGTCTATTTGCGGTGTAAAAAGTTCCATAATCTTGAATTTTAAGTTTAGCGTGACATTTTCATCTACTGCGAAGTAAGAAGAAAAGAAAGAAATATTCAATAACTTTAATCACTACTATTCTTGATTGAAATCATGACTATTTATACTACACAAGAAATTCAAAAAAGACTTCTAATTATTCTTTATAGCCTTCTTGACGAATACGGAAATTGGAAGAAATTAATATTACAATTACACTTATTGCAGCAGCAAAATAACACCATACAGAAATAATATATTCCCCGTAAAAAATATATGTTATGGTGAAAGAAGCAATTAGAAAAACGCCAATAAACACCATGTATTTCACACTTGAGATAAAAGATGGAATTATAATTGAAACGAAATAAAAAGCCAAACTAATCTTGTTAAATTGAGGATTAAAATCAATAAGATAACGAATGTGATGACTGTTCACATCTGAGTGAATCGGAAAATTGATCAACCCATACGTGCGATGCAAAGAAGTTAAAAAACCAATAAACACTAATACTTTAAATATATTTCTTCGATAATGAACTTTCTCAAGCATAAACATAGAATACGGCACTAAAAAGGGCCATATTACTTGAGCAAATACAAGGAAGATCAAAGTCGCATAGTGATTCCAACCAGCGTAAGTTGAATTTGTAAATGAAATCCATAATATTCCTTCTACGAACTGTTGAATTGCAAATATGAGCGGTATCGCAGCAAATGGTACCTGAGAAGAAGTTTGAACTCTTTTTAAAGTAATAACACTTGATGCAGCTAACACTGCACTTAATCCAAAACTCGTCACTGCCGAAAAACACATAATTCAATTTTTAAAATTAAAACTCGTGGAAAATATAAGTACAATTAATCACAAGAAATCAAAGGAACTCCAAATTCAAAGGATGGGGATTGACAAGAATCACTCATTTAATTGATTGTCATCATTTCTACTCTTTTACTTAAAAAATATATTTGACATTCACTTTAAGTTAAGTGAATTTACTACTCACTAAGTATCCCAAGAATAAAATGATCACTGTAAGAAAAGAAGGAATTGTATTGGAGCCAACTTCATTGGAATTTGAGAATCAAGGTATTTTTAATCCCGCTTGTATTGAGGCAGACGGAAAAATTCATTTATTCTATCGAGCAATTGGCAAAAACAATACTTCATCGATTGGATACTGTGAATTGAAATCACCAACTGAAGTATTAAAAAGAAATGATGAGCCAATCCTCACTCCTCTTGATTCGTATGAAAAAATTGGAATTGAAGATCCGAGAATCGTAAAAATCGAAGACACTTACTACATGACTTATACTGCTTATGATGGTAATAACGCTCTTGGTTCCTTAATGACATCTAAAGATTTGAAAAGCTTTGAACGACAAGGAATTCTTGTTCCAAAATTCACCTATAATGAGTTTCATTCAATTTTGAAAAGTTGTAATGATATCAAAGATAAGTATTTGCGTTTCGTAAAATTTCTTCACAAACGTATTGGAAATAATGTTGCTAATCAACTTTTTATTTGGGACAAGAATGTTGTTTTCTTCCCAAGAAAAATAAATGGCCAATATGCTTTCCTGCATCGCCTCTATCCTGATATTCAAATCGTCTATTTCAAAGAATTTGGCGAATTAACAAAGTCTTTCTGGAAGAATTATTTACAAAATATTAGAAATTTTACTGTTCTAGAAAGCAAATTTCTATTTGAAGCAAGTTACATTGGAAGTGGTTGTCCGCCGATTGAAACGGCAGATGGATGGCTTTTAATATATCATGGCGTTGAAGACACAAAAGATGGCTATATATACCATGCATGTGCGGCACTTTTAGATTTACAAAATCCAACTATAGAAATTGGCCGTTTAAATACCCCACTTTTCTCACCCGAACTTGAATGGGAAAAAATAGGAATTGTCAATAATGTCGTTTTTCCAACGGCTTCTATTTTATTAGAGGATCAATTATACATCTATTATGGAGCAGCCGACACCTGTATAGGCTTAGCCTCTGTTAGTTTAACTGAATTAATCACTGAAATAAAAAACTCAAGTTTATGAATTCCCAACCAACGAATGAAATACTTTTTGTAAGTTCTTTTCCTCCAAGAGAATGTGGTATTGCCACTTATACGCAAGATTTAATGGACGCAATTTCTGAAAAATTCGGGAATTCATTTTCAATTAAAGCATGTGCTTTGGAAAATAATCTTCAGAAGAATACATACTCAAAAGATGTCAAATATGTTCTAGACACATCTAACCATATGAATTATATTGATTTAGGAATAAAAATCAATCATGATAAAAACATCAAAGTTGTCTTTATTCAACATGAATTTGGCTTGTTTGCTGGGGAATATGGCGAAAACATTCTTTATTTACTTTACTCTCTTGACAAACCCTTTTTAATAACATTTCATACTGTTTTACCAAAGCCGAATGAAAAAAGAAAACACTTAATAAATTCAATTGTTTCAGCTTCCAGTGGTATCGTTGTTATGACAGAAAATTCAAAAGATATTTTAGTGAAAGATTATTTTATCTCAGAAGAAAAAATTTCTGTAATACAACATGGAACACATTTAGTTAATACTGCTAAAAAAACCGAGCTAAAAGAGCAATTCAATCTTGATGGAAAATTCATTTTTTCCACTTTTGGTTTGATAAGTTCAGGTAAAAGTATTGAAACAGCATTAGACGCATTGCCTTCTGTTATTCTGAAAAATCCAAATGTAATTTATTATGTACTTGGGAAAACACACCCAGAAATTGTAAAAAAAGAAGGTGAAAAATACCGTGAATTTCTTGAGAAGAAAGTAATCGACCTTGACATAGAAAATCATGTAATTTTTGTAAATAAGTACTTGACCCTAGACGATTTATTAGAATATTTACTATTAACTGATGTATATCTTTTTACTTCAAAGGATCCCTATCAAGCAGTTAGTGGGACTTTTTCTTATGCAATGAGTTGCGCTTGCCCAATAATTTCAACACCTATACCACATGCGAAGGAAATGTTAAAAAACAATGCTGGGACAATCGTTGATTTTCAAAATTCTGAGCAACTTTCACTTGAAATGAATGAATTGATTTCAAACCATACAAAAAGACAAGAAATGAGTTTGAATGCGCTTCGTGATATTCGTCCTTCAGCATGGCATAATTCTTCAATTGCCCATACAAAGTTATTCAATGAGCTAGTCAATAATGGTGATAATTTAAATTATTCAATCCCTGAAATATCACTCGATCAAATAAAACGTTTAACAACAAAACAAGGCTTGGTTCAGTTTTCAAAAATAAATCATCCTGATATTACTTCAGGTTTCACTTTAGATGATAATTCTAGGGCTCTAATTGCATTAACAAACCATTTTGTATTATCGAATGATGAAAGCGATCTTCAAATGATTATAGTCTATTTGGATTTTATAGAATATACTCAAATGGCTGATGGTACATTTTTAAACTACGTTGATCAAAATGGTAATTACCATGCGCAAAATGAATCTGTTAATTTAGAAGATTCCATGGGCAGAGCAATTTGGGCTCTTGGGGAATTTGTTTCACATAAAGATTTATTTAGTGATTTTTTAAGCAATAGAGCGGAAAACATGATTAAAAGATCATTGAGCAATATTCAAAAATTGAAATCTCCTAGAGCCATTGCTTTCGCTATTAAAGGATTGTATTTTTATAATATGGTGAAGCAAACTGTTGACCTGGAAGATGTAATTTCAAAACTTGCTGATTCGCTACTTTCAAAATATTACGATTCTAATGATGAGAAATGGAATTGGTTTGAAAATTCTCTGACATATGCAAATAGTGTGATCCCAGAGGCATTGTTATATGCCTATTTAGCAACAAATGATTATCGTTATAAAGAAATAGCACTTACGACATTTAATTTTTTATTGTCACATATTATGGATGCCAAAAAAATTAAGGTTATTTCAAATCAAGGTTGGCATATCAAAGGAAACGAATCGAATAAATTTGGAGAGCAACCGATTGATGTTGCCTACACTATCCTCTCACTCGATTTATTTTATGAGGTATTTGGCTTGCCAGAATACCGTAACCATTTAGAAAATGCATTTGGCTGGTTTCACGGTAATAATCATTTGAATCAAATCATTTACAATCCTGTTACAGGAGGTTGTCACGATGGTTTAGAAGAGCACAATGTGAATTTAAATCAAGGCGCAGAATCGAGTATTTGTTATCTATTAGCTCGCTTAACAATGGAAAAATACATCAATGTTGAAGTACAAAAAAAAACTGTTTTCATGGTAATTAAACAAGATTTTAAAGATGTTAAAATCAAATCTCTTCAAATGGGAAATAGTGGATTATCTCATGCTATTTAAGTCTGTTAAGATGAGACGAAGTTGGAAAGTCTGCTTGAATTTTAGAATAACTATGTGTGTTGAAACTTAAACGAAATAGCTTAGTTTTTGATTTTTTTTACTGCCAATTAGACAAAAAAAAACATCCCTAAGGATCTTTTTTTTATTGTTCAAATAAATGGCAAATCAATTAACCCAAATCAGGATATCTTAATTTTAAAGCAATTCCGTCATAATCTTCCATACTGCCATTCTCAACAAATATTACCTTACCATTTTTACTTCGAACAGTTTGAA
The DNA here is from genome assembly GCA_041161265.1 of Bacteroidota bacterium. Lineage (GTDB taxonomy): Bacteria > Bacteroidota > Bacteroidia > Flavobacteriales_D > Crocinitomicaceae > M0103. Next base: position 3,414 of record JBEAUV010000039.1, on the reverse strand, counting down.
TAATTGTTTCAACTAGGTCGTTTATTCTTTTATAACTTTCATCGTTTGGTTGATTTTCCAACTTCATCATATACTTATCTTTTGAAAAATAAGCGGGTCTAATTAATTCTTTCTCAACAATCAATTCCAGTCCCTTTCCTTCGTCTGCTGTTCTCCAAACATCATTAATTCCAACTGCAACCATTTCACTTCCCACAAGTTCATCTAGTGTTGAAATTACTTTTTTATGTGCCTCTTGAAAACTTTGTTTTACTTCATCCCACACTTTTTTTGCAAATTTCTCAAGAACTTCAAAATTGAAATTACCTTCTAACATACCAATTACATTATCCGAATTCTTGGTGAGTTTCATGAAATTCGCAAGTTCGTGTTTATCTCCTGCAAGCAGAATTGGCCGACCATAATACTCATACTTTTCCATTCTGCCATCTGCGCTATCAAAGAAAGTCTTCATTCTAATTTCCTGAATTTCGCCTTCATCTTTTTCAAACTGTTTCAACACGTTACTTCCAAAATTGCTATTTCGAGTTGAATGGGAATACTCATATGATTCATCGTATTCCATAGGAAAATCTTCGTTTAGAATCTCCGATAACTTTTCACCATTCCCTTTGAATAAGCGAATATCATTCTCTTGCAATGACAGCACATAATAATCAACCGTCATTTGTAAATAATACAAAAGGTCTCGCGCATAAAACGTGTCTGAAACACTTATTTTTTGTGTTACAGGAAATGGAAATTGGATCATTTTTGAAACAGTTGGAGAAACAAAAATCCCAATTCCATCCAATGAATGGTTAAAATCTATCATCTCATATTGGCCCTCCAAATTTTCAATAACTGCAGTAATTTTCTTCTTACTTTCTTTTTTATCGTTTAAAAGGTTTTTTACCTCTGCCACTATTTTTTTAAAAACCAATGGATCCTGAAATCGCTCTGGTGCTAAGCGATGAGTTGGCAAAACAATAGAAACACACAATTCCTCTGTGTGATCCACTAAATCTTCAATTTCTTGATGTGACATAATCGTGCGTTTTAAGGTGTGAAATAATTTATTTTGTGTCTCTTTCTAAAGTTGAAATTGATTCTCAAAAAGACCCTTTGTATCCTGCTATCATATGGCTGATGTCACAGATAAATGAACTTTAAAAGAAAAAACAATAGGAGACAGCAATAAGCAAGTCTCCTATTTTAAGTGGAATCCTGACTATAGCTTTGAGATCAATTTTGTTGGCTTTGATTTCTGAACAGTACTGCCACTATATCGGCTAGATACTGCATGAAGCGTCTTTAACAAATTTTCACCTGAATCTGAAAGATTACCCAATAACTTTCTTTCATCACTCACACCGTGATTCAGTAGCTTGTGTAAGGAAATAATCCCTGTCAATTTCCCTGCTTCATCTATCACGGGCAAGCGACCTATTTTATTTTTTCGCATGTGTTGAAAAGCTGCTGAAATTTCATCATCACCTTTAACAGTGTGTACGTTTTTTGACATCACCTCTTGAACCAAGCGATTTTCAACAGGCACAGTTTTCTTTTGTGCAGCTTCCAAACAAATATCACGATCGGTAATTATCCCCAATACTTTTTTGTTTTTATCAACAACTGGCAATGCCCCGCAATTGTTTGCTTTCATAGTATTTGCTGCCTCCTGAAGTTTTGTCTCTGGTGTACAATACTTTACTGTGTACCCAGACATTACATCTTTTACTTTCATCTTACTTTATTTAGAATAATAATTTGGTAATTATATACTGTAAAGTAAGTACAACTAGTTTTTCTTTTGAAGAGCAATCCTCATGGCTTTCGCTGATTTTTATCAATTCAAAAAACAGGTATCAAAAGGATAATAAATTATTAATAAGGGCGGTAACTCCGTTTGTAGGTGTTGATTGGGAGGAGAAATTCATTCTGATTTGTTTGAAGATCTTTTTTAAATAGACGGTTTGCTTTAATTTTGGTATTAATTTATCGAAAAACCGGAATTGCTAATGCTTGAATAATTCGATTAAACAATTTATTTGATGTCTAAGTTTTGTTTTTTATCAATAAAATTATTTTGACAATTTAATTTAACAAAAAAGCCTCACTAAGAGATTTCTTAGCAAGGCTTGTCAATTTCAAAAGGCAAAATGCCTAAATGGAATTACTTAATTATAGTTACAATTCCTGTTCTTAATTCTTCAATATCATCTAATTTAATAATGAAGTAATAAGATGCTACAGGTAATTCACTTCCATTGAATTCACCATTCCATCTGTTTGAATCATAGATGCCATCACTAGCCGAATTATGTTCGAACACCACATTACCCCATCTGTTATAGATTGTAACAACATTTTCAGGATACAATGCGTCCAAATTGATTAAATTCCAATCGTCATTTACGCCATCCCCGTCTGGTGTGAATGCTGTAGGAATAACAATGTCACATTCTTTAATCGTAATAACGACACTATCAGCTGGACTTTCACAACCTAAAAGCGATTGTGTAACGTAGTATTCTGTAACACCCAAAGTATTCTCTGGTTGCAAAGTACTGCTATTACTTAAAACGGTTCCATTCATATCATACCACGTGAATGACGCACCAACTATTCCGGAAGCATTCATTGGTAAAAATGTCCATGTCGAACAATAAGTGCTATCTCCACTTGCATTTGGAGCAGAAGGAATTGGATTGATAGAAATCGTTTCACTGCCTATTAAAGCAGCATTAGAACATGCATTATCTGTAATAACAGATAATGTATATGTTCCTGAAGCGCTACCTAAATTAAATGGACTAACAGAACCAGTAACGGTAGTTGCAGTTCCGTTCAAATCATAATCCAACGTCCAATTGGCAGATCCAGTAACAGTTACAAGGATATCTGCTGCAACATCTCCAATACAATAAGAGTTTCCTCCACTAATTGTAGCTGTTGGCAATGATATTACTGTAATATTTGTAACTACCAATGAGTCACATCCAGTATTAATTGAAGTGAGCGTTGACGTATATGTTTCGTCTATATTAATATTTGAATGAACCGTTCCATTTGGGAAAGTATAGTCAGTTCCACTGCATATTGAACTATCCTGAACCGTTGTTAAAATAGTATTTACACTAACAATCACATCAGCACCAAATATTCCGCAAGAAGTAGTTATTGAATACGTATATGTTCCAGCAGCATCAATTGCAGGGTTAAAAATTCCACTTCCAGAAGTTAAAACTGGCGACCATACACCTCCTGCGTTAGCAGAACTTCCCAATTCTACAAATAAATCTGAACTTGCATCATTGCCACAAAATGTTATCGTTCCATTTGTACCAGGATCTGGAGCCACTTCTTCCGTAACAGTAACCGTCGCTGTAGCTGCAATAGCACAAGGCGCGGTAGGATTCACAGTATATGTAT